>CAZHBA010000075.1:0-47814 GCA_964530225.1 uncultured Rhodospirillaceae bacterium | reverse complement strand
ATCGCAGACCTTCAGGCCGACGGAGCGCTAGGAGCCGACGAGGGTGCTGCTACCGCGGACTAGCTGCCTTCGTCTAGCCGGGTCATCCGTAGCAGCCAGAAACATGCGCCGTCGAGGCTGATTACGCCACCTAGAAAAGCCCCGTTTTCGATGCGGTCCTCGAACGGTTGCACTAGCCCGAAGACCTTGACTGTCCTGGTGAAGAAACCGCCGGGCGTCACGACTCCACCGATATCGCCACCATTGCTGTGCAGCCGGTCCGCTTCGATGGTCAGCGAATGCAGAGTGAAGTTGGCGAACAACTCGCCGCTCAGCGGATAGCTCCGTTCGCGCTAGCCAAAATAAGCGTCGTCGAAGGTGGCGGAACTATCATCGCTTGCTGCTGGTCCTACTGCCGCCGCGGCCAAAGCGCAGGCCAATACCATCACGCGCCAGACGGTCATGGCCGGCCTTAGCTCTCTGCGAGAAGCGTGCGTTTAGCGTCGAGGCGTTCCTTCTGCTTCGCCAAGTCGACGACAAAGCGGGTGTGCTGACAAGCGCCAACCTTGTCGCCCAATTCGTCGTGTACCTCGACGTCGAATAGCACCCGCCGGCGGTCGATTTCAGTGACGGTCGCATGCACGTCGACCCACATATCGATTAGAGTTACGCCCAAATGGTCGACCTCGACCCGGGTGCCGACCGAATTCTCGCCATCGTCGAGATGCAGGTCGAGCAGATCTTTGCAGGTGCGCTCGATGTCGAGTACCATCGACGGCGTGGCGTAAACCCGGAAGTCCTCGCCCATAAAGCCGATCGTGCGCTCGGTGTCGATGGTAATCCGCTGAGTGAATTCGAGACCCGGTTGTAGACTATCTTTCATAGTAAGATCCCCTTAAGATATTGTTTTTATAGACTATTTGGCAGACGAGGAGGCATTGGTGTACTGGGCTTCGAGTTCTTCACACGTGCAGCCGCGGTAAATTTTCTCGGTCATGGCGTTATCATAACGTATTTCTGTTCCAGCTCACTCCCCCATCCGGCTACCCACGGGATCGTATGACCGGGGTGGAGGAGTGGGCTGGTGCGATTCCATATCAGTGGCACAGGTAATCCCGCAAACAGATACCCTTGTTGACGGCGCGATGGCGCCGGACCACCCTATCGGCGATAGATGGAAGGAACGCACTATGCCCGACGACATTAAAACTCGCGAAGAACTCGAGGCTCATTACGGCCAACCCATGGGCTATTTGGGCGAGAAGGAAAAACCGGCGCTCAGCCAGCATTGCAAGGACTTCATCGCGCTATCGCCGTTTTGTGTCATTGCCAGTTCGGCCGCCGGCGACGGCCCAGCCGATTGTAGCCCGCGTGGCGATGCGCCGGGCTTTGTGCATATTCTCGACGACACTACCATCGCCATTCCCGATCGTCCCGGTAACCGGCGCACCGACACCTTTCACAACCTGATGGAAAACTCGGAAATCGCCATCATGTTCATGGTACCGGGGCTCAACGAGGTGCTGCGCCTCAACGGCAAGGCGCGTTTGACGGCCGAGCCAGAGCTGCTGGGAACCATGGCGTTTAACGGTAAGCTACCGCGCGCCGCCATGGTGATCGACATCCGCTATGTCTATTTCCATTGCGGCAAAGCGGTGGTGCGCGCCGACTTGTGGAACCAGGACAAGAAGTTAGCCAAGGGGGAATTTCCCACGCTGGGTCAGATTAATGCCGCCTGGTACGATGCCGACGCCGAAGAAATTGACGCCCGCTACGCGGACGAAATTAAGACCAAGCTATATTAATTATGCCACGGCGAAACTAACGCTCGAACAGGCGATAAAAATTATGGAAGTAGGTTTCGCGCATAGGCGAGAGACCGACTGCCTGCCATTGGCTATCGTCGTGCCCGACCCCGGCGGTCATCTGCTTACCTTACGCACGCGAGGATGGTACCAGCTTTCTACGCCCAACGATTGCCTAGGCCAAGGCGTGGGGTGCCGCTGGGCATGGGTACGGCAGCCGTGTGCTGATCGAGCGGCCGGACCGCTTTATTTTGACCTTTAATACGGCGAACGACAGCAAGGTATTGAACGCGCTTGGCGGAGTGCTGGTGCACGACCAGGATGGCGAAATTCTGGGCGCCGCTGGCATCAAAGCTATCGGGCTAATTGGCCGATATCGGCTGACTGCTATATGCCTTCTTGCTGCCCGCCAAACTCGGTCGAATAGTTGCGGTCTATGTACCAGCACACGTAATCGATCATACTGACCGGATCGTATTTTGGCGGGTTGTCGGAGTCGCAGCAGGTGTCAAGCGGCTTGGCGATAGTGTTCGGCGCCGGATTGAAAAACGTCGCCATCGAATAGCGGTCGTGATCGGGCGGCACCACGCGGTGCGGCGAGGCGATGAACCGGTCGTTGGACCAGCGGTTTAGGAACTCGCCGGTGTTGACGACGATGCCGTTGGCAACTGGGTCGGCCGGTAACCACTTGCCACTGCGGGTCAATACCTGCAGTCCCGGCACGTCGGACAGGGGCAACAGCGTTATGAAGCTGTGATCGCTGTGGGGTGAAATACCGAACTGGTTTTCTTCCGGCTTCACCGCCGGATAGTGAGCATTGCGCGTCCACATGATGGGCTCTTTGAAACACTCATCGAAAAAGTTCGCTGGTTTTTCCAGCGCCACCGCGTAGAGCGGCGCCATCTTGTAGCCCAACGTGGCGATAGCGTGTTGATATTCGACCATGGGTTCGCGGAACCCAGGCAGGTTCTCCGGCCACGGGTTGGGACCGACAAAACGCAAGCCCTGCTCCAGATAGGGGTGGTCGGCTGGGCGCTCGAGCGCCAAGACCAGGGTTTCGTTCAAGTCCTGCTTAGTGTTCTCGTTGATTTTCGAGGTTACGTAGACAGTCGATTTGGGCGCGATATAGCCAACCGATTTCTCACCGAACTTGAGTTTGAGCTTTTCCTCGTCGGAAAGCGCGAAAAAATCTTTGAGGGCGTCATAGGCGTTATCGATCAATTTGCGCGGCACACCGTGGTTTACGACCACGTAGAAACCGATGGTTTCCTGGATGAAGCGGATGTTTTCCGCCACCACTTCGCGCGCCCCGGGTTCGCCGGCCAGATAGGGCCCGATATCGAGGATCGGAATGTCCGCGAATTCTTCCGCCTTATCGATTTTACTATAGTCAAAGATCTTCAGCGGCGACGCGACGTCCATAGCGTTCTCCTGAACCGTTTCAAATCCGTTATTTATCGATTGATAAACTATGGAAAATTGATCTAGAAACCAATAATATTTTCTCCTGATAGAAAAAAGCCAAATATCGCACTAATTTAGCGGTATTTGTTCAGGCAGGCCGCGAAAATCCACTCTACAGCATCACCGTGCCGCCATCGACCATGATGGTCTGGCCGGTGACGAACTTGCTGGCGTCGGAAGCCAGATAGACGATGGTGCCGGTCATGTCTTTGGTTTCCAGGTTGCTCTGCAAGCTTTGGCCGGCAGCGATAACCTCAAGCGCTTTGTCGCGCTTTTCGCCCATGAACTCGTCGGTACCCTCGGTTAAAACGGCGCTCGGTGCGACAGCATTCACGCGGATCCAGTCGCGTCCCAGTTCGCGCGCGAGCGAGCGGGTGAGGCCAATCACTGCGGCTTTTGAGGTGGCGTAGTCGATCGCGTAGGGCATACCGTAGGTCGCCGCCAGCGACGAGATATTGATGATTGAGCCGCCGCCGGCTTCGCGCATCGCCGGCACGCAGGCTTTGCAGCACTGCCAGATGCCTTTGACGTTGACCATCATTACGCGGTCCCACTGGTCCTCGGGAATCTGGTTGAAGCGGCCGCCGGAAATATCGCCGTAGAGCGCCGCGTTATTGATCAGGGCATCTATGCGCCCGAATTTGGCCACGGTCCGGTCGGCCACGGCCTGACAGCTATCCATGTCGGCGACATCGAGGTCGAGGCCGATGGCCTTACAGCCCGCACCCTCTATTGCCGTCACAGTGCCGGCGGTATCGCGGATGTCAGCGGCGACAACGGCCGCACCTTCGGCAGCCAACGCTTCGCTATAGGCCCGGCCGAGTCCGCGGCCGCCGCCGGTGACGATGATGGTTTTTCCGTTCAGTTGCATCTTCTCCCCCATGCTTTGTGGGCGCTTTGCGTATACTCAGCCCCAACCATAGCAACAAATCACCATTGGGGAGGAATAGATGGCGACGTTTGTATTGGTTCATGGTGCCTGGCATGGCGGCTGGTGTTGGGCGCGGGTGGCACCACGCCTGCGCGGCGCCGGGCACGAAGTCTACACGCCGACCATGACCGGCTTCGGCGAACGCAACCATCTGCTGTCGCCCGATGTCGGGCTAGAACTCAACATCACCGACATCGCCAACGTGCTCGAGTGGGAGGACCTGAACGATGTCATCCTGGTCGCCGCCAGCTATGCCGGCATGGTCACTACCTGCGTTGCCGACCGCATGCTTGAACGCATTTCGGCGCTAGTCTACCAGAACGCCTTCATCGCCGCAGACGGCGTGGCGCAAAACGATCTATTGCCCGACTGGCGGCGCGAGATGATCGAGAAGGAACTGGCCGAAGCTGAGGACGTCTGGCGCATGCCCGCGCCGGCGCCAAAGCTAATCGGCGTCACTGATCCGGGCGACGCGGCATGGATAGAAACGAAAATGACACCGCAATCGGCCAAAACTTTTATGGACAAGGCGCGGCTGACCGGCGCCCACGAAGCAATCACCAACCGCACCTATATCCGCGCTACTGGCTATCCCAACTCGACCTTCGACCGTTATCTGGCCGAGGCCGAAGCCGATCCCGCCTGGCGCGCCGAGGTGCTGGAGACCAGCCACGACGCCATGATCACCGCCGCCGACGACATCGTGCGGATCTTACTGGAGGTGGCGGACTCAACCGAACGCGGGGCCTGAAAGGCCTAGCCTCCTCTCCCTATGGAGGAGGGCTAGTAGCGCTGTTTTCGGTTCCTTCAGTCCGCCACGCTGGCGTCGTTGCCGTCGTGCTTCGTCGTCTTGGACTTGCGAGTTGGGATCACTGGCAACAGCAGATAGGACTCCTGACCCTTACCCGTGTGGATCGTCGTCGTGCCGCCAAAGATTTCCTTCGGCCGGTCGGTCGGATGATTGTGCAGGAACGGACCCGAACCTCGCGACGGCACATAGGCCGCGACCGCCGGTCCCGGCCGGTCATAATCCTGGCCCGAGATGTTAAGCGCGATACGGAAGCCCTTGGGTAACACGATACACTGCGGCCAGATCTCCACGTCGAGCTCGTACACCATGTTCGGCGTCAGCATCTGTTTGTCGTCGTGGGTGTGATAGGGCCGGTGTGGTTCCGACAGTTTCGGATCGAGCTTACGGTGCGAGGCGCGCAGCCAGCCCTGGGAGAGTGGCGTCTTGGGATCGACCGTTCCTTGGAAAAACACCTCTTTGCCCTGGGGCGAGAACGCCTGCATGGTGACGAATAGATCGCAATCGGCGGTCGACGAAGAAACAAAAATCTTCGCCGCCAGCGGGCCGGTGATCTCGGTTTCGCGCGTCAGCGGCGGCGACATCCAGGTGACTCCACGGGTCAACGCGCGGAAGCTCTTCTTGGATTTGCGCTTCGGCGCTTTCCAGTTGAGTTTTCCCTTGCCGCCGGCATTGAGGTAGAGCTTGGTCCATTTGGTACCGCGCAGGGGCCAAGCGCTTTCCTTGCGAAGCTCGACCTCTTTGGTGAACGGTCGGCGTAGGTTGAGCCACACCTTGGGTTCGCGGTTCCAGCCATTCTTTTGGCCCTTCAGGTAATAGTCGAAGAAGCGCTTCTGAAGCTCCATGCCGTAGGCCAGATAGAACCATTCCTCGTGGCGGCCGGGATGGGCCTCAAGCCATTTCTCCTTCGAGGCGGCCTGGGTGAAGGCCTCGAAGTTGCCGCGCGGGTGCAGGCCGAAGCCGGCCCAGCTGGCGGCGCTCAAGAACGGTACTTTGACTTGCGACCAGTCGGGTGAGCGCGAGCGGTACCAGTCGTCATCCATCTCGCGGACGCGGAAGTTCTCCAGTGTGTCGGCGCGGTTTTCGGCCAACTCCTGAGGGTTGAGGCGTGCCGGACCGGTCGAGCGGGTCTTCATCCAATGGTCGCGCGGCCCCTTTGGGTAGCCGTGCTGGACGTTCTCGACCTGGCGCGGATACCAGATTTCCATGAACCTGTTGGACAGGATGCCGCCATGGCGCGCCCAGTCGCGGTATTCGTCGGCGGCACCTTCCCATGGGATCATCGCCTTGAGGCCCTTAGGCTGCAAAGCGGCGACCTGCCACTGATTGATGGCGTAATAGGAAACGCCGTTGAGGCCGACGCGCCCGTTCGACCATTTGCGCGCCGCCGCCCATTCGATGGCGTTGGCGAAGTCCTGGGTCTCGCGCGGCGAGAAAATATCGAGATAACCCGGCGAGCGGCCGGCACCGCGCGAGTCGAGGCGCACGCAGGCGTAGCCCCACGGTACCCAGATCTCCGGATCGACGGTCTCCCAGGTTAGCCAGCGGTGCTTCGAACCGGCGAGCACGTTGGGGTGCATCTTTAACAACGAGTCCCACAGGGGCTTATAGTGCTCCTGATATTTAACCCCCTTGCCGTAGGGGCCTCCCGCCATAACGATGGGCACTTTCCGTTTAGTGTTGGGCCGGTAAACGTCGGCTCGAACTATTACGCCGTCGTCCATGCGAATGGGTAGATCGCGTTCGATGATGATGTCGTCGATAATCGATTTTGTCGGCATTCGTTCCTCCCCGAATTAAGCCGCTTAACGCTGGGCCTGTGCGTGTTTTTTTGCTTGATGCCAACAGGCACCCGAAGAGTGTAACCGAATTTGGTGTTTGGCGGAATTTGTAATATTGCAAAAAAGGGACGCGTCATTAGCGCCGCGTCAAACAGGCACGGTGCCAAGCCTAATTAGTCGTCGCTTGTTTCGCCTGGTGCTTCGACGCGTTCGGTATAGGGTTGTACCCGATGCCTGACGCTCCGCTCGGTTGCTGTTAGAGTAGTCCTCATAACGACGTTAAAGCCAGTGCAGAAGGGGAGGGCAATATGGTGACAAAACGTGGCCAGCAGGTCATCGCGATCGAGGAACATTATTGGGATGCAGAAGTCTCGGCGAGCCTTAGTGTCGCCGACGCTGGAGGTCCAATCGCCCTGCAAGAGCGCCTGTTGGATATGGGCGAACTGCGGTTAAAGGAAATGGACGAAGCCGGCATTGACATCCAGGTGCTGTCCCATGCGCCGCCGGCAACCCAGCGTATGGACCCGGAGACCTCGGTTGCGTTGTCGACCGGCGCCAACGACCGTCTGGCCGATGTGGTCGCGGCGCAACCCGACCGGTTCGCGGCCTTCGCCGCGCTGCCGACGCCTGATCCCAAGGCGTCTGCTGACGAGCTCGAGCGTGCGGTTACCCAACTCGGCTTCAAAGGAGCGATGATCCATGGCCTTACCGATGGCGTGTTTTTCGATGATAAGCGCTTCTGGCCGGTGTTCGAGCGCGCGGCGGCGCTCGACGTACCGCTCTACATTCACCCGGCGATGCCCCATCCGGCGGTCGTTGATGCCTACTACAAGGAATATATAGAAGATTTCCCGGGTTTCCTGACCGCTGGCTGGGGTTTCACGGTGGAAACCGCCACGGCGGGTATCCGCATCGTCTTGAGCGGCGTGCTCGACGCCTATCCCAATACCAAGATAATCCTGGGTCATATGGGCGAAGGGCTACCGTTCCTGCTCTGGCGCATCGACAGCGCGTTGGCGCGGCCGGGTAACAAGGCGATTTCGTTCCGCGACGTTTTCAGCGAGCACTTCTACATCACCACCAGCGGTAATTTCTCCGATCCGGCGTTGCTGTGCAGTATCCAGGAACTTGGCATTGATCGTGTTCTATTCTCGATCGATTGGCCGTTCGTGGCCAACGATCCCGGCACCGAGTGGATGGAAGGCCTGCACCTCAACAACGAGGACAAGGACAAGATTCTCAACGGCAACGCCAAGAAGTTGCTACGGATGTAGGGAGTTGGCGATCGAAGCAGCAACGCCCAATCCTTAAGTCCCTTATCCTGAGCTTGTCGAAGGACGAGGGGTGAGATGCTGCGGGCTCATCCTTCGACAAGCTCAGGATGAGGATATACTTATTTCAGGAAGTAACTTTCGTTAGACTCTAAAAACTCGGTGCGCGCTAACTCAGACTTCCACTGCTTGGCCGTTGACGTTTTTTAGCTTGCCATAATGGGTGAAGGTGTTGGTCATGTACCAGTCGAAAAACTCCCGGTAGGTTTGGGTCGGATATTTTGGTGGGCTGTCCGGCCCCGTGCAGGTTGGCAGGCACTCGCCGACCGCTTCGAAGTTGGGGTTGATAAAACAAGCCAGCGAGTAGCGGTCGTTTTCTTGCGGCGGAACCACCCGGTGGGGCGTGGCGCGAAAGCGATCATTGGTCCAACGGCCGAGAAACTGCCCGGCGTTGACGATAAGCGCGCCCTCGGGCAAGTCGGGCCAGAACCAGGTGCCGTCGATATCGAGTACCTGCAGGCCTGGCTCGTTGGCCGGTGGCAGGAAGGTCATGAACCCGGTATCGGCGTGGGCGTTGACGCCCATATCGTCGGCGCTGAGGCGGGTCAGCGGCGGATACTTAGCCACGCGGAAAGTAGGTGTAATGGTCCTCGAACATAGGTGCAAAATAATCTTCCGGCAGATCGAGTGACAGTGCCCACACCGGCAGCAGTTTCTTGCCCAACGTTCCGATGGTTTCCATGTAGGCTTCGGCGGTGGCTCGGAATCCAGGCAGAACGTCTTCCGGTAGCCATGGCATCTTGCCGTAGAACGGCGCGCCTGCCTGCACAAAAGGGTTGTCATCGGCATAGTCGGTGGCGATGACGAAGGCCTCGACCGAGTCGAGCTTGCGGCTGTCGTGATAGTCGGAATGGGTGGTGATGGCGATGCGCGGCGGCGTGTAGCCCTTCTGGTCGCGCGTCACCTGGACGCTCATCTTTACGTCCATGGGTAGATCGTGAAAGCGCTTTGCTTCGGCCTCCATGCGTTGGATCGCTTCTGCCGGAACACCGTGGTTGACGATGCACATAAAACCGACAGTTTCCCAGACTTCACGCCATTTCTCGGCAAGCTCTGCGATCGCCGCCCTGTCGCCGGTCAGCGCCGGGCCGACATTGAGCACCGGCAGGGCGCGGAGTTTGGCCACCTCGGCGTTCGTTTCAACGACCCCATCCATGGTATTGTCTCTGGGTTGTGAAATCGGCACTAGTTTAGAGTTACCGCAAACCGGCGGCAACGCCCCATCGGCTGTCCGCTTTCCCGGCGCTTACAGCTTCGCCGCCAGCCAATCGGCCATCGCCGTACGGTACTGGAAGGCGTGGTTGTGGCAACAGTGAACGCCGTCCTCGTCCATCATCAGGGTGGCGTGCCCGGGTAGCGCCTCGGCGATGCGCGTCGCCTGCGACCAATGGAAGATGGCGTCGCGCTTGCCGTGCACCACCAGCACAGGAGTGTTCACGTGGTCGATGCAATCGTCGAGGCTCGCAGTGCCCATGAGCGCGCGTGCCTCGTCTTCGGTGGCGCCGCCGGTGGCGTGGCGGAAGCCATCACGGATTAGCGTCGGCATGTTGGGCCAGTCGCTCAGATCATAGTTGCCTCCGAACACCACGGTGGCGGCGATGCGCGGCTCGGCGGCGGCGGCGCGCACCACGGAGTAGCCGCCCAAGCTGCGGCCCAACGTGCCGATGCGCGCTTCGTCAATTTCCGGCCGTGCGGCCATCGCCTCGAACACTGCGGCGATGCAGTCTTCGTAGCCATCGGCCAGTGGCGCGGCGGCGCGAACCTCGCCCTGTCCCGGCCCGTCGAAGGCAAACGAAGCCAACCCGCGGTTCGCGCACATGTCGGCGATGGTGGTGAAATCCTCCTTAGTGGAATCGAGACCGGGGACCAGCAGGACGCAGGCGACCGGAGTGCTAATCCCGGTGGGCACCCGCAAAAAGCCGGGCAGCGTGAGGTCGTCGAAATCGATCTCGATGCGTTCGGCTGGCGGCGCCAGCAGTGGCGCGGCTTCTCGGAAGGCGGCAACTTTACGGGTCTGTAGATCGGCCTTTTCTTCCGGTGCGTGGAAGGCGACGACTTGGCCGCAATGGTAGGCGAGACTGGCGCGCACCAGAGCTTCACCGGCGCTCAGGCCGTAGCCATCGGCCAGGCGCGCGGCGGCCAGGTTCCGGTACTCGTCACCGATTTCGGCCCAGGTGGTCGGCCAGTCGGCCCAGCCGGTGACACGGGTGCGCACGGTCAGCACGTCGTTGACATCGACGCCGTCGGCGGCCAGGCGCGGAATCCAGTAGTTGAACAGCTCTTCAGTGAACGCCTGATTTTCTACATCGCCGGCCATGGCTGTTTCCTCCCCCAGTGCTGCGCGTTAGATTTTCGCCAATAGTGTCTCATAAAACGGGGGGAGAGCGCGACGTGCCCATAGCAATTATTGGCGGCGGGATTACCGGCCTGACACTGGCGCTCAATCTGCACAAGCGCGGTATCGACTGCCAAGTCTACGAGGCGGCGCCGGATTTTCCAAGGAAGCGCTGCACCGCCGCGCGGGTTTAGTGCCCGCCAAGTGACATATGCGCCAATAGCGGTAAGATAGACCTATGAACCAGTCCCAAAATTTGACCCTCGAGTTTAAGCGCATCGGCGCCAGCCTAGGCGCTGAGGTGAGCGGTATCGATCTGACGCAACCGCTCGACGATGCGACGGTCGCAGCGCTTGCCGAAGCGCATGCCGAGCACGAGGTGCTGATTTTCCGCGACCAGAAAATTACCGCGAACCAGCAAAAAGCGTTCGGGCGGCGGTTTGGCGAACTCACCGTTCACCCCTTCGCGCCGAGCGATGTGGAAACCCCCGAGCTCATTATCTTCGATAACGACGCCGACAACCCGCCCTGGGGAACCGACGTTTGGCACAGCGATGAGACGTTTCGTGCCGAACCGCCCTTGGGAACCATGCTGCGTGCGCTCATCGTTCCGGAAATCGGCGGTAATACCATGTATGCTAGCATGTCGGCGGCCTTCGAGGGTCTCAGCGACCGGTTGCAACAGTTTGTCTCCGGGCTTGAGGCGGTGCACGATTTCAAACCGTTCCGGCAATTGTTTTCGAACGATGCCGAAGGCCGTCGGTCGTTGCGGGACTTCGAGGAACGCTACCCGCCGGCCATTCATCCCGTTGTTCGCCAGCATCCGATGACAGACCGTAAGGTTCTGTTCGTTAATCCACAGTTTACAGTTGCAATCAAGGGAATGGCCGAAAGTGAGAGCCACGCTTTGCTCGATCAACTTTACCGTCAGGCATCGGTGCCGGAGTATCAGCTTCGCCATCAATGGCAGCCCAACACCCTAGTGTTCTGGGATAACCGTTCGGTCCAGCATTACGCCATCCACGATTTCTATCCCCAGCGCCGCAAGATGGAACGGGTCACTATCAAGGGCGATAAGCCGGTGGGGGCGGAGGCAGCGCTCGGCGGCGCCTCGGTACAAAGCCAGAAGTCCAACCGCAGTGCCGGAGATAAACCCCGGTTCAGCAAGCATAAGCCGGTCTACGTGAAAGAACAGGAGCGCGCGTAGCGCTGCTTTGCGGTATTTTATTCGGCTAACCCCATATTCTGGGCCTGTTCGGCCGACCATTCGTCGCGCATTTTGAAGCCTTCGGTCTCGCGGCAGCGCGCTTCGGTTATGCCGACGATTTCCTCGTTGGATTGTTCGAAGTCGAGGAACTCGCCGAACGGCTGGGGGATGTGGAAGGGTGAGTCCAGGTAGACCTCGATGTTGTTGCCCTCGGGATCGTCGAAATAGACCGACCAGGCGTTGCCGTGGTTGCGCGGCAGCAGGTTCTCCACGCCTTCGGCGGTGACGCGATGGTACATGGTGCGTAATTCGCCCAGTGATTCGACCGTGAAGGAAAGCTGGTTGATCGTGCTTGGCCCGTCGTCGGTGCGGCCATCGGCGAACACCATTTGATGGTGGATATCGGGATCGTTCGACAAGAAAGCTATATTCCCGCCGTATCGCGGCACATGGCCCCGGTCGGTGATCTCGAAACCGAGTACCCGCGTGTAGAATTCGATCATGTTTTCCATGTCATGGACCCATACCCCGGCATGGGTGAGTTGGGGCCGGATTGTCCTGTTAGATTCGCTCATCGTGCTGCTACTCGCTGTGCCGAAATTGTGCGTTGGTAAGCCTACGCGCTGATCATTTGATGGGCAATCTCTGGCTCGTAGCTGCTGAGTGCAAAGTTCCTATCCTTTAGGGAGGGGGTTAGGGTGTGAAGTCCTTCCCCCCCCCCCCTCAAGGGGGGTAAGTTTATGGAATCCGGAAACACATTACCTTCCCACGAGCGCTACCCGTTGATCAGAATGGCGCGAAAATCGTTGACGTTGGTGTGGGTTGGTCCGGTAATCACCAAATCGCCGAGGGCCTCGAAAACCCGGAAGGAATTGTTGATGGTCAGCGAAGTGTGTGGGGTTTCTCCTACTGAGATGGCGCGCGCCAATGTATCGGGCCCGATACGGGCACCGGCATTGTCGGCGCTGCCGTCGATGCCGTCGGTGTCGCAGGCCATGGCATGGACATCGGGGACGCCGTCGAGCGCCAACGCTAGCGCCAGTGCGTATTCCGTGTTGGGCCCGCCGCTGCCACTGCCGGTGACGGTGACTGTCAATTCGCCGCCGGAGAGAATGACCGTACCCGGCGCGGCGCCGATGGCGAGATGGGCGTGTTGCTCGGCTACCGTGCGGGCTTCACCCTCGATGGCGTCGCCCAGTATCTCAACCTGGTAACCTGCTGCGCGGGCAACATCGGCGGCGGCGGCCAGCGCTATCGCCGGCGTGGCGATAATCTGCACCGCTGCATTGGAAAAGCACGGATCGCCTGGTTTTGGGTTCTCGTCGGCAGCGGCGGCGAGATGCGCCTGCACTACCGATGGCACCGCGACGTTGTAGCGCTCGATGATGTCGCGTGCGTCGGCGAAGGTCGTCGGATCGGGCACCGTGGGTCCCGAGGCGATGAGCACCGGATCGTCGCCGGGTACGTCGGAGATAAGCAGTGATTCGAGCCGCGCCGGCGCGATGGCGCGGGCCAGCCGGCCACCCTTAATCGCCGAGAGATGCCTGCGCAAACAGTTCATGGCGTCGATCGGCGCGCCCGAATTTAACAGGGCTTTGTTGACCGCTTGTTTTTCGGCCAGCGTTAGCCCCACTGCCGGCAAAGTAAGCAGTGACGAGCCGCCGCCCGAGATAAGCGCGATGACCAGATCGTCGACGCTGAGGCCGGACACCAGATCGAGGATGCGTTGCGCTGCGGTGACGCTAGCTTCGTCTGGTATCGGGTGAGCGGCTTCGACGATTTCGATGTGCTCGCACGGCACGCCATGGTCGTAGCGGGTCACCACCAGACCGCTGAGTGGCCCTTGCCAGCGGGCCTCCAGCGCTTGCGCCATCGCCGCCGATGCCTTGCCGGCGCCGACCACAATGGTGCGGCCTTTTGGCGGGGCAGGTAGATAGGACGGCACGCAAAGATCTGGCTGTGCTGCCGCCACGGTAGCATCGAACATCTGGCGCAACAGGTCGGCTGGAGTCATGGGGTCCGTGGGTAATACATCTCACTAGAATTGTCACCTAAACGCCCTTTATCTCGGCTTAACCGGCTGGACGGGTTCGAACGGGTGAACGCTTAGAGGTTATTGTTATGAAAATATTTGGTGTTAGTACTGTTGTGGCGCTTGCGATTAACCTGTTGGTGATGAGCAGTAACGCGCCGGCGCAAGTGCCGCCTTCATCAGTCGAAGCAGCTACCTTTTTGCGTCTCGCCAAGCGTGCGACGGAACTAGTGGGCCATCCATGGATGCGCCGGCCAGTGATGCCAGCAATAGGGATTAAAATGCGGCGTCGAATCTCCGTACGCATGGTGAATAGTTGCCTGCTCTTCCGTAGCAATCTCCCAAAAAAATGCCGCAACAATATCGAATTTATGGACTAACTGCCCACCATCCCTAGTTGGTCGGCCATCCAGTCGGCGGTCTGCAGCCGGTAACGGTAGGCGCGGTTGTTGGCGACGTGATTGCCGTCTTCGATGACCAATAACTCCACCGGCCCCGATGCTTCGGCGGCCAGGCGCTCGGCATCCTTGTACGAAATCAGCCGGTCGAGTTTACCGGCAATGATATAAAGCGGGCAGGTGATCTCCGGCGCCACGCCTTCGAGCGAGACTTTGAGCGCTAGCTCACGCGCTTCCTCCTCGCTCGCTGAGTGAGAGCGCACGCGGAAGGCGTTGCGGGTGAGGTCGGGTAGCGTGTCCCACACAGCGCCCCAGTTGTAGGGTCCCGACAGTGCGATGCACGCCTTGATACGCTTTTCGAACGCCGCCGCGCGCGGCGCGTAATAGCCGCCCAAACTCACACCCCAGAGCCCGGCGCGGCCGGCGTCGACGTCTTTGCGGGATTCCACATAGTCGACGACGGCGCCAACCGGAACTTCGTAATCATGGCGGATACCGAAATCGTATTCGCCTTCGCCCTGGCCGGGTCCGTCGAAGGTCAAGGTCGCCAGGTTGCGGTCAAGGAACAGGCGCTCATAGGTGCCCATTTCCTCCTTCGACGAGTCCAGTCCCATGGCCAAGATCACCACCGGTGGCGCGTCGATATCGGGCGGTTTGCGCAGAATGCCGTAAAGGGACTTGCCCTCGTAGGGAATTTTAATCCGCTCACCCGGTGGGCGCAGATGGGGTAGTGCTAGATTACGGCACTCGACCGCTTTCATGTGGGTGGCGCGCATCTCCTCGGCGTCGTTGACAAACAGGAACTTGGCAAAGTGATAGCAAACACCCGCCGTCGTCAAATGTTCGCCAGCGCTCAAGCCGTAGCCGGCATCGAGCGCCTCGCGGCCCATCGTCTCATGGATGGCGCCGCGCGTCGCCCAGGACGAACACCAATCTTCCCAACGCTCGATCGCGGCGGTTACTTCCTGAAAGTCGGTCAGCGGAATGCCATTGGCGATGAAGCGGGGTGCCCAGTGGTTGAGCGCGGCTTCGACACGTGGGTCCTTAGGCATATTTTCTCCGTTAAAACTGCTCGCTGGTTAATTGGGTTGATGGGTAGAAGTTACTGCGCCGCGGCGGCATCGTGTGGTGGCCATATGGGGTTAGCCCGGTCGATGACGCCGGTCTTGGTGGCGATGATGCGGCCGCGTTCGGTTGCTTCGGCGATCACATCAGCGACGCCGGTGAAGTTTTTATAGTGTCCTTCGGACAGCACAGTTTGTCCGTTGACCAGCACCGTATGGGCGTCGGCGCCGCGCGCGCAGCAGACAAAGTTGGCGATCGGGTTATGGATCACCTGGATATGGGGGCCGCGCAGGTCGAACACGGCGATGTCGGCGCGTTTGCCGGGCTCCAGCGAACCGATCTCGTCTTCCATATTGAGGGCTCTGGCGGCGTTGATCGTCGCCATCTCCAGCGAGCGCTCGAGCGGCATCACCGTGGGGTCGAGGTGGTTGGTGTTTTGCACGAAGGTACAGGCTTTTATCTGTTCGACAATATCGACCGAATAGTCGACCATGGGGCCATCGGTGCCGAGTGCGCAGTTGACGCCGGCCGTGATCAGCCGGACCCACGGCCCAATGCCGCCGCCACGCATCGATTCGGCTGTCGGCGTATAAACCGCGTGGCAACCGGCCTCGGCCATTTGGGCGATGTCAGTGTCGTTGACGTTGATGGCGTGGATCAACAGCCAATGGGAATCGAGGAGGCCCATTTGCACAAGATAGCGCACGTCGGTGCGGCCGGTCTGGCGCAGGAAATGCAAATAGCCGGTCTCCATCGATAGGGTGCCGCCGGCGGTGTGGTTGGTGATCTGCAGGTCCTTGTCGACGGCGAGCCGATAACCGGTCTCGACCAATTCGTCGGAGCTCATACCGGCAGCCAGCCAGTGGGCGTTCGATTCGATGGTCAGCGCCATGCGCACCAGCCCATTGTTGGTGCCTTGCCACTCGTCGACAAGGTCGCCGATATAACCCGCTGCATCGGCGGCGTTGTGGGGGTGCTGAGGATTAGCTGGGGTCTGGCAGCGAAAGTCCTTGGCGAAAACCTGGCGGAAGCCGATCTCGGCCATGGGCTCGATGGTCGCCGCCACTTCCTCAGCCATGGTCGTGGTCACGGAATGGTTGAGGCAGCAGGTGGTGCCGGTGCGCACCATCTCCAGCGCTGCCAGATAGGCTGAGGCGCGCAGGTCGCCGGCGTTGAGTTCTGCGGCGCAGGGTAGCAGCAGCCCGCTAACCCATTCTTCCAACAGCATGCCCGGCGCCAGACCCTTGAACAGATTGTACCAATGGTGCTGGTGCAGATTTATCAGGCCAGGCAACACGATCATGCCGGTTGCATCAAGCCGTTCGTCGAAGATACTGCTTGGGGCTGCACCGGCGGGGCCGACAGAGTCGATAGCGCCATCGTTGCCGACAACAACATAGCCGCCATCGAAGACGTCGCGGTCCGCATTCATGGTCACCACGTGACCGTTTTCGATCAACATACTCATTGCTTTACCTCCTTGAGTCCGGCATGAATTTGCCGGAACTAATTCGCGAACATCACGTCATAACGCCGGTTGGTTTCTTCCAGCCGCTCCATCATTTTCGGACCGAACCCGGCACCGCTCTTAACCCATCTTGTTGATCTCCTGGAAGTAGTGGTCCTGGCCGCCGGTCTTTTTGGTGCGCAGCGTGATTTTTGCCGGTGTGCCGAACGGTCTGATTTCCTCGGCCTCTTCGAAGGCTCTTAATACAGGGCTTTAAAGCCGTGCCGTTGTTTGTGCTCATCCCTGTCGTCCCCGGATCGTTGGCAAACGCGGATAATTCTCGCGCCGATTGCACGCTTTGACAATGCCGGCATGCATCATCCGTATGGCTGGGCTGTACTGTGGATGATAGCGTTACGGCAACTGGGAGGAGACAAGGACTTGGAGCTTTTACCGACGGTGCCCGTTGGCAGCTACTCGCAATCCGATTGGCTAATCGATCGCTTGCAATTGCTCGGTTGCGGGCCGCCGCTCGTGCGTGTGCGATATCTAACTCATAACCGAGGAGTATCTGGAGGCGATGCATGACGATGCCACTATTGTCGCCGTTCGCGACAAGGAGCGCGCCGGTCCCGATATCGTCCTGCTCAACGAGCTGTGGATGCAGGCGCGGCCCGAACAAGCGAAACGGGTCGCGGTCAGAGCGATTAACCGTGCCTTGGAGGGTGTCACCGGCGCTACGGCGGTGCACATGTGTTTCGGCTAAGCCAACATGGTCAAGGACAAGCCGGGCGGTTACTCGTTCCCGCCCGAGTTGGAAGCTACCGATGCCGATTAGATTTCCATCGAAGTGGCGCAACCAAAGCTCAATCTGTCGATTCTGAAAACTCTGCTATCGAAAACGGTCATGGTCGGTGTTCTCGATATAGCCGACGAGCAGGTCGAGACGCCGGGAACCATTGCCGCATGCATCCGCGATGCACTGAAATACACACCGCCCAAACAGGTGATTGTCGCGCCCGATTGCGATATGAAATATCTGTCGCGCGAACTGGCGTTCGCCAAGCTGTCGGCAATGGTCGAAGGCGCTAATATAGTGCGCCAGGAAATTTCAGAATAAATCGAGACACGGGGAAAACCATGATCTACGAAGTCAGAAGCTACCGGCTCAAGCCGCGAACCGTACCCGGATTCGTCAAAGTCTTTGGCGAGGCTTACGAAGGATACCGCAAGGATTTTTCGCCCTTGGCGGCATTTTTCTATTCCGAAATTGGCCCTCTCAATCAGGTGATCCACATCTGGCCGTATGAGGACCTGGCCGATCGCGACCGCGTCCGTGGCGAGGCCGCCGCGCCGGGCAAGTGGCCGCCAAAAACGCCGGAACCACCGATCCACATGGAATCCGAAATTTTCAAACCGTTCCCGTTCATCGGCGACTTCGCCAGCGGTAAGGTCGGCCCCATCTTCGAGTGGCGCAGCTACATGATCGCTCTGGGTATGATGCCGGGCGTGATGGAGGGCTGGAAAGCGGCGATCGAAGCACGCCGCGAACTATCGCCCGTAGTTATGGCCATGCATACGGAACTGGGCGATCTCAACAAGTTCGTCCATATCTGGGCTTACGAAAGCCTCGACCAGCGCCAAGCCGTGCGTGCCGAAGCCATGGAAACCGGTATCTGGCCGCCCGCTGGCTCGCCCAAGGGGGCGATCATCGCGCAGGAGAACAAGATCCTGTTCGCCGCGCCGTTTTCGCCGGTTCAGTAGGGGGTCTCGTTTCATTTTTTGCCGTGAGTGGAGAGTGGGACGTTCTTCTGGACGCCCGGGAGATTGGAATATGGTCGCTTCGATAAACCCGCCGTTTCACGCCGACCATGTCGGTAGCCTGTTACGGCCAGCCCGTTAGTACGCGGTGCGCCAAGGCGGCCGCCGGCGAGATATCGGCCGACGAGTTACGCGCGGTCGATGATAAATTGAAGCGCCGCATCGACGAAACCGCGCAATATGTCGATATGGAAAGATTGTGCCTAAGTTCCCAGCGTGGCTTCTCATCAACCCATCACGGCAATAAGATCAGTGAAGACGACGAAATCGCAAAACTGCGGTGATTGTCGAAGTCGCTGACGCAGTGTGGGGGTCATAGGGGTTCGCTCCTGAATGCCTCCGTCCGCCACCAACGGGAGGGGGAACAGGAATGAATCTCATAAACGGCAGCACGGCCTTCCTCGGCCTTCTGAAGGACGAGGGCGTAACCCATGTGTTTGGTAATCCCGGCACCACCGAACTACCGATCATGAACGCCATGCCGGGCTTTCCGGATCTGACCTACGTGCTCGGCCTGCAGGAGTCTCTGGTCGTCGCCATGGCCGACGGCTATACCCGTGCCAGCGGTGAGCTGTCGGCGTGTAACGTCCATGTTGCGCCGGGCCTCGGTAATGCTATGGGCGCCATCTATAACGCGCGCTTCACCGGCACGTCGCTGATTATCACCGCCGGCCAGCAGGAACAGGGACACGGCCTGACCGAGCCGCTACTCTACGATCCGTTAGTGCCGATTGCCACACCGCTGGTCAAATGGGCGACTGAGATCAACCGGTTGGAAGACATGCCGCGTATTGTCCGCCGCGCTGCCAAGATCGCCACGACGCCGTCGACCGGGCCGGTGTTTCTGTCGCTACCGAGTGATGTGCTTAACGACAAGAAGGGTATCGAGTTGGGTCACCGCACCCGCGTCGACACGCGCGTGCGCCCGTCGGACGAACGGCTCGATGCGCTGGCAACGCGCCTGCTGGCGGCGAAGGCGCCGGTGCTGCTGGTTGGCAACGAGGTGGTGACGTCGGACGCGTTCGCCGAAGTGGCGCAACTTGCCGAGGCGCTGGGTGCGCCGGCCTACCAGCAGACGACGACCTACGGCTCCCACTTTCCGTCGGAGCACCCCGCCTTCATGGGTGCCCTGTCGCGCATCCAGAAAGACGTGCGTGGTGTCCTTGAAGATTACGATCTGCTGGTAGTAATCGGCGCCGACGTGCTGCGCATGTCGGTGTGGAGCGAGGTCGAGCCGTTGCCTAACGGCATGACGATTGTGCAGATCGGTCTCGAAGACTGGGAAATGGGCAAGAACTACCCCGCCGAAATCGCGGTTCGCGGTGACGTGCGCGAGACATTGTCCGCGTTGGTTCCGGTACTCGAAACCAAAGGTGGACCGTTTTATGCCGAGGCAGCGCACGCACGCATTGACGCGGTTAGCGACCGCAATTGGAACGCGCTGCGTCAACAGCGTAGCGAGACGGCGCTGACCAGGCAGGCTACGGTGCCGATCGACGGCGACTGGCTGATGATGGACATCTGTAGTGCCCTTCCGGAGGACGCTGTCGTCGTCAACGAAGGGCTGACGACGGCGTGGAACCTGCTCCACTTCCTGCCGTTCCGCGACCGCTACAATTTCCACTCCTTCGCCAGCGGCGGCATCGGCTGGGCATTACCGGCGGCGGTTGGTATCCAGTTGGCACAGCCTGCTCGCCCGGTGGTGGCGCTAGTTGGCGACGGCAGTTCCATGTATTCGATCCAGGCGCTGTGGACGGCGGCGAACATGAAAACGCCGGTTACTTATGTGATCCTCGATAATCAGGGTTACCGCATCATCAAGCAGAGATTGAAGGCGTTTCACGGCAGCGAGACCTTCATCGGCATGGATTTTACCGACCCGCCGATTGATTTCGTTGAACTGGCGCAATCCATGGGCGTGATGGCGGAACGTATAACCGAGCCTGGCGCCGTGCGCCCGGCGCTCGAAAAGGCCATGGCCAACGGCGGGCCGAACCTACTCGATATTATGGTCGATCGATCGGTCTAGGCTCAAATCAGGGAGAAGTAGGAATGAGCTACGAACATATAATCTTCGACGTCACTGACAATATCGGTATCATCACCTTGAACCGGCCCGATGACGCAAATGCTATCCACGAGCCGCTGGTCACGGAATTGGCTGACATTGCCGTGCGCTGTTACCGCGATAAGGATATTCGCGCCGTTGTGCTGACCGGTTCTGGCAAGATGTTTTGCGGTGGCGGCGACCTCAAGGCGTTTTTTGACGCGGGTGACGACGTGCCGCACTATGTCGACCGCACGGCGACCGTGTTGCATCTCGCGGTTTCCCGTTTCAGTCGCATGGACGCGCCGGTGGTGATGGCGGTCAACGGTACTGCGGCTGGCGGCGGCTTCAGCCTGGCGCTGGTCGGCGATTATGTACTCGCCGCCGAAAGCGCCAAGTTCATCTCTGCCTACACCGCCTCTGGCCTGACACCAGACGGCAGCTCCACTTACCACCTGGCCAAACATGTCGGGCTGTTGCGCGCCAAGGAATTGATCCTGACCAACCGGCTGCTAAGCGCCGAGGAGGCCTGCGACTGGGGCTTGGTCAGCAGGGTGGTGCCCGACGATCAGCTCATGGACGAGGCGATGGCGCTGGCGCGCACCATCGCCGCCGGGCCGACCAAAGCCTTCGGCATTGCCAAAAATCTGCTGGCCACAGCCTATTCGGAAAACCTTGAGGCCCAACTTGATGCCGAGAGCCGCAGCATTGCTGAGACCATGGGTGGCCGCGACGGTCGCCATGGTGTTGCAAGCTTTCTCAACAAGGAAAAGCCCAAGTTTACGGGGGAGTGAGATGATAGCGGAAGAGGCAGGCGCAGTCCGGCGTATCCACGGCTTTTGCCATCGCGGCAATATCCGCCTCGTCTTCTACTGGCCTGAAGTTGGCAATTCTATTCCTGTACGTGCCCACGGCTATTCGTTTTGTACCAAGCACCGCGGTGTGTGGACTTCCAATCCGAAGGGGCGGCTCAAACTTTTGGTTGGCGATCCGTCACGGGGTAATTGCTACCAGTTCGGCACCGGGACCGCGGACTGTCACATTTATTTCAGCTGCCGCGTCGCGCCGATCGTCGCCAAAGACATCGACGGGTCGGAGTACGCCGCCGTCAATGTGAACTGCTTCGACGATGTCGAGAGCAGCGAACTCGATGACTCAATTAGTGACTTCGACGGTGAGACGATGGACGTCCGGTTTGTCCGCCGGCAACGCAGCTGGTCGCCGCTGGTGATGACGGCTTAGCGATGCTCTACATAATCTATCAGGAGGACGGCCCTGGTTCAGCGGTGTTGCGCGAGCAACACAAGGACGCGCATTTTGCCTACCTCAAAGAACACGCGAACAATCTCGTGCTCGGCGGGGCGATGCTGGCCGACGATGGTGTGGAGCGTATTGGCAGTGTGCTCATTCTCAATCTGCCAAGCCGCGAAGATGTCGAGCGCTTTTCCGCCAACGAGCCGTTGCGCAAGGCTGGCGTTTTTCGCGAGGTTAAGATTACCCGCATGCGCCGGGGCCAATGGAACCCGTCGGTTGCGCCCGAAACGCCGGAGGGCAACTAGTCTTTAATTAAGAGGTCAAAGCTGCACCCAACCTTCGGGTGGTTCCTTGCCCGGGTGCAGCTCACCGCAGTTGGGACAGGTGCGCGCGGCTCTGTCTGCATAGAACGCGTCGTAGAGCGGTGGCAGATTGCGCACGATCGATTCCAGCACCACTTCGACCCGGTGAACTTTCGCGCCACAGCCGAAGCAGAACCACTCGAAACCGTCTAGTTCCTCCGGTGGGCGCATGGGTTCGATCACCAGCCCGATCGAGCCGGCGATCGGCCGTTGCGGCGAATGGCGCACGTGGGGCGGCAGCAGAAGAATTTCGCCAGCGCGGATCGACACGCCGCGGATGACACCGTCCTCATGCACCATTAGAACCATGTCGCCTTCGAGCTGGTAGAAGAACTCTTCCACCGGATCGTCGTGAAAGTCGGTGCGCTGGTTCGGCCCGCCGACGACCGTTACCATCATATCGGCGTCTTCCCAGATCTGAATGTTGCCGACCGGCGGCTTGAGCAGGTGGCGGTGTTCGTCGATCCAGGTCTGAAAATCGAAGGCGTTCAAGGGGCTCACTTTCGGTTACTCCTGCGTCTGTGTCGTTTCGTGTCAGCACACCTAAATTTAGCATGGTTCGGCAAGGAATTACCCTTTCGGTGGACGATAAATCGGGTAAGCTCGCCAGCCATGGATTTCACCTTTAGTCAAGACCAGGAAGCGGTTTGCGACGCCATCGAAAAGCTGTGCGCGAAGTACGATGCCGACTATTGGCGGCGCTGCGACAGCGAGGGCGAATTTCCGGAAGACTTCGTGCGCGACGTGGCCGACGGCGGCTGGCTTGGCATTGCTATGCCGGAGGAATTTGGCGGCGCTGGGCTCGGTGTTGTCGAGGCATCGCTGATGATGCAGACCATCGCGCGCTCGGGCGCCGCCTTTACCGGCGCCTCGGCGGTGCACATCAACATCTTTGGACCGATGCCGCTGGTCGTTTTTGGAACCCAGGAACAGAAGGATCGCTGCCTGCCACCACTGATTAGCGGCAAGGACCGCACCTGCTTCGGCGTCACCGAACCCAATGCCGGCCTCGACACGGGCCAAGTGGAAACGCGAGCCGAACGCAGCGGCAACGGCTATCTGGTGCACGGCAACAAGCTGTGGACGACGACGGCGCAGAAGGCCAACAAGATCCTGCTGTTGGCGCGCACCACGCCAGTCGAACAGTGCAAAAAGCCGTCCGACGGCCTGTCGCTGTTCTACACTGACCTCGACCGCGACTATGTCGAGGTGCATGAGATCGACAAGATGGGCCGCAAGGCGATCGACAGCAATGCGGTCTTCATCGACGGCCTGCTGGTGCCCGCCGACGATTTGATCGGCGAAGAGGGCATGGGCTTCCGCTATCTGCTCGACGGTCTCAACCCCGAGCGCATCCTGATCGGCGCTGAGGCTGTTGGTGTTGGATTGGTGGCGATAGAGCGCGCCACCGAATATGCCAAAGAGCGGGTCGTCTTCGGCCGGCCGATCGGTCAAAACCAGGCGATCCAGCATCCGCTGGCGAAATGTTGGGCCGAGTTGGAGGCGGCGAACCTGATGTGTTTCAAGGCCGCCGCGCTGTATGATGCCGGCGGGCCGTGCGGCGCTGAGGCCAACGCGGCGAAGTATCTCGGCGCCGAAACCGCGTTCCGCGCTTGTGAGACCGCGGTCATGTCCCATGGCGGCATGGGCTACGCCAGGGAATACGATGTCGAGCGTTACTTGCGCGAAATTTTTATTGCCCGTATTGCTCCGGTCAGCCGCGAAATGATCCTGAACTATATCGGCGAGCATGTGCTGGGGCTGCCGAAATCCTATTGAAGTAAGCCCGGCGTTATGTGTCGTCCGGTCCGGCGATTACGCCGTCGGCGGCCAGACGTGCGATTTCATCTTCACCTAGACCGGCTTCGGCGAGGACTTCATTCGTGTGTTCGCCCAGGCGCGGCGTTGGACGGCGCACCGATAGCGGCGTTTCCGAATAGTTTCCGGCCGGTGCCATGGTGCGCACCTTGCCTTCGGTTGGGTGATCCATCCAGTCAAGGAAGCCGACCGTTGCTAAATGCGGGTCATCGACCAGCGTTTCGATGCTGTGCACGGTCATCACCGGGACATCGGCCTCGTTGAGAAGGATGAGCCATTCGGTGCTGGTTTTCTGCGCTACGATCTCGGCCAGGATATCGTACAGGGCATCGGTATTTTCCGTGCGCGCTGCCAGTGTTGCGAAGCGGGGGTCGTCGTCGATGCGGTCGGCCTGGCCGGCGGCGGCAAAAAAGCGCTGCCACTGGTTGTCATTGTAGGGCAACACAGCGATGAAACCGTCAAGTGTCGCGTAGGGGCGGCGATTTTCCGCCAGTAGCCGCGGATAGCCGGCAGCACCTGCAGGCGGATCGAACGTCAGACCGTTCATGTGGTCGCCCAAGGTAAAGTGTGCCATGGTCTCGAACATGGGTATTTCGACCGTCTGGCCTCGCCCTGTGCGCTCGCGGTGCAGCAGGGCGGCAAGGACGGCGTTGGCTGCCGCTTGGCCGACGATGCGGTCGGCGATGGCGCTCGGCACATAGCGTGGCGCGCCGTCGTCAACGCGCTGGAACAGTCCGGCCAGTCCCGATGCCGACTGGATGAGATCGTCGTAGGCGGGCTTGCCGGCATAGGGTCCTTCGCTGCCATAACCAACCAAGCTGGCGTAGACGATCTCCGTGTTGGCCGAGCGCAGATCCTCGTACGCTAGGCCGAGTTTCTGTATGGCGCGCGGGCGCAGGCTGGTGAGGAAGACGTCCGTTTCGGTCGCGAGTTTCAGCATTAAATCGCGCGCACCGCTACGTTTAAGATCGATGACGATGCTGCGCTTGTTGCGGTTGGTGTGCAGGAAGAACGCGCTCATCCCAGCGTTGCGGACGACCCCGACATTGCGCGTCGAATCGCCGCCGGGGGCTTCGAGCTTGACGACGTCAGCTCCCAGGTCGCCGAGGAGTTGGCTGGCAAACGGTCCCATCAACACATTTGTCAAGTCGAGCACCTTGAAGCCCGTCAGGGGGCCGTTTTTTCCGTCAGCCATGTTGGTATTGCTGTTTACGACGGGGGTCGGCGTTTGTCAGGCAGCGACGTTACCGGGTTAGTTCGGGTAGCCAGGTGGCGACCTCCGGCACCTTGGCGATGATGACCATCACTATCAGCAACATTATCCAATAGGGTGTGGAGCCGGCAAAGATCTCCATCATTTTGACGTCGCGGTCGGGCACTACCGCCTTGACCGCATAGACCAAGAGCCCAAAGGGTGGTGTCAGGATACCAGCCTCGATGGCCAGGATGCCGATCAACGCAAAAGCGATCGGATCGAAGCCCATTTTCATTGCCAGCGGCGCGAAAATTGGCACCGTCAGCAGCATAATCGAGACCGAGTCGATCAGCATACCCATGACAAACCAGATCACAACCATCACGGCTAGCACGCCGAAGGCACCGAGGCCGGTGCCGATAAAGAAGTCTTGAACCGCGGCGCCGACACCTGCCAGTGCCAGCGTACGCGAGTAGAGCTGAGCGGCGAACAGCAACACCATAATCGGTACCGAGGTACGACCGACGGCGAGGACCGCATCGAAAATATCGGGCCAGCGCATGCCCTTGGCAATTCCCAGGACGAGGCCCAGCAATGCGCCAATGCCGGCGCCCTCGGTGGGCGTGAACCAGCCGACCCAAATACCGCCCAGCACACCAACCATCGCAGCAAGAATGCCGGCGAAACTGACCCATACCGAGCTACCGCCGCCCTCGATTTGAACATCGGCTTCCGGGCCAGCGTCACGTGCTACGTCGGTGCCGAGCGGCTGGGACGACGATTTTACCTCAACACCGATGCCAACCAGGCGCGGCATGACCAAGGCAGCGCCAAAAATATAGACGATCATCAGGCCGGCGAGCAGGAATCCCGGTAGCACGCCGGCGATAAACAGCAGGCCAATCGATTGCTCGGTCAGAATGCCCCAGACAACCATGAATAGGCTCGGCGGGATCAGCATGCCGAGGCACGCCGAGCCGGCGATTGAGCCGAGCGCAAAGCCGCGGTTATAGCCGTAACGTTTCATTTCCGGATACGCAATGCGTGTGAAAGTTGTCGCGGACGCCAGACTAGTGCCGGTTACAAAGGCAAATAGCGCATTCCCTAACACCGTCGCATGGGCTAGCCGGCCCGGAATGCGCGACAGGTTTTTATTAATGGAGTTGTAAAGGTCGGCGGCGGCGCCGGAGCGCGAAATGAACTCGCCCATCAACATGAATAGAGGCACAACTGCAAAAACGTAGGCCCGTAGCGCCTCGACCGCCGTCGACCCGACGAAATTAAGTGCCAATACTATGTCACCGGTGACCCAGAACAGGCCGACCATGGCAGTTATGCCGAGCGCAATGGCAACGTCGACGCCGGCGAATACCATCAACAGCAATAGACCTATGACGAAGAGGGTGATGTCGACTGCGAACATGTACGCCTACTCCTGCGGGTTTCGCCCGAATGTTGGACGACGTGACGTAAGGGGCCAGTTCATGCGGTTTCGACCCCGAGGTCCTGACCCGGCGTCTCCTGGAACACCGAAATCGCCGACAAAAGATAATTGAAGGCCGCCAGAGCACAGCCAATAAGTATGGCAAACCGGGCTGGCCAGACCGGGACGTGGACGGCGCCAGCCCCTTCGTACTCGCCAGTTTGCCAAGCTTCTATTGCTGGGCTGAAGCAACCGATAAAAATACCGACGAAAAAGACAATACCGAGAAGAAAGCCGATCAGCGCGAAGGAGCGTTGCAAACCCGGCGGGAACATCGCGATGAAGAAATCAGCGCGCAGCATGCCGCGGATATGTACGCAATAGCCAAGCTGTAAAAAAACGATTGTAACGATTGAGTCGCGGGCGATCTCGGCGGTGCCCTCAATCGGCATGTTGAGGTTGCGCGCCAGGACGTCGCCCAGGATGTAGAACGCCAAACCGAACGCCCATAGGGCCGAGAACGCCATCAGAAATTTCGTGACCTTGTCGTTGATGCGGTAAATCATTGCCCGCCATTCTCCCTTACACACTCGCCCGTTGTCTGGCGGAGGCAAAGATGACGGCGGCACCCGTACCGGGCGCCGCCGTATCATCGTAGTGCATTACTTGACCGAATAGCGTACCGGCCATTTGTGGCCATGCCGCTCGGCCGCCGCGAGCGCCCGCTTGGCAACCGCGGTACCCGGGTAGCCCTTGCTATCTAGCTCGGTGGCCTTTTGTTGCGGCAGGTCTTTCAGCGCCTCCGCCCACTTCGCTTTTTCCTCGTCTGAGAGGTCATGAATGGTGACGCCGATTTTTTCCATCGCGCGCAGCGTTGGCAAATAGTCCTCTTCTTTCTCCATTGCGATGACCTGCTCGTAGTCGCGGCCCAGTTCGAGCACGATCTCCTGCACTTCCGGTGGGAGGCCGTCATACCACTTCTTGTTGACGTGAACGGCCAGCCACGTTACCGCGCCGATGCCGAGCTTTGTGTAGTGCTTGCCAGTATCGGTCAACTTGCCGTTGAGCGCGAAGCTGGCGAACAGTACCACCGAGTCATAGACACCCTGCTGGAACGAGGTGTAGGCAGTGGCACCAGTCGACTGGATGCCGACTGCGCCGGCCGGCTTGAACCATACCAGGTTCGGACCCGCCGCGCCGACCTTATAGCCTTTGAGATCGGATAATTTGGTAATCGGCTTGCGCGAAATTATCTCGTAGGGATCGAGCACGATTAAGCCAATTATCTTCTGATTGAACTTTTCCTCGAAGACCTGCAGCAATTCCGGCGTCTCGCCGTAGACGTCACGCGCCATCGCCACCGACTTGATCGGGCTTGGCGGGCCAAACGGCATCCAGATCTGGAAGCCGTGCAGCGGCAGTTTGGATGCCTCGAAGCAGTAGCAGAAGCCGCCGACATCGATGATGCCGCTTTGCAGGCCCTCGAGCGTTTCCGTGACCTTGACGGCGGAGCCGCTGTACAGCTCTAGTACGCTGGCCTTGTGTTTAGTGCGTGCGGCGACCCGCGCCTTGAATTGCGGCGCGAAGTAGTCCTTGAACTTTTCGACGTAGTGGAAGCCCGGCGGATGGCCCGTTGCTAGCTTCATAGTGATGTTTTCGGCATTAGCTGAGCTTGCGCCGCCGATTGCTAAGGCGGCCGCTACCGCTAGGCCACTGAGTGATTGCTTAAAATGCATCGATTTTTCCTCCCTTTCTTGGTTTCTTGTTTGCCGGGTGCGCCCGGCATTGTTTTGCGGCGTTCTACCGCTACCGTGGAACACCAAATCCCACCTTTATAACGCTACGGCTTCGTTTGAAGCGCCTCGCTTTCGTTTCAAATGGAAAAAATTCCCATCCGAGTAATAGGCAAGATACTCGATGAACATCGCTTCCGCGCTCATGGACAACCCCCCCCCTCACGGCACTGCCTTTCCCGGCAATGTCTGTCCCGTACATACGCGTTTATGTGTGAAACCGCTCCCGTTTCTGGTAAATACTCAAACTCATAAATTCCTAGTGAAATTACGGTATGAGCCACTCGCACTGGAGTCAAATTAGAATTAGGAACTGTTTTGGGCCACACGGGCGGTTTTTGCGAAAAAACGGGAGGTTAGGTGAGGGCGTAGCCCACCGCTTTTTCCGTTATGGTGTCCCAGCTCTTCGGCTGAAACCGGTTTGGCCAGGACCGACATGGCCCCCACCTGTTTTGAGACTTCATGGAGCAGTTTATCCAGACCGCCGGTGAGCATGGGGATGGGAACGCAGTGGTTGCGTGGGTTCTTGTCGTTGCGGACAGCGTTGCAAAATTGCATCCCATCCATCTCGTCCATATGCAGGTCGTAGATGATGAAGTCGGAAAACTTGACATTCGGTGTGCGCAGAAATGCCAGCGCCACTTTTCCGTTTTCGGCCTCGGCTACGTCTTCGATACTAATCTTTTGCAATAGACCCATGATGATAGACCGCATCGATCTATGATCGTCGATTATCAGGGCGCGCTAGGGGTTGGTAGGTGCGTCTGGCACTTTCGCTCCTAATTTAACGAGATATCTGCTATTTACCTATGAATTATATATGTATTATATCGCCACATATAAATAATAAATATATAATTGCATGAAAAAATAAAAAATAGTATTTGTGATATTTTTTATACTGTATTTTAAATTCAATTTAAATTGTATTTCTTTTCTCTTTTTATAGTTCTACCGCTCGCAAGCGCTCACTGGCGAGCTGAAGCGGCGGTAAACCTGGCGATTGCCGCCGCCGGTTCCGGGCCTTACGCTTGCGCGCAAAATTTTCCAGGATTCAAGGAATAAGCCGCCATGCCCACCGCTGATATTGACCTAGAAGCCGATTTCACCGCCCGTTTCGGCTTGGCGGCGTCGGCAAATTATGCTGCCGAGCTCGAGGAGGCTGATCTTACGCCCGAAGCCGCTAGCGCATTGTCGTGTATACTGTCGCGCCGCAGTTACCGGCGGTTTACAGATCAGCCGGTCCCAGAAGCTCTATATGCTGCGTTGCTGGCGTGCGCCCAGTCGGCCCCGGCAAAGTCCGACCTGCAGCAATATTCCATCCTCGATGTGCGTGATCCGGCCAAAAAGGTCGCTCTGGCCGGACTATGCGATACCGCGTGGATGGCCGATGCGCCGGTGCTGCTAGTATTTTGCGGCGACCTGCGCCGCGCGCAACTTGTGTGCGAAATGCGCGGTCACGCATACGCGCAGAACACCCTCGATAGCTTCATGAACGCCACTGTCGATGCCGCGCTGGCGATGCAGGCCATGATCGTGGCCGCCGATGCGGCGAGACTGGGTAGCTGCTGCATTAGCCAGGTGCGTAAGCGCCTGCCGGAGACGGCGGATCTGCTTGGATTGCCTGACGGTGTCTTCCCTATATCCGGCCTGGCGGTGGGATGGCCGGACGAGGTGCGAGACGTTACCCGCCGTCTGCAGCCTTCGGTTGTCGTTCACCGGGACGCCTATGACGATAGTAATCTCGGCGCCGAGATCGACGCATACGACCAGCGCCGCTACGCGGCACGACCGTTCGCCAATCAGATCAAGCCGAAAAAGTTTGGCATGGCGGATTTCTACGGCTGGTCGGAGAACGCCGCGCGCCGGCTCACCGAGACCAGCGACCTTGGCGGCCTGCGCGCCTTTCTCGAGGCGCACGGGTTCGATCTGGGCTAGTTAATTTTTTAGCTGCCTATCACCGCAATATTATTTCGATAACTTTTCCACACTTTTTGCGGTGAAAACGCCACGGCTTCAAGGCGGGTATGACTTGATGATGGCACCGCTTAGCGGGCTTCTTCATAGCGTCGTCGAAGTTCGGCTTTTCCTACCGGAAACGAGCGCTGATAACTTTTCTTAATTTTCGCAACAGTCGGGATTCAATTCGTCAGCGGGTACCAATGCCGGGTATTCCCGGTGTCGAGTTTCATAATCCAGATAAGTTTTAATCGATGTTTCCGGGTTTTCCCTAGTGATTATCCCGCGGCACGTTCTCGGTAACGGAACCGTTTGGGTCGCCGCCGCGGGCGACCTTTTGGAACTTCACCGCCGGCTTTAGCACCATACCCTGGTCGAACTGGTCGACCATCGACCGCTGGATCGCCTGCCACGGCGTCTGGTCGGCCGGGTACTGGTAACCGCCCGCTTCGTCTAGTGCTTGGTGCCGCGCCGCCAATTCATCATCGGATATCAGGATGTTCGCTTCGCCTTTACCTAAGTCGATGCGCACCCTGTCGCCGGTTTGCAATAGCGCCAGGCCGCCGCCGGCCGCTGCTTCGGGCGCGGCGTTGAGGATCGACGGCGATCCCGACGTGCCCGATTGCCGCCCGTCGCCGATGCATGGCAGCGAGTGGATACCGCGTTTGAGCAATGCGGCCGGTGGCTGCATGTTCACCACCTCGGCGCCACCGGGATAGCCGATCGGGCCGGCGCCGCGCAGGAACAGCAGGCAGGTCTCGTCGATATCGAGCTCCGGGTCGTCGATGCGGGCGTGATAGTCCTCGGGTCCGTCGAAGACGATGGCACGACCCTCGAAGGCGTTGGGGTCGCGGGGGTTGGACAAATAGCGCGCGCGGAATTCTTCCGAGATCACGCTAGTTTTCATGATCGCGGAATCGAACAGATTGCCCTTGAGATTGATGAACCCGGCCGTTTCTGTTACCGGGCTGGCGAACGGGCGAATGACATCGCTGTTCCTGATCTCAACCTTCTCACAATTTTCGCCAATAGATTTGCTGTTGATGGTGATCGCGCTCGGGTAGGGTAGGCGACCTACCTTGATCAGTTCGCCGATCACCGCCGGCACGCCGCCGGCGCGGTGATAGTCCTCGCCGAGATATTCGCCGGCGGGCTGTAGGTTGACCAGCAGAGGAATGTTATGGCCGATCGCCTGCCAGTCGTCATTGTCGAGTTCGACGCCGATGTGCCGCGCGATGGCGTTCAAGTGGATCGGCGCATTAGTCGAGCCGCCGATGGCAGCGTTGACGACGATGGCGTTCTCGAATGCTTCGCGCGTCAAGATATCCGACGGTTTTAAATCTTCGCGTACCAGCTCGACGGCTCGCACGCCGGTTTGATAGGCCATCTGGCCGCGTTCCCGGTGGGGTGCCGGGATCGACGCCGAACCCGGTAACTGCATGCCCAGTGCCTCGGCCAGCGAGTTCATGGTGGTCGCCGTGCCCATGGTGTTGCAGTAACCAACCGAGGGTGCTGCCGAAGCGATGAGATCGGTGAATTCCTCGTCGTCGATTTCACCGGTCGCCCATAGTTCGCGCGCCTTCCACTGAATAGTGCCCGAGCCGGTACGCTTGCCCTGGAACCAGCCGTTCAGCATCGGACCGACCGACAAAGCGATCGCCGGCAGGTCGAGCGTTGCCGCTGCCATCAGGCAAGCCGGGGTGGTCTTGTCGCAGCCAATGGTCAGCACCACGCCGTCGAGCGGGTAGCCGTGCAGCACCTCGACCAGACCCAGATAGGCCAAATTGCGGTCGAGCGCCGGGGTTGGTCGCTTACCGGTCTCCTGGATGGGATGGACAGGGAACTCGAAGCAGATACCACCGGCGGCAACGATGCCGTCGCGCACCCGCTTCGCCAGCTCGATATGGTGGCGGTTGTACGGCGACAGGTCCGAGCCGGTTTGGGCTATGCCAACGACCGGTTTGCCCGACTGTAGCTCTTCGCGGGTGATGCCGTAGTTGAGATAGCGCTCGAGGTAGGACGCCGTCATTTTGCGGTTGTTGGGATTATCGAACCACATCTGCGAGCGCAGCTTGGGAGTCTTTTGATTAGTCATCGTTGGGGTTCCTCGCCGTGAGGTCGCTCACCTCGGGTGAACTATTGAATTATCGGAAGGAATTCTTCATCCGCAAATTCAACGCGCGTTGCGATAGCAGCATTACCAAAGTAGCCTTTGCGCCTCAATGTTCAACACGGAAATATACGATGGCGACGGTTCACGTTTTGTCGCCGATGTGATGGTGGCTTAGTGAAATCAGATTAACAGAATTGAAAATATTTGGCACAAGGCAAAGTGCCTGAAGCGTAAATTCAACGGTGTTGCGAAGGCGAATTTCGAGCTATTTTTTGAAGGAGTGTGAATGGCGCTCTAACAACAGTGACCCATCAGTTTAATTATCGTAAATCAGACAACCCGTTAAACACCATTTAGGCAGATTAACTGGGATAGTCGAAAATTCAATTATAAGCTGATTGTCTTCAGGGAGGTAGTAATGGCACTGGACACAGAAGAGGTGGGCTCTCTGACAGATGGATTCCATCTGGTTATTGATGCGCTTAGGCTCAACAACATCGATACAATTTACAATGTGCCTGGTATCCCGATTACTGATCTCGGCCGCTACATGCAGGCCGCTGGGATGCGGGTCCTGTCGTTCCGGCATGAACAGAATGCCGGTTACGCTGCAGCCATTGCCGGCTATTTGACGCAGAAACCGGGTATTTGCATGACCGTCTCTGCCCCCGGTTTTCTCAATGGGCTAACGGCGCTGGCGCATGCAACCACAAATTGCTTTCCGATGATTCTTATAAGTGGTTCTTCCGAACGCGAGATTGTTGATTTGCAGCAGGGCGATTATGAGGAGATGGACCAGCTGGCGATTGCTAAACCTCTGTGCAAGGCGGCCTATCGCATACTGTATGCCGAAGATATCGGCATTGGTATTGCGCGGGCGATCCGCGCGGCGGTATCGGGGCGTCCAGGGGGAGTCTATCTCGATTTGCCGGCAAAGCTCTTTGCTCAGGTCATGGACGCGGATGCGGGTGAGCAATCGTTGGTGAAGGTTATCGATGCGGCGCCGCGCCAGCTGCCTGCGCCGGATTCAATAACGCGCGCTCTTGATGTTCTTAAAGCTGCCGAACGGCCCCTGATCATCCTTGGCAAGGGTGCCGCTTATGCCCAAGCTGATGAGGCGATCCGCGCACTGATTGAACAAAGTGGCATCCCGTATCTGCCGATGAGCATGGCAAAAGGGCTATTGCCGGACACGCATCCTCAATCGGCGGGTGCCGCTCGATCGTTGGTTCTAAAGGAATCTGATGTCGTGATGATGATCGGCGCCCGGCTCAACTGGCTACTGTCCCATGGCAAGGGTAAGGCATGGGGTGAAAGTCCCAAGAAGTTCGTCCATATCGATATTGAGCCGAGAGAAATGGACAGCAATGTGAAAATCGCGGCGCCAGTAGTTGGCGATATCCGCTCCAGTGTCGAGGCGATGCTTGAGGGCATGAGCAAGAGTGTGTGGACGCCGCCACCCGCGGCCTGGACGAATGCGGTTAGGAACAAAGTGCTAACCAACGTTGAACGGATGGCACCACGTCTGCAAAACAATAATATTCCGATGGATTATCACGGCGCGCTCGGATCGTTGCGCGTGATTATCAAAGAACGACCGGAGGTGGTTCTTGTCAATGAAGGTGCCAATACGCTCGATTTCGCGCGCAGCATTATCGATATGTATCAGCCCCGCAAGCGGTTGGATGTTGGCACGTGGGGCGTCATGGGCGTTGGCATGGGCACAGCCATTGCCGCCGCGGTCGAGACCGGTATGCCGGTCCTCGCGATAGAGGGCGATAGCGCCTTTGGCTTCTCCGGGATGGAGATCGAAACGATCTGCAGATATAACCTGCCGGTGTGCGTGGTGGTGTTCAATAACGGCGGTATTTACCGCGGCACCGACGAAAATCCGTCCGATGGGCCAGATGTTGCAACTACGGTCTTTGTCAAGGAAGCGCGCTACGACAAGATGATGGAGGCGTTTGGTGGAATCGGAGCTAATGCGACTTCGCCGGACGAGCTGAAAGAGGCGGTCAGCGCTGCGCTTGAGTCAGGGAAACCGACTTTGGTGAATGCGATAATTGATGCAGCTGCCGGTACCGAGAGTGGTCGTATTGGCAATCTAAATCCTCAAAGTGTTGTCGCTAAAAAATAGACTAATTCAACTCGATTTCCGGGAAAGAAATATGAAAGCGTTAGAAGGCATAAAAATTCTCGACTTCACACATGTTCAGTCAGGTCCGACCTGCACCCAACTTCTGGCTTGGGTTGGCGCGGACGTGATCAAAGTTGAACGCCCCGGCGTCGGTGATGCTACCCGCGGGCAATTGCGCGATGTGCCGGACGTGGATTCGCTCTATTTCACCATGCTTAACCACAATAAGCGTTCGATTGAGCTCAACACGAAAGAAGAGACCGGGAAAGAGGTACTGATACGGCTGATTAAAACCTGCGATGTTTTGGTTGAAAATTTTGCCCCCGGTGCCTTGGATCGCATGGGGTTTTCGTGGGAGCGAGTACACGAAATTAACCCACGTATGATCATGGCCTCGATAAAAGGGTTTGGACCGGGGGTGTTTGAAGACTGCAAGGTGTATGAAAATGTAGCCCAATGCGCCGGGGGTGCTGCGTCCACTACCGGCATGTTGGGGGACGTCCCGTTGGTGACCGGTGCGCAGATCGGCGATTCCGGCACCGGTCTGAATCTCGCCTTCGGCATAGTGACCGCCTTGTTCCACAGAGAGCATTCCGGCAAGGGTCAAAGGGTAACGGCAGCAATGCAAGATGGCGTTCTCAACCTTTGCCGGGTGAAGCTACGCGACCAGCAACGACTCGCACACGGGCCATTAACCGAATATTCCCAGTACGGTGAAGACATTCCATTTGGTGAGGCCGCGCCGCGGGCCGGTAACGATTCAGGCGGCGGTCAGCCGGGACGCATCTTGAAATGCAAGGGTTGGGAGGACGATCCGGACTCTTATACCTATTTCATTACCCAGGCCGCCGTGTGGAAAAACGTCTGCGATGTCATCGGCAAACCCGAATGGAAGGAAGATGAGAATTACGCCACACCCAAGGCGCGCTTACCCCATCTGAACGAAGTTTTTGACGCCATTGAAAAATGGACGATGACCAAGACAAAGTTCGAAGTCATGGAAATTTGCAATCCCCTGAATATTCCGGTCGGGCCAATCCTGTCGATGAAAGAGTTGGCCGAAGATCAGTCTTTGCGCGATACCGGTACGGTCGTCGAGGTCGATCATCCAACCCGGGGCAAATACGTGTCCGTAGGCAATCCAGTGAAACTCTCAGACTCGCCGTCGGAAGTAAAACGATCGCCCCTACTTGGCGAGCATACCGACGAAATCCTCAGTGAGGTGCTAAATTACACCGAAGAAGAGATCAAAGAAATTCACGCTTCCGGCGCAGTCGGGGAATAGCAACATAAATTTTGTTCCACGAATTACGGGATAGGGAGGCATTTGGCTTAACCGTCCGTGCTGTTTTGAAGCGGGCTAAGACCGGCTAGACGTACCGCGCTCACCGTTCAAGCATTGTTGTGGACTGCACAAGCTGGCGCTCTACCGGCGAGGCTAATAAGGTCACAAAAAATACATCTGAGTGGCGCTGACGAAGATCAGCCCAGTCGGATACGGGAGGAAGAGGATGAGGATAGTAGTTCACGGCCAGCAGGATTTCGGCAAGGCCGTTCTGGAGCGGCTGTTGGAGCGCGGCGAAGACGTCGTCGCCGTCTGTAGTGCACCGACAAAAGAAGGCAGTCGCCCTGATTCGCTAGTGGAATTTGCCCAAGAAAAAGGATTGCCGGTGCACCAGCCAGCATCCTGGAAAAAGCCCGAAGCCCTGGAGTTGATGGAAAGCTTTGAGGCCGACATCTGCATGATGGCCTATGTGTTGCTGTTTGTGCCTGGCACCGTCCTTAACGTACCGAAGTTCGGCACCTTCCAGTACCATCCGTCTCTGTGTCCGTGGCACCGCGGACCCTCATCGATCAACTGGCCGATAGCAATGGGCAAATCCCGCACCGGCCTGACGATCTTTTGGCCGGATGATGGTCTCGATGAGGGGCCAATTATGCTGCAGAAAACCTGTGAGATCGGTCCGGACGAAACACTGGGCGACGTTTATTTTGGCAAGTTATTTCCCATGGGTGTGGACGCCATGATCGAAGGTCTAGATCTTGTGAAGGCCGGCGTTATTTTGAAGCATAATCAACGCCTTGGCGATGGGTCCTACGAAAGTTGGTTCAATAAGGACGAAGCCCACATCGATTGGTCGAAGCCGGCAACCGAAGTCTATAATCTCATCCGTGCCTGTAACCCTGCCCCAGGTGCGTGGACTGAACTCAACGATACAGAAGTTCAGATCTACGATTGCTCGCTTGCCGAAGGTGAAGGAACCCCAGGTGAAATCGTATCCGTCGTGGACGACGGAGTTGAATTGCAAGCAAAAGGCGGACGAATATTAGTTAACCGCCTGCGCCCAAAAGGCGGAAAAAAGCAATTAGCCACGGAGTGGATAGCCGCATAAAAGCGTTCGAGCGCCTTGCTAGGCATGACGCATACACTGGTTGACCGGAAAAGAATTTAGGAACTTACCACCATGGCGACACCAAAAAGTGATATTGAAATTGCCCGCGCGGCCGAGCTGCGTCCAATAGAAGATATTGCCGAATCATTGTCGATCCCGGCGGACGCGCTGTTCCGCTATGGCCCACACAAGACCAAGATCGATTACAGCTTTCTGAAATCGCTGCAAGGGCGTCCCAACGGTCGCTTAATCCTGGTGACGGCGATGACGCCAACCCCGGCGGGCGAAGGCAAGACGACGATGACGGTGGGGCTGGGCGACGGTCTCAACCGTATCGGCAAGAAGACGGCGATCTGTCTGCGCGAACCGAGCCTGGGTCCGTGCTTCGGTATGAAAGGCGGTGCCGCCGGCGGTGGCTATGCCCAGGTCGTGCCAATGGAGGATATCAATCTGCATTTTACCGGCGATATGCACGCCATCGGCACGGCGCACAATCTGCTCTCCGCCATGATTGATAACCATATCCATTGGGGCAACGGCAAGGAAATAGACATACGGCGGGTGAGTTGGCGCCGCGTCGTCGACATGAACGATCGGGCGCTACGCGACATCGTGGTGTCGCTGGGCGGTGTGACTAACGGATTTCCGCGCCAGAGTGGGTTCGACATCACGGTGGCGTCGGAAGTCATGGCTATTTTCTGCCTGGCGCGCGATCTCGATGATCTACGGCGCCGCCTCGGCAATATCCAGGTTGCCCAGACCCGCAAACTCAAGCCGGTTCTTGCGGATGATTTGGATGCCGCTGGCGCTATGACCGCATTGCTACGTGATGCCTTGATGCCCAATCTGGTGCAGACGCTGGAGCACAATCCGGCGTTTATCCATGGTGGCCCGTTTGCCAACATTGCGCATGGCTGTAATTCGGTGATTGCCACCGAAACCGCTCTCAAGCTAGCTGATTTCGTGATCACCGAGGCTGGCTTCGGCGCCGATCTGGGAGCAGAGAAATTTTTTGATATCAAATGCCGCAAGGCCGGCCTGAATCCCGAAGCGGCGGTCTTGGTTGCCACGGTGCGGGCGCTGAAATCGCATGGCGGTGGTGGCCGTGATGATTTGGGAGCGGAGAATGTTGTCGCTGTCGAAAAGGGCCTTGCCAATCTAGAACGCCATATCCGCAATCTCGGCCTATACGGCGTCCCGGTGATTGTTGGCATCAATCGCTTCGACGGGGATACCGCGGATGAGCTACAGGCTGTCGTCGACCACTGCGCGTCGCTTGGAGTAGAGGCCATTGTCTGCAACCATTGGACGGAAGGTGGCGCCGGCACTGAAGATTTGGCGCATCGCCTGGTGTCGATGGTCGAAGGTGGCACCTCGCAGTTTCGCACGCTCTATCCCGACGGCATGCCGCTTTGGGATAAGGTGCGCACGGTTGCTCAAAAGATCTACGGCGCCGAGGACATCATCGGCGATAAGAAGGTGCGCGACCAATTTCGCACTTTTGAGGAAGAGGGGCACGGTGCGATGCCGGTCTGCATGGCTAAGACGCAATACAGCTTTTCCACCGATCCGGAGCTGCGCGGCGCGCCGACGGACCACGTAATACCGATAAACGAGGTTCGCTTAAACGCTGGAGCGGAATTCCTCGTGGTGATCTGTGGCGGCATCATGACCATGCCGGGGTTATCCCAACGGCCGGCGGCAGAGCAGATATACGTCAACGAGGCGGGTGAGATTGAGGGGTTGTTCTGAAGACGTTGTCTGTCTAGTGCGAACCAGTCTTCGGGGTTAGTCCACCCCGTCACACTCCAAATCAAGACATTATCCCGCTCATAATAAACTTGCTTGGCATACAAAACACAACTTACTGTATTACATGAAGAGCGGAAGTTCGGCTAAGTCCAGTTAAGGTTATTGCCAGATTAATGGAGCCGACCGGCAACCGGCGCAGTAGACCGTTTGATTTTCTTAAATTTGGGACAATGTTAGGCATGAACGGCGTATAATTGGGCCCGCACGCACGCCGTGCGTGCAACCCTGTGAGCCACCAGCCGGGATTGCTCCAGTTGAAAGGCTTACGTTAGGTTCCCATAACTGAAACTGATCGAAACATGGCAATAGCGCAAGAAGGCCTTGCGGAATTCAACGAGCAGAACTTTGACTCTGATGTGCTGCAGCACACCGGCTTGACGGTTGTCGACTTCTGGTCGCAATCGTGCGTGCCGTGCCGGCAATTGGTGAAAGTTTTGAAACAACTGGCGCTGGAAGTATCCGACGGGGTGCAGATAGGCACCGTCAAAGCGGAAGACAATATCGGTTTGCTCGACCGCTACGGTGTTCGTTCGACGCCGACGCTGGTGTTTATCAAGGACGGCGATGTGGTCGAAACGCGCACGGGCGTTGACCGCCGCCAGGTTTTAAAGAAAATAGTAGAGACCCACGCCTGAGCCGCTGGCCACGGGCAAGCAATTACGGGAGCAAACGCATGGCACCGAATATCACCATGCTTGATATCGAAGAGCTGAAGAAGACCAAACTCAAGCCCTATATCGAGCAGAGCTTGGAGCATCGCGCTCCCGACCCTGGCTTCCACGCCATGATGGGCCACAATATAGATCTGGCAGAAAAGATGTATGTGGCGTGGACGACAGCTTTTAATAAGGGCGAGCTAAGCCATAAACTCAAAGAGATTATCCGGGTCTCGCTGTCGCGCCAGGCCCACTGTAGCTATTGAGGCAATGTTCGGTCCGCTTCGGCGAAGCGGCAGGGACTAGACGAAACTCTCCTCGATGACGGCATCGAGAACTATGCTAATAGCGAGAATTTAACCGACAAGGAAAAGGCGATCCTGCGTCACGTCGAACTGATCGGGTTCGACCCTGGCGCCATCGACGAGGTCTATTACGCAGAGTTGCGGCAACACCTCACCGACGACGAAATCGCCGAGCTGGGTAACTTTCTGTTGTTTAACTTGGGCTACCACACCTTCTTCGGCACGTTGAAGTTCTATCCCATGTTCTCGCCCGACGGCCGGCTCGTCAGCCAGGAAGAGTCGGAGCGGTTGTACGGCGCAGCGCCATCGTCGCTGCAGGCGGCGGAATAATGCTGTTTGTACAACCCCTGGAACTCGACGAGATTGAGGATGCGGAACTGCGAGATCTGGTTGTGAAGTCCGAGGAAATGGGCGTTCCGGGCGGGCCGTTCGCGCGCATTATCGCGCGCAAGCCCGAACAGGCCAAGGCGACGCTGAGCGTCATGCTGATGAAGTTCAATGAGGGCAATATCGACCACCAGTTGAAGGAAATCATCCGCATTCAGTTGGCTCGGTTCGCCGAAGATTCCTATTTTTCGGGCCTGCGTTCGGTCAAGGCGCGCGAGATGGGGGTGACGGAGGAGGCGATCGATGCCGGTTCGGGCGACTATGAGGATTCAGAACTCTTCACGGAGGCCGAAAAGGTTGCGCTGCGCTACGCCGATCAGATGTTTCTAGATTCGACCAAGGTCGACGCGCAGTTCTACGCCGAGCTGAAGAAGCACTATACCGAGCCCGAGATCATGGAGTTGGGTGCGTTCATCGCGCTGTTCCACGCCGCCCACATGGTCATGCGCTCGTTCGGTGCGCCCGCGCCGACGGCCCATTAGGCCTTGGCGAGGTAATTCGCTGCGTGGCTTGTACTGACGCCACCTAGATTTATGCTTGATCGATCGCCGGTTCCTACCGGTGACCTTTTTTGCGTGCCGCTACCGGGAGAGGCCAAAGTGAAAGCCGCCCAGATCGCCGCCTATGGCGGCCCGGAAGTTATTGAAATTGTTGATCTGCCAACACCGAGCCCGAGCGATGGCGAGGTTTTGGTGCGTGCCGAGGCCATGGGCGTCGGCAAGCCCGACTTTCTTCTGCGCTCGGGCATCTACAGGTGGAAGCCGCCGCTGCCGACCATTCTTGGCAACGAGATGAGCGGTTATATCGAGGTGGTCGGCCCTGGTGTCAGCAATCTCAAAGAGGGACAGCCGGTGCTGGTGTTTGGTTCTGGCGGCGGGCGTTATGCTGAATACAATGTGGTTTCGACCACACTGGTGACGCCGCTGCCTGACAGTGTCGACCTCGACGCCGCGGTCTCCATTCCCAACTACATCATCGCCTGGGCGCTATTGTTCGAGGCGGCGCGAGGCATCGAGCCGAAGGCCGCTTACGTTAACGGTGCCGCCGGCGGCATGGGGGTGGCGATTATCGACCTGTGCCGCTCGCAGGGTATCGACATTATCGGCGGCGTCAGTTCGGACGAAAAATGCGCCTTCATCGGCGAGTTTGGTGCCACACACGCGATCAACTACAGCCGCGAAAACGTGGTCGAGAAGGTCGTGGAATTAACCGGCGGGCGCGGCGTTGATCTGGCCTTCGACCAGCTCATTGGGCCACGCTTTACCGATAGCCTCGACATGCTGGCACCGCTGGGCATGGTGGTGTCGTTCAACGCCCTGGCCGGCCTGCCCGAGGACGAGCTGTTCGCTGCCATGCGTCAGCGCCTGGGTAAAAGCCTGGCGGTGCGCTGTTTCTCCTGGCACGCCCTCGACGGTGACCCGGAGAAGGGACAGCGGATTATCGATATCGTAGTTGCGCTGTTCGCGGCGGGTACCTTCCATCCGCCGATCCATGAGCTGATGCCCCTGTCGGAAGCGCGGCGGGCCCATGAGATGCTCGATGCGCGCGAGATCATGGGTAAACTTATCCTGAAACCGTAGAGCAACGCGATTGTAAGTTAGAATCCCCTTATCTTGAGGAGCCCTTTCGTCTCGCCCTTCTAGGCGGGCCTGGCGGCCCTCCTCAGGATGAGGCGGAAGGGCGTCTCGAGGGATGGAAGTTGATTGGCGACCGGCGTCAACGTTGTCTCGCTCTATAGGTTTGATAATCTGTTTTTGCGCTTGCGCAGCCGTTATAGTTTAGCTGGACGGATAGGGAGACGAACGCCATGGACGGTTCCAACGAGCTGATTTCCAACGTTAGCGAAACTGAAACGGTGTTCCAGAAGCGCGCGCGCTATTACAGCCCGGCTAATATCTTTACGGTTAAGCGCCCGCCGGTGCCCAAGCATGTCTTCACCGACGAGATCGAGCAGGCCATGGCGAACGACGCACCGACTGGCTGGATTGCGCTGGATGCGGGCGCGCGCATGGGCTTCGACTACCCCGCCACCACGCCCATGTTGCTTGGTCGCTATGCGACGGTGCGCGCGGGCGACAGCCTGACTGGCCAGTTCCAGTCCTCGGACGAGCTTTATTACGTCATCGCCGGCGCGGGCAGCGCCGCCAAGGCCGACGAGGTTATTGACTGGGCTGTGGGCGACATCTTCGCCCTGCCGGGCGGCGGCGAGACCGAGCTCACCGGCGGCGTCGAGGGCGGGGTGCTGTTCTCCAGGTCACCAACGAGCCCGAGCTCACCTTCCACGGCCTCGCCGCACCGCATCCGGGAGCGTCGCCGACCCAGGCGGTACACTATCCCGATGTCGAAATTCGGCGCCGGATGGCGCTGGTGCATGACTTGCAAAAATCCGACCCCAACGCGGCAGGCCTGGCCATGCATTTTTCCAGCGAGCAGCGTGAGGAACTGGGAGACATCCATCCGTCGATCGCGCTTGCAATGAACTCGCTCGACGCGCATGAGAACCAGCGGCCGCACCGCCACAATTCGGTGGCTATGACCCTGCCGATCCAGTGTGACAGGGTCTATTCGGTGATCGAGGGTGAGCGTTTCGACTGGCACCAGTACGCCATCATGATCACGCCGCCGGCCAATTTGCATGAGCACCGCAACGAAGGCGATGCGATGATGCGTAGCCTGGTGGTGCAGGATGGCAGCCTTTACTACCACCTACGAACGATTAGTTTTAGTTTCGGGTAAACTGGCTAGGTGGCCGTAAGTAGCGAGGGAGGCACGCGGTATGGTTTGGATATTGGTTTTCGTGTTGATCACAGTGGGCGTGGCCGAATCCTGGAACACCGGCATGCGGTTTGACAGCCTTAAAAAATGCCGGCGCATCGGCGGCGCTCTTACCAATAAAATCCAGAGTGGCCAGATGCAGTGTCTCGAACAACGTTATACCGGTGAAATTCGGCTGAGCGACTGGGAGTGGTCGTGCCTGCCGCGCAAGCAGTAACAACCATGCAATACCGGAGATTAGGAAACACGGGCCTGCAGGTCTCACTGACCGGAATCGGCTGCAACAGTTTCGGCGCCCGTATAACCACTGAAGAGGCCCGCGCGGTCGTCCACCAGGCGCTCGACCTCGGCGTCACCTTTTTCGATACGGCCGCTTCCTACGGCGTTGGCGGTTCGGAGACTGCGCTTGGCGAGATTCTCGGGTCCAGGCGGCAAGACGTCGTGCTGTCGTCTAAATTCGGCCTGGTGATGGAGCCGTCGCCGCGCCGCCGGGTGCTCGCCACGTACGACTACATCATGGTTTCTGTCGAAGAAAGTTTACAGCGCTTGCAGACCGATTGGATCGATCTGTACCAGCTGCACGCCTTGCACCCGGGCACGCGGATGGAAGAGGTTTTGCGCGCGCTCGACGATCTGGTGACGCAAGGCAAGATTCGCTATGGCGGCTGCTCTAACCTGCCGGCGTGGATGGTCGTTGACACCAACTGGTTCGCCCAGAGCCAGGGACTCCGGCCGTTCGTCTCGGCGCAGAACGAATACAGTCTGATCCTGCGCGAGGTGGAGAAGGAACTGCTGCCGGCTTTGCAGGAAAAGCAGATGGGTTTCCTGCCATACTATCCTCTCGCCGCCGGAGTGTTGACTGGCAGGTACCGCAAGGGCGGGACGGTTGCTGCCGGCAGCCGGCTCGACAAGATGCCCCATCTGGTGCCGCGATATTTCAACGACGAAACCATGGTAATCGTCGAGGCGTTGATCGTCTTCGCCGAGGCTCGCGGCCGGTCGCTGCTGGAGCTGTCGTTCGCCTGGCTGGCCAGCCGCGACGTGATCCCCAGTATTATCGCCGGGGCGAGCCGGCCAGAGCAGGTCGTGGCTAACGTCGCAGCCATCGAGTGGAAACTTACCGATGACGAGATAGCGGAAATCAACAGTATAGCCACCTACCCGTCGGATGAGCGCTTCGGTAAACTGATCCGTAGCTGAGGTTTGCCCCGTCCGCAACCTCGGTATTTTACCTTTACGCTGCCAGCGCGTCCTCGACATAGTCGAGGCGGTCCTGGCCGAAATACATTTCCTCGCAGACGAAAAAGGTCGGCGCGCCAAAGACTCCGCGCCCTACCGCGCCGTCGGTATTGGCTTTGAGCTTTTCCTTGATCACCGGATCGCTGGCCCGCGCCATCAGGTCTTCCGGGTCGAACCCAGCGGCCGACAGGGTTTCGGCGGCGACCGCCGAACTGCCCATGTTCTTTCCGTCGATCCAGAGCGCCTGAAAGCACGCATCGAGGAAGGGCCGCAACGCGTCCTCGCCGCCGTCGTTGAGCAAGGCGATTGCGGCGCGCTGCAAAATCAGGGTTTTGACTGGGAAGTGGGGGTTCAGTGCGAACGGGATGCCGTAGCGTTCGGCGCAGCGCGCCATATCGCGGTCCATATATTCGCCCTTGGCCGGCACCGCGACCGGTGAGCTGTTGCCGCTACCTTGCATGACACCGCCGAGTAAAACCGGCGTCCAGACGATAGTCGCGCCGGTGCGCGCGGCGATATCCGGCAGGCGCTTGTAGGCCAGATAGGTAGTTGGGCTGATCATGTCGAATAGAAACTCCACTGTCTTTGCCATAATCGCTTTTCCTTATTTGTTCCTGATCTCGCCAGGTCTTGGTCACCAATTCTCTATCCACGGCCGCATATCCATCTCGAAGGCCCAGGCGCTGCGCGGCTGGTTGTGCAGCATCAGATAGGCTTCGGCGATATGCTCGGGGTTGAGGATGCCGTCCTGGTCCTTCTTGGCGTAGGTTTCGGGAAACATCTCGGCGATGAACTGGGTATCGATGGCACCGTCGATGACCACATGGGCGACGTGAATACCCTTTGGTCCCAGTTCGCGTGCCATCGATTGTGCCAGAGCGCGCAGCGCGTGCTTGCCGCCGGCGAACGCTGCATAGCCGGTGCCACCGCGCAACGACGCCGTCGCGCCAGTGAACAGGATCGATCCGCGTCCACGCGGCTCCATGACTTTGGTCACTTCGCGGCCCATGAGAAAGCCGCCCATGGCGCACATCTCCCACACCTTGAAATAGACCCGCGCTGTGGTCTCGGCGATGGGAAAGCGCACATTGCTGCCGATATTGTAAATGGCAACGTCGATGGGGCCGATGTCACGCTCGATCCCTTCGATCAACTCGACCACTTGTTCCTCGCGCCGCGCGTCGGAACCGAATGCATGCACAGCGCCACCCTCGGCTTCGATAGTGGCGACCAGGTCTGCGAGTTTCTCGGCCTTGCGGCGGGTGACGCAGACCGTGTAGCCTGCGCGGGCGAAGCGCCGGGCGATGGCGCCGCCGGTGGCGTCGCCGGCGCCGACCACCAAGGCGACCTTGGATTTGCTCATTCTGATCTGCCTATACGATTTCTAGTGTTATGGAGTTAACATAAGCACTCTACAAGTATTGTTACTAGAGACCGTAGAATAGGCTGTGGCAATTTAGGACGGGGGGTTCGGCATGGAAGCGGCAGGCAGGTTCGACTACATCATCGTCGGCGCGGGTAGCGCCGGGTGCGTTTTGGCCAACCGGTTGACCGATTCCGGCCGCCACCGGGTGCTGTTGCTTGAGGCCGGCGGCAAGGACCGCAATCCGTGGATACATATTCCGCTAGGCTACTACCGGCATTTTACAAATGCCAAGCTCAATTGGCTGTACGAAACTACGCCGGGACCGGAATGGGTCAAGCGGCCGGTGCCGCAGCCACGCGGCAAGGTGCTGGGCGGCACCAGCGCGATCAACGGCATGGTCTACATTCGCGGCCAGGCCGAGGATTACGATTATTGGCGGCAGCTCGGCAATACCGGCTGGAGCTACGACGATGTGCTACCCTATTTTCGCAAGGCCGAGGACCAGCAGCGCGGCGCCGACGAATTCCACGGCGTTGGTGGGCCGCTGGCGGTATCCGATGTTTACGAGCCACACCCGCTGGCCGAGGCTTATGTCGAGGCCGCCGCGCAGGCCGGCTATCCGCGCAATCCCGATTTCAATGGTGCTACCCAAGAGGGTTTTGGTCCCACTCAGTGGACCACCCGCAACGGCCGCCGCAGCAGCACCGCGGTTGGCTATCTGCGGCCGGCGCGCAAGCGGGCCAGCCTCGCCGTCGCCACCAATGCCCATGCGATGCGCCTGTTATTCGACGGCACCCGCGCCACCGGCGTCGAATACAGTCAACGCGGCCAGTTGCGTACGGCGCACGCTGAGGGCGAGGTCATTGTCGCTGGCGGCGCGTACAATTCGCCGCAACTTCTACAGCTGTCGGGGCTCGGCCCGGCCGATTTGCTGCGCTCATTCGGCATTGAGGTGGTTGCCGATATGCCAGGTGTCGGCGACCGTTTGCAGGACCACATTAACGGACCGCTGGTTTACAAGTTGAGCCAGCCCATCACCGCCAACGACGTCGCCAACAGCCTGCCGCGCCGTATCCACACGGGGCTGCGCTACGCCATTAATCGTAAAGGATTTTTGGCCATGGGGGCGTCCTACGCTGGCGGCTTCATTCGCGCTGACCCGGCCGCCGCGACGCCCGATATTCAGGCGCAGATCCTTATGTTCAGCGGCGAAAGCCCCGCCGACGGCCCGCATCCGTTTTCCGGCTGCACCATCGTCTGCGCCCTTCTGCGCCCGGAAAGCCGCGGCCATGTGCGTATCACCTCGGCCGATCCGTTTGTCGCACCAGATATTCAGCCTAATTATCTGGCCGAGCAAAAGGACCGCGACGTGATCGTTGCCGGGCTGAAAGCCGTGCGAAAAATCATGGCGCAGCCAGCGGTTCAGCCTTTCCTCGAAGCGGAGTACGAGCCCGGTCCGGACTACGTCAGCGACAGCGAAATTCTTGATTATATTCGCGCGCGTGGCCGTACCAGCTTCCATCCCACCAGCACTTGCCGCATGGGCATCGACGATACCGCAGTGGTTGACGAACGGTTGCGGGTGCGCGGCATCCAGGGCTTAAGGGTATGCGACGCCTCGATCATGCCGGCTTTGGTCTCCGGCAACACCAATGCGCCGAGTATAATGATCGGTGAAAAGGGTGCCGACATGGTGCTCGAAGACGCAGCGAGCTAGCGCTAGTCCAGATCCATGTCAAAGGTCTGCAGGAAGCGTGATGTCATCATATAAAAGCCGATCAGGAGCGTCGTTTCGATTAGCTCTTCGGCTGAATAATACTCGGCTAGCGCGGTGAAGGCGGCCTCGCTTGCCTTGCCATCGACCACCACTTCCTCGGTGAACTGTAACAGTGTATTCTCGAACGGATCGAAGGCTGCCGCGTCGGCACCATCATCGACGGCGGCGCGAATTTTATCTTCCGCCATGCCGAGACTGGCGGCAATGCGCTCGTGATGGTCCAGCTCGTAGGCCGCCTCGCACAACGAACCGGTACGCAGAATAATCAATTCGCGCACTAGCGGGTTGAGGATGGCGCTGAAGCGTATTTGACTGCCCATCCTTAGATAGCCGAGCGCGGCGCTGCCGCCATTAGCCAGCATGCGGTAGATATTTGCCACCGGCCGCTTGGTCAGTTCTTCGGCCAGCTCCGGCGCTAGGCCGGTCATATCGCTATAAGCTATTCGCGCCATTTTAAGTCTCCTCTCAGCACGCCGCGCATCCTATACTTCGAAAAAATTACCCGAAGGAGATTGGCGATGGCCGAGCCTATTATTCTGGAAGTGTTCAGCGACTACGTGTGACCGTGGTGTTATCTCAGTACCGGGCGTATTGAAAAA
>CAZHBA010000074.1:0-25616 GCA_964530225.1 uncultured Rhodospirillaceae bacterium | reverse complement strand
AGTCGTCGTAGATTTGGGCCACATTGGCTGCCTGGAGGAAGAAATCCCCGCCGCCGAGCTCGCGCATTGAATCCGAGTCCAGATTGTCGTCGAGCACCCCGTATATCGACACCACGCCTTTGACCAAATCGGGCAACCGGCTGCGCAACTCATAAGCAGTGCCAAACGCGACGCTGGCACCCGCTGATGCACCGCCGACGACGATCGCATTGCTGTCGATACCCCAATCGCCACCGTTTTCGGCCAGCCATTCGATGACCGCCACCACTTCGATCACCGGGTCGGGAAAAGTTTGTTCCGGCACGTGCACATAATCTGAACTGATAACCGCCCCGCCCCAGACCTGCGCCAACTCGCGCATCTGCCGGTCGTTGGACAGTTCGTTGCCGAGCTTAAAACCGCCGCCGTGCAGATAAACGAAAACCGGCAGACCAGTCGTATCAACGGGTTTGTAAAGCCGCATGGGGACATCGCGAAATGGACCGGGTGCCATCACGTCGCGCTGAACCGCCATTTTGGGCCCGCCTTCGTTCCAGATAGCGCGCACAGCGTTTGCGTTCGCGCGTATTTCACTAATGGTTTCGCCAGGCCCGCCGACGCTTTCGACTATTTCAGCATTACGCCTCAGCGCTTCGGCCTGTTGCGGATCGATCTTAGCGTGCCAGTCGACGGCAGCGGCGATATCTTCATTTGCCATGAATCTCTCCCCCTTGTTGTATACGGTCGTAGCACGACCGTAACAGCCGATCTACTCGGCCACTCATGACCGGCCTACATATAAAACATCCGTGAGCTCGACTCCCGTTCCAGTGATATAATCGTGCCGTACCGAAACAATCGGATATCGTCGTTGATGAGCCTCTTGGAAATTATCATCCTTGCCGTGGTGCAAGGCATCACCGAGTTTCTGCCGATCAGCTCATCGGGCCATTTACGGGCGACAGCGGAAATTCTCGGTATCCCCGGCAGCACCCTGGTTATCGATGTCGCAGTGCACGTAGGTACCCTAGGTGCCGTCATCATTTATTTTTGGCGCGACATCGCCCGCATTCTTGTCGGGCTGGTGCAGCTACTCACCGGCACGCGAACCAATGGCGGGGTCTTGGGTATTTACGTCGCCGTCGCCACCATCCCAATTTTCATCGCCGGTTATTTGGGCCGTGGCTTCATCGATAGCGAATTGCGGACGCTTGAAATTATCGGCTGGACGTCGATCGTGTTTGGTCTCATTTTGTGGTGGGCGGACCGTACGGGCATGACCATTTTGAGACTCGAACATCTGACCCCCCGCAACGTCATCATTATCGGCATAGCACAAGTTCTTGCCCTGGTACCCGGCACCAGCCGGGCGGGTATTGCAATTTCGGCAGCGCGGATGCTCGGCTACGAGCGCACGGACGCCGTCAGATTTTCCATGTTTCTATCTATACCAGCAGTCGCCGGCGCCGGGCTGCTGATCACGCTTGAGCTGATCGCTAGTGGCGACACCGCCGTTAGCCGCGCCGCGATCATTGCTGGCTCTCTCGCCTTCATCACCGCCTTGGCGGCAATAGCATTGTTCATGAGTTGGCTAAGATTTGCTGGTTTCGGACCCTTTGTCGTCTACCGGGTTTTGCTGGGTGGTGCTATTTTGTACTGGGTCTATGCGATCTAGCGTAAAGGGCTTTCTTAAACAGCCGGTGCTCGCCCGAGGCGTCCGCCCCGACGGTGCCGGCTAAGATAGGTCGGTACGATCGCTTCCAGGGCAGTCGGCTGAACGCCGAGATCGGCTAGCGTTAACGCTCCTTCGCTGACTACACTGTCAGTTTTCAGCAACAAGATTTGATCACGCGTCATCAGCGGCCTGGGGAGCAAACCCAAGAAAAACGCCTGAATTTCACCGATGGCGAACGGCACCGGCACTAACAGGCGTTTGCGGCGGGTTTGCTCTAAAATAATCTCCATGAGTTCGGCGAATGCGTAGACAGCCGGTCCCCCCAACTCATAAATCTTGCCGATGGCAGATACATCCGCCAATGCGTTGACAATCGCCGCCGCGACGTCACCAACATAGACGGGCTGGAAGTGAGTGGTTCCACCACCATAGAGCGGCAGTACCGGCGTCACCCGCGCCAACATACCGAACAGATTGAAAAACCCGTCCTCCGGTCCAAATATAATCGAAGGCCGTAGGATCGTCGTCCCGGAAAAATTCTCGTGTAGCGCCTCTTCGCCGGCCGCTTTTGAGCGCTGATATTCCGACCACCCCGTGATCTGCACACCGATCGCCGACACATGCACCAGCCGCGAAACACCAGCGTCGGTGCAGGCGCGCCCAATTGCCGCAGACGCGTCGGTATGGATAGATTTGAACGACTGGCGGCCGCGCTTATATAAAATGCCGACCAGATTGATCACCGCGTCGGCCTCTTCGACGGCACGCGCCACCGAGGCCGGGTCGCAAATATTCGCGAGCACCGGCGCCACCTGGCCAACTTGCCCAAGGGTGCGCAGAAACTTCGCTTTTTCCGGATCGCGCACAGCCACGGTCACCACCGCCCCCTGGTCGGCCAGGCGTTCGACGGCATACCGCCCGACAAAGCCTGAACCGCCAAAAACGGTTACCCGTTGTTGTTCCATGATCGCCGGGCCCCGTATCCGTATTCGATCGATAAAACGGCTAGTTGACGCTTACCCGTGTATAACGCCTCGCCGGTAAACCTGCCAAGCACGCTTCATGAATGTACAGCGTTAGGATATTGACAAGGTTCATGGGCGCAGAGTAGCAACCACTCCACACCGTATCCTGGCGTATCATGGTGTGACCTAGGCACATTAAACGATTGCGACGGTCCTTTGGACATACAGCTACATCAAAACGACCTGCCTGATGGTTTGGATCTCGGCCCGGTGATTGCCGTGGATACGGAGACTTTGGGCCTCAACCTGGTGCGCGACCGGCTGTGTTTGGTGCAATTGTCGGCAGGTGACGGTAACGCTCATTTGGTGCAATGGCCGGCGGGCGGCGACGATAGCTACGACGCCCCAAATTTGAAAGCAATGCTGAGCGATCCGGCGCGGTTGAAACTGTTCCACTTCGGGCGCTTTGACTTAGCCGTCCTGCGCCGCGACCTCGGTGTGGTCGCGACACCGGTCTACTGCACGAAGATCGCTTCCAAACTGGTGCGCACCTTCACCGACCGGCACGGCCTCAAGGATTTGTGCAAAGATCTGCTGGGCGTCGAGATGTCGAAGCAACAGCAAACATCGGACTGGGGTGCTGCAAAACTAAGTGACCAGCAATTGGAGTACGCGGCCAGCGACGTTTTGTTCCTTCACGACTTGAAATCGCGATTGGACACGCTGCTGGAGCGCCAGGACCGTACGGCCTTGGCGGCTAAATGTTTCGAGTTTTTACCGACCCGCGCCGATCTCGATTTAGCGGGTTGGGACGATATGGATATTTTCGCCCACAGCTAGATCGGAACAGACAACCCAGCAAGGGCATTGCGTTGACCTTTCAATACCGCCCCCGCATACTGCAATTGCTTGATTTATGTGCGATTCTCGACTTTCAGAAGGCTACAACAAGTGCCGATTGGGCTTTATCCGGAACCCGAATTTAAGATTGTCGCCTGAATGACACGTTCGACAAAGTCCAAAGCCACAGAAAACGCGACCGCATCCAGTGATTTGGCCGCCGCCCGCCGCGTGCTGCGCCTCGAAGAGGAAGCTCTGCAAAATATGTCGGAGGCTCTCGATGGCTCCTTCACCGAAGCGCTGGAGATTTTGTTTGCCGTAACCGGGCGGGTCGTCGTTACTGGCATGGGCAAGAGTGGCCATATCGCACGCAAAATTTCCGCCACATTAGCGAGCACCGGCACCCCGTCGCACTATGTTCACCCGGCGGAAGCGAGCCACGGTGACATGGGCATGATCACCCGCTCAGATGCCGTGCTGGCATTATCCAATTCTGGCGAAACGCCCGAACTTGGCAATTTGGTCGATTATTGCCGGCGCTTTCGCATTTCGTTGATCGCGCTTACCGGCAAACCCGGCAGTACACTCGCCAGTAATAGTGATTGCGCCTTGATCCTGCCGGCGGTCGCAGAGGCTTGTCCCATGGGATTGGCGCCAACCACGTCGACGACAGCGATGCTGGCGATGGGCGATGCGCTCGCGGTCAGCTTGTTGGAGCGCCGAGGCTTCACCACCGAAGACTTCCAGGTCCTGCACCCCGGCGGAAAGCTGGGCCAGGGTTTGTTACGGGTCGACGACCTCATGCACTCAGGCGATGAATTGCCACTGACCGGACCGGACGCGGCAATGTCGAATGTCCTTATAACCATGACCAACAAGAGGTTCGGTTGCGTTGGCGTCGTCGATGCGGGTGGCCACCTTGCGGGTATTGTGACGGACGGCGATTTACGCCGCCATATGTCGAAAGATCTGCTCGACAGCACGGCCGGCGAAGTGATGACCGAAGCACCGAAAACGATCCGATTGGGCGCTCTGGCATCGGAAGCGCTCGGCACGATGAACGACAACGCGATCACGGCGTTATTCGTTGTCGAAGGCGGAGTGCCGGTAGGTATCCTGCACATCCACGACTGCCTACGGGCGGGTGTCACCTAACACCTATGACTGAAGCGCCACCATCCACACCGTTGACTGAGACACCGGCAACCGCAACCCGGGGCTTTTCGCAAAGGTTGACGGATATCGGCCCCCGGTCCCGCCGCGGGGGATTTGGCCGCTCGCGTTTTGTTGCAACCATGAAGTACATCCTACCCGGTCTGGCGACGCTGTTGCTCGTCGCCGTCATTGTCTGGCCGGAATTTTCTTCCGACGATGATCAGTTTCGCATTCCTCAGGCGGTGGGCCCAATTGGCACCTCGCGGCCACAGGTGCTCAACGCCCGGGTCCTGGGCATCGATTCTAAATCCCAGCCGTTTCAAATTACCGCCGACACCAGCGCGCTCAAAAATAATGGAGAGCGCGAGTTCTATCTGCTTGAACAGCCAAAGGCCGACATCGTTCTGCAGGATGGTTCCTGGGTTGCCCTCACTGCGGTCGACGGCGAATACGAGGAAGATACAAAATTTCTCTATCTGGTCGGCAACGTGAACGTTTTCCATGACGCAGGGCACGAATTTAGTACGCCGAAAGCGCGGTTCAACCTTGGGGACCGCTCGGCTTCGGGTAACGATCCGGTTGAAGGCCAGGGTCCACTCGGTACGTTGCAATCCGAGGGGTTCCGGATTTTCGACGGCGGCGACAGGGTGCTGTTTACCGGCAAGGCGGAGATGTTTGTCTACCGCAGCGCACGAGACCTCCGATGAGCGATACGATACCAATCGGATTTGCGGTCGCCGCAGCGCTCGCCGGAATCATGGCCGCGACCACCACCAACGCCCAATCGTTAGGTTTCGGGCGTGGCAGTAGCGATCCCATTCATATCGAAGCGAACGAGGGAATCGAATGGCAGCGGACAAAACAGCTTTATGTTGCCCGTGGCGATGCCCGCGCCAGCCAGGCTGGCGTCACCGTTGAAGCAGACGTACTCGTCGCCCATTACCGCCCAACGGACACCGGCACCGATGAAATTTATCGGATCGATGCCGACGGCAATGTCCGGATTCTGTCGGATACCGAAGAGGCGACGTCCGACAAGGCTGTCTACGACGTCGTCAAGGGTATTCTGATAATGACCGGCAAGCAGGTCCGCCTGGTCACGCCACAGGACACGATTATCGCCCGCGATAGCCTGGAATATTATGAAGACAAACAGCTCGCCATCGCTCGTGGCGACGCACTGGCGATCCGCGAAGACAGACGCGTTCGTGCCGATACCCTTATGGCCCACTTTATCAGCAATCAGGGCAAGCAGCGCTCTTCAAAAATGGATCGCATCGAGGCCATCGGCAACGTTCACCTTTCGAACGCAACCGACATCGTCACCGCCAACTACGGCGATTACCTACTCAATACCGGTCTGGCCACCGTCACCGGTGATGTCAAAATCACCCGGGGGGAAACTCAATTGAATGGTAACCGGGCGGAGGTTAATCTGAATACTGGTCAAAGCCGTCTTCTCACCGAATCCGCCGGACCAGGAAAATCCAACGAGCGAGTGCAGGCGATTTTCAAACCAGCGGCGCCGCGAGAAGGCGACAACAAAGAGAAAACGCAGAAATGAGCGATCAATCTGGTCGGCAGGATTTCGAGGACCCGTCCACCCCACGGCTGGTAGCGGAAAATGAGGGTTTGGATGCATCCAATATCGGCAAGCGGTTCCACAAACGCCCGGTCGTTCGCGATGTCAGCGTTCGTGTGCAGCGCGGTGAAGCGGTCGGACTTCTGGGGCCGAACGGTGCCGGCAAGACCACGTGTTTTTATATGATTACCGGTTTGCTTTCGCCCGACACCGGAACGATAACGCTAGACGGCCACGACATTACAGAACTGCCGATGTACCGTCGCGCACGTCTGGGTATCGGCTATCTACCGCAAGAGGCCTCTATCTTCCGCGGGATGACAGTTGAGCAGAATATTCGCGCCGTTATCGAAGTCGTCGAACCCGAGATCGAGCGCCGCGCGGTACTGCTTGAAGATTTGATGGCTGAGTTCTCGATCAACCACCTGCGCCGCACGCCGTCATTGGCGCTGTCGGGCGGCGAGCGGCGCCGGGTTGAAATCGCCCGGGCGCTGGCCTGCCAGCCCCACTTTATGCTACTCGACGAACCCTTGGCGGGCATAGATCCGATCGCCGTTTCCGATATTCGCGACCTGGTAAGCCACCTCAAAGACCGTGGCATCGGGGTATTAATCACCGATCATAATGTGCGCGAAACGCTCGATATTGTGGATCGGGCCTATATCTTGCATGATGGGGCAGTTCTAATGAGTGGCGAACCCGCCGAAATCGTTGCTCACAGCGACGTTCGGCGCGTTTACCTAGGCGAAAGATTCACGCTGTAGACCATAGTTATGGCCCTTTCACCGCGTCTCAACCTGCGGCAGACGCAAGCACCCGTTATGACACCGCAGTTGCGGCAAGCTATCAAGCTGCTGCAATTGTCTAATTTGGAGCTTGCAGCCTTCGTCGAGTCCGAACTCGAGCAAAACCCGTTGCTCGAACGTGCGGGCTCGTCGGGTGAAAGCGAAGATTTCGCATCCAACAAAGATCGCACTTCTGAAACCACCCCCGAAACAAGTAACGTCGAATTTGAAGAGGGGCCGGAAGCGCTCGATATTGGCGAATTGACTCAACGCGAGGCGACGGTAGAGAACGATCCGCCGCTCGACACCGACTATGAAAATGTCTGGGCCGACGACTATCAGCCCACCGCCGACGATGCCGACACCCTAGGCCCCGCCAGCGAGAGCGCTTTCAGCAGTTCGAGTTCCAGCGCCCAAGGCTTCGATATGGCGGACGCCGGCGATCTTGCCGTGGAACATATGCCGAGCCTGAGCGAACATCTTACAGCGCAGCTCAACGTCGATATTACCGACCAGGGTGAGCGCCTAATCGGCAAAACCTTGATCGAATCACTGAATGAAAACGGCTACCTGGAAACCACGCTGGAGGCCATCGCAGATCAACTCGGTTGCTTGACTGCCGAGATCGAAGAGGTATTCGACAAACTGCGGCGGTTCGATCCGGCCGGTGTTTTCGCCCGCAATCTTTCCGACTGCTTCGCTCTGCAATTGACCGAGCGCGACCGGCTAGATCCGGCCATGCAGGCGTTTCTCGATAATCTCGATATGATGACACAGCACGACATCGCAGCGTTGCAAACGGCATGCGGTGTGGACCGCGAAGATATAGCCGACATGATCGCCGAATTAAAAACACTGGATCCCAAACCCGGCACGGCCTTCAATCAGGAATTGACCCAATGGGTTTCGCCCGATGTTTTCCTGCGCGCCAAACCGAAAGGTGGCTGGGTCATCGAGCTCAACGGCGACACCCTGCCCCAGGTTCTCGTCAACCGGCGTTATTATGCCGAGGTGTCGGCTAAAAAATTGTCGGCCAAGGACAAGCGCTATATGCAGGAAAGCCTGCAGACGGCACATTGGCTAGTTAAGGCGCTGGACCAACGCGCCAACACGATCCTCAAAGTGGCTACCGAAATCGTGCGCCAGCAGAATGCATTTTTTCAAAAGGGTGTCGCGCACTTGGTGCCCTTGGTGTTAAACGACATCGCAAAGGCTATCGAGATGCACGAGAGTACGGTCAGCCGGGTGACCGCGAACAAGTACATCATGACGCCCCGCGGCCTGTTCGAACTCAAATATTTCTTCACCACGGCAATAGGGGCAACCGAATCGGGCCAGGCCCATTCCGCCGAATCAGTACGTCACCAGATTAAAAAATTGATCGACGCCGAGTCTGTCAAAAACGTCCTCTCCGACGACCGAATCGTTGAGATTCTGCGGTCGGACGGGATCGATATTGCCCGGCGAACTGTAGCAAAATACCGCGACGCCCTGCATATTCCCTCTTCGGTGCAGCGCCGCCGCATGAAGCGCGCCCATACCTCTTTATAGTATATAATTCAACGACTTAAAAGATTGTAGCGCGCCATTCTGGAATGAGCGACTTCACCCTGCCGCGCTATTGACAGCACCGCGGGCCGTTACTATGTTCCCGCCGCCGATGAAACGGCACTTTGCGATAATAAAATGCCATGACCATGGGGACCGGCCAACCCACACGGAGAGGCCAGTTTCCGACTGTATATACCATGAAGAGCGACACTAATTTCTCAGTGACTCGGTTCACGTCTGGGCATTTTTCGGCGAAAATCCGATTGTCAGGTTTCGATGCGAATAAAAATTTCCGGCCACCACCTCAATGTCGGTGACTCATTACGCAACCACGTTACCGACTCGCTGGAAGCCACAGTCGAGAAGTATTTTGGCCAGGCGATCGATGCGACGGTTGTGCTTTCGCGCGATCGGTTTTTGGTACGCGCCGACGTGACCATCCACATCGGCCGTGAAATTTATGCACGGGCGCACGAATCGGCCGACGACGCTTACGCCGCGTTCGATGTCGCCACCGCGCATTTGGGTAAACGTCTGCGGCGCCATAAGCGGCGGCTACGCAACCACCATGCAGCGCGCGACCGGGCCGAAACTGCTCGGGCCCAGCAGTATATCCTGGCCCCCTACGAGCCTGTCGCGGACGATGAAGAAGAAGTAGGCGAAAGTGGAGACCATCCCGTAATCGTCGCCGAAAACCAGACCATTATTGAAAATCTCACCGTGTCGGAAGCCGTTATGCGTATGGACCTCGCCGACATTCCGGCGATGGTATTCCGCAACGCCGGCAACGGTGGATTGAACGTCGTATACCGGCGCACCGACGGCAATGTCGGTTGGATCGACCCGGGCGAAAACTAAAGTGACCGCGCCGAAACAACCAAAGTTACTGGCAATGTCGCCGTCAATGTCGTCGGACAAAGCGAAGAGAAGGTCTTAATGGAAATTTCCGATCTGCTGGCGGTCGAGAACGTCATCGCCGATTTTCGCGTCACCAGCAAAAAGCAGGCGCTGCAGGAAATATCGCGGCACGCAGCCACTATTACCGGACAGGACGAGCGGACCGTATTCGATATCCTGCTCGAGCGCGAACATCTCGGCACGACCGGCGTCGGCGATGGTTTGGCGATTCCCCACGGCCGGCTTCAGGGGTTGGAGAAAATTTATGGATTTTTCGCCAGGCTCGAAAGGCCGATTGATTTCGAGAGTATCGATGACCGCCCGGTCGACCTAATCTTTCTACTCCTAGCACCCGAAGGCGCCGGCGCGGACCATCTGAGGGCGCTAGCCCGCATCTCGCGAATGCTGCGCGCTCCCTCATTCTGCGAGAAACTGCGTGGGGCCAACAACCGCGATGCGCTCTACGCGTTACTGTCGCAAGCGCCCGAAGCCAGCCCCAACCTGCGGGTAGCCAGCTAGAGCATTTAATGAACACTGAGCGGCTCGAGATCGTTCTGCGTAATCGTGGCGAAGGCCAGCTCGCGGCCCTCAACAACCGCAACCTCACTGCCATCGGCCGTGTGGATCGAATACAATTTACGTTCGCCGGCCTGCTTTGGTTTGACGTAAGCCATATCTTCAAGCCCCAACGCCGCGAACTGCTCGGGTGGTAGTAGCTGCCAGATATTTCCTTGGTTGTGTTCCATATCACTCACCTCAGGCTTCTTTAGCGGAAACGTCGATCGTGGCGTCCTTGGCGGCGCCATTTGCCGACGATATTTTGATGGTCCGTGCATTGCGTTGCGGCTGCGGCTGGCGCAGATCGATATGCAACAGGCCATTATCAAGCTCCGCGGCCGTGACTTCTACGCCCTCGGCGATAACGAAGCTTCGCTTGAACTGCCGGGTGGCAATACCCCGGTGCAGATAGACCCGCTGGTCCTTCGACGCCTGGCGTCCACTAATAGTGAGCTGATTGTCCTCGAGCACAATCTCGAGGTCGTCGAGCGTAAAGCCGGCCACGGCCAGCGTAATTCGCAAGCCGTCCTCGCCAGTACGCTCGATGTTGTACGGGGGATAGCCCTCGGCCGGCGCTTGCGCGATGCGCTCGAGCGTGCGTTCGAATTGATCAAAACCCAGCAACAAAGGGCTATTGAGTAGGGAAACACGGGACATGCCGTTACTCCTCTGCGTTATGAGCGAGTACGGATCGCCTACGTGTATTTCTACGCAGACGGAACGCTCCGGGCCCAAAATTGGCACCCCAAGAACAGGCCTCGAAAGGCCCTATTCGGCTTAATAATTGGGGCCGAATGTACCAATTTCAAGGGATTGGAACCTGTCTACGGCACTATTTGGATTGCGGGAAGCCGAATAGCGTCAAGAAGAGCTCCACTTCTCGATCAGGGTTAAACATGCGCACTAGTGCAACGCCGCGATCCAGTAATTTTTTGTCCTCCGTGGCCAAAATCCCACCGAAATTCACATAAGTCGTGCTGTGACCAACCGCCGCAACACTGCCTTTCCGTTCTAAATTAGGCCTTTCTAATTCGGCTAGTGGTAGCGTGCGTATCACAACGACCGGTCCGCCCTTTTCCCCAGGAGCGAGCGGTTGCAAGGGCGCCCCATCGGTCAGGAATAGCGTCAGCAGGAATGCAGAGACGGGTAATCCGATTATTACAAAGGCCAAAATCTTCAATGGATGCATTACCGACCTTCCCTGTTCGTGGAGAAGATTGGCCGTAAAAACAGGCAATAATGGGGGGCAAAAAAGGCAATTACCCGGCGAGTAAAGTAGCTAGGCTAATAACGGTGGTTTAATAGCCTAATTTACCAGTCAGCCGACGAATTCTGCTTCCGGCAGGCCGTAAACGCCCACATCGAGGACAAATAAGGCACCCGCCTGGGGTCCGGCGGCCAATTCCGCCTCGCTCAGCATAATCTTGGCCGATGTCACGAACAGGGTCGCCAGTCCTTCGCCGCCGAAAGCGCACGATGTTGGCTGGCTGACCGGCAGATTGACCGTTTGGTCAACCACACCATCGGGGGCGTAGCGAACCAGGCGGCTGCCGCGAAATTCGGCGCTCCAATAGAAACCTTCGGCATCGACAGTGGCGCCATCGCAGGTGCCGCGGCCGGGCGCCTCGGGAATTTTGGCGAAGGTCCACCGCTCGCCGAAATCGCCGGTCGCCGTGTCGTAGTCGTAGGCCCAGATTTCGCGCCGCGGCGAATCGCTGAAATACATCACGCTGCCGTCCGGCGACCAGGCCAACCCATTTGATACTAGAATGTTATCGGCCATGGCATGGCAGCCATGGTCGCCATCAAGACGGTACAGAACGCCAACTGGCTCGCGTTCATAGTAACTTTCTGGCGGTCCCGGTAGATCATACATGGTGCCGGACCAGAAGCGCCCCTGGCGGTCGCATTTACCGTCGTTGAAGCGGTTCATTGGCTTGTCCGGCTCCGGATTGCTCAGCCAGTCGATGGTGGTCATGTCGGCACCGATCAGCGCCAGCCCATCGCGCAGCCCCGCCACCAGTCCGACATCCCGGTGCAGCGCGATGCTGCCAATTTCCTGTTCCACTGGCCACATATCGTCGGTGTGGACCGCGGGATCGTAGCGGTGGATCGCCGGCGCCTTGATATCGATCCAGTACAGAGTGCTATCGCGCACCGACCACACGGGGCTCTCGCCCAGGATCGCACCTGTTTCGACAATATCAAGAATTTCCGCCACGATCTGCCTTCCCCGCTTTTCACCGTTGGCTGGCCGCTTTACGATACACCCAACGAAGCGCGGCAGCGAAATGCCAAAGCGCGAGGAGGGGACGCGAATAATGATCGTCGATGCACGCACCTACACTATCGCCGCTGGCAAGATGGCGGACTTTCTTGAGACCTACAGCAATAACGGCCTGCCGCTGCAGCGCAAGCACGGTTTCGACCTGGCGGGCTATTTCACCGTCGAGACCGGTCTGCTCAATCAGGCCGTGCACTATTGGAAATGGGACAGCGCCGCCCACCGCCAAGAGTGCCGCCGCTCGCTCTATAACGATCCGGAATGGGGCGAGTACCGCAAAACCAACAGCAGCGTCATCGTCGAGCAGTTCAATCGCTTGCTCGCTGGCACCGACGTGGTCGAACCGTTCGCCTTCACGGGCAACGGCAGCGAGTTGGCGTTCGTCGACGAGCGCACCTACACCATCACCTACCCGCAAGTATCGGCGTTCATTGAACTGACCAAGAAGCTGGGCTATCCGATCACGGACGGGGCTGGCTGGCAATTAATTGGCTATTTCACCTCGATCACAGGCACCGTCAACCAGGTGGTGCACTTATGGTATTGGGACAGCCAGACGCAGCGCGAGGAACTCCAGGCGGCCGTCGTTGGCAACCCCAATTGGCCAGCCTACCAGGCGGCCAACGGCATGCGTATGGAAAAACAGGAAAGCCGCTACCTGGTACCCACGTCCTTCTCACCGCTCAAATAATTACCGGCCTTTCTGATGGCCCCCAAAGCGCTCCGTCCCAAGGACGCCGCGACGCTGCTGCTATATCACGGCAACGGCGGCGAAGTACGTATGCTACTGGGTCAACGCCATCACGGCCATATCTTCATGCCCAATGCCTATGTCTTTCCCGGCGGGCGGGTCAGCGCGACCGACAGCTGGGTGGCGCCGAACTCGCCCTTGCGTGCCGATGTGGCCACCCGGCTGGAACGGGCAGCGACACCGGCGCGGGCGCGGGCCATCGCCGTTGCCGCCATCCGCGAAACCTTCGAGGAAACTGGCCTGTTGATCGCCGCCGGCGAGGGTGAGGGCAGCGAGTGGCACAACAAAATCGCTCCAAAGCTCGGCGCACTGGACTATTTTTTTCGCGCTATTACGCCTCCCAACCGCGTGCGCCGGTTTGACGCCCGATTTTTTTGCGCCAATGCGTCGGCGGCCCATGGAAAGCTCGGCGGCGACGGCGAACTGACGAACCTTGCCTGGTTTTCCCTCAACGAAATCCGCGATTTGGAGATGGCCGGTATTACACGCATCGCCCTGGCGGAGTTCCGCCGTGTCCTCGCCGACCCCCCATCGTACGCGGGCGACCGCCCAATCCCGGTCTCCCGTTTCCTCCACGGGCGCTATCACATCACTATGGAGTAGGGATTGACGTTTAAAGTCCTCCCCCCTTGAGGACGAGGATATAGGAGGGGGGTACGGCGCGAAGCGCTACACAGGATCCAACGACCAACCGTTTGCTGCAAAGGCCTGTTATTCGGCGCCGCCGCCGCGGCGCACCCCTCCACCCCATCCCTCCCCCTAAGGGGGGGGGACTCAACGCGCTAACCTTGCAGACGATACACCGTGTCAGGGCCGGGCTTACCATCGCTGGCGGCGCGGCCGGTTTTGACCATGTGGATCAAGTGCGATAGCACCGAACGCGCGGCGGCGTGGTGGAGGCTTTGGTCCACGTCGGCGTACATGCGTGCCACCATATCCGGGATTGTTCCAAGGCCGTCGGACAGGCAGGCCATGATCTGATCCTCGCGCTCGTGGCGATGAGCCAGCAGCGCGGTCACATAAGGCGTGGGTTCGGTGACCGGCGCACCGTGGGTCGGGTAGTAGATGCCTTCCGAGCGCGCTAGTAGCTTCTCCAGCGACGTCATATAGGCGAGCATATCACCGTCCGGCGGCGAGACGATGGTGGTCGACCAGCCCATGACGTGGTCGCCGGGGAACAGCGCGTTCTCCTCTTGCAGCGCGAAACACATATGGTTCGAGGTGTGGCCCGGCGTGTGCACGCCCTCCATCGTCCAACTGTCGCCTGTAATCACCTCACCATCGGCAACCCGGTGATCGGGTTCGAAATCGAAATCGGCGCCTTCCTCGACTTGCTTGCCATCGCCGCCACGCCCGTGGGAACCGAAGGCGTAGGACGGCGCGCCGGTCGCCGCCTTGACCGCTACTGTCGCCGGCGAATGGTCGAGGTGGGTGTGGGTAACCAGGATGTGGCTCACGGTTTCACCGCGCACCGCCGCTAATACTGCACCCACATGCTCGGGCAGATTGGGACCGGGATCAACAATCGCCACCGAGCCGGACCCAATAATGTAGGTGCCGGTGCCGTGGAAGGTGAAGGCGCTGGGGTTCTTCGCGATCACTCGGCGCACCAGCGGCGACAGGTGCGCCACTACGCCGTATTCGAACTCCAGCTCCCGGTTATACGGGACGACGGTCACCATGAGGCTGTGCTCAATCGCCCTGGCGGCCGATTGCAGCGGTGTCTTTCAACGCGACAATTTCGTCGGCGCTGAAGCCCCAGTCAGCGAGTGCCTTTTCGGTATCCGCACCCGGCACCGACGGCGGCGAATGCACCCGCCCCGGCGTACGGCTAAAGCGCGGCGCCGGCGCCGGCTGGGATATACCCGCGACCTCGACGAAATTCCCGCGCGCTTGGTTGTGCGGATGACCCGGTGCTTCGGCCAGGGACAGCACCGGCGCGAAACACACGTCAGTGCCCTCCATGATCTCGCCCCATTCGTCGCGGGTTTTGCTTTTAATCGTCTCGGCGATTGTCGCTTTTAGTTCCGGCCAATGGTCGCGGTCCATCTGATCCGTTAGAGAGTCGGGATCGAGCCCCAGCTTCTCTAATAAAATGACGTAGAACTTTTTCTCTATCGAGCCGATTGAGATGAATTTTCCATCCGCGGTCTCAAAGGCACCGTAGAACGGTGCAGCGCCATCGAGGATGTTCTCGCCGCGCGCATCGTGCCAGTAGCCGGAAGCTTGCAGGCCGTAGATCGGCGTCATTAACGAAATTGCGCCGTCGACCATACCGACATCTACCACCTGGCCTTCGCCTCTGCGCTGGGCCTCATAGACCGCCGCCATGACGCCGAAGGCGAGGTACATGCCGCCGCCACCGAAATCGCCGAGCATGTTGAGCGGCGGCACCGGCGCCTCCTTGGGGCCGATGGCATGCAGCGCACCCGACAGCGCGATGTAGTTGATATCGTGGCCGGCCGCATGCGCCAGCGGCCCGTGATTGCCGAAGCCGGTCATGCGAGCGTAGATCAGGCTCGGATTGCGCGCCAGTGCGTCATCGGGACCCAGGCCGAGCTTCTCGGTGACGCCGGGCCGGAACGGATCGATCAACACGTCGGCTCCCCCGGCGAGCCTGAGGACCGTCTCGACGCCTTGCGGATTCTTGAGATCGACGGCGATAGAGCGGCGGCTGCGGCTCATCAGATCGTATTCGGCGCCGCGCGGCACACCCAAGCCGGAATCGACCTGGCGGTCGACGCGTAGGATCTCGGCACCCAGATCGGCCAACAGCATGGCGGCAAAAGGCGCCGGGCCGATACCCGCTAACTCGACCACTTTGAGCCCCACCAGCGGTCCCGATCGTTGGGTTGTCGTTTCCTGCGCCGCGGTATCTGGCATAGCTTCGTTCTCCCTTGGGCGGCTATTATGTGACTTAGTATAGCAACCCCGCCTGCTTAGAGCAGTATCCCGCCATAGGAAATACCAACCATGAACGACATGTCGCCCTATGCCCGTAATAATTTCAAACATCTGGTGCTTGCCGGCAAACGATGCTCGGTGATCAGCTTTCGCCTGGCGCGCACGGTCGACGCCGCCAAGATCGCCAAAACCGCGGGCCACGACGCGTTCTATATCGATTCCCAGCACTGCCCCATCGACGGCGACCCGGCGGCACAAATTCTAGGGGCGGCGCTCAACATAGGGATCACCCCGATGGTGCGCATTCGCGGCCACAACCAGCACGAAATCTCCCGCGCCCTGGATTGCGGGGCGCTGGGCATCATTGTGCCCGATGTAGAAACCGGCGATCAGGCGGTCGATCTGGTCCGTTATGTGCGTTTCCCGCCGCTCGGCCGGCGTTCAATCTCGGGCCTGACTACCCATACGGGCTACGCCCCCATGCCGCTGCCCGACATGATCGCGGCGGCCAATAGCGAGACCATGCTGATTCCCATGATCGAATCGCGGCGCGGCGTCGAGAACGCCGACGCCATCGCCTCGGTCTCCGGCGTCGATGCGATTTTAATCGGCGCCAATGACCTGACCATCGATCTGGGTATCGCCGGCCAGCACAATCACCCGCAAGCAGTCGAGGCTTTCGGCACGGTTATCGCGGCCAGTAAAAAACACGACACGCCGATCCTGATCGCCGGTGTCAGCAGCCTTGACATCATTGCGCGCTACATCAACATGGGTGCCGCACCATGTTATTTCGGCGGCATGGATACCAAATTCGTGCTCGACGGCGCTCGCCGCGAGGCCGAGGCGTTCCGTGAGCTGACGCTAGACTAAAACGGCACCATAATTACTATACGACCCAGCGCAGAGCGTGGCCTCGCGGAACTGGATTGGTTGAAAAACCGTCATAGTTTTTCCTTCGCCAACTATTACGACCGCGCTCACGTGAACTTTGGCGCGCTGCACGTGATCAACGAGGATACGGTTGCGCCCGCGAGCGGTTTCGACACCCACGGCCACCAGGACATAGAGATTATTTCCTATGTCCTCTAGGGCGCGCTGGCGCGCCGCGATACGCTGGGTAATGAATTGACCATCGGCGACGACGAGGTGTAGCGCATAAGCGCCGGCACCACCATCTGCGGGTTAATCCTGCGGTATTCGTCGCTGTACTAATCGCCCTTCACTAGGTCCATCGGTTCCACCTCGAAGGGGATGCCCTTGAGGTTGAGGGCGATACGCACACGAAATGCGGCGAGCGAGCGCCGGTAGCCATAGGGTTTCATGAAAGCCCCCTGGAGTTTAAAGCAATTTTGTTATGTGAAGTCGGTCAACCGCCTGTCCCTGTCAAGCCGCGCCGATCAATGCATCACCTGTAGCCCGCGCCGGTGGCGGAATATCCACGCCGGTACTGCGGCGGCCAAGACAAAGGCAAGGAGCGGCAGCGACATCTGCATCAGCGCGTAGGCACCAATAACCCGCCGGTTGCCGCTGGCGGCTAGGCTCACCGCTTCCGTTGTCAACGTGTCAAAGCGGCCCGCGCCGGCGAACAGGGTGGGTAGGTAAAGACCGACGCTAACCGCGAAGCCAACGGCGACGGCGACCAGAATCGGCCGCAGCAGCATCGGCAGCTTGACGCAGCGCAGCACCCGCCAGGGCTTCGACCCCAGGCACAGCGCGGTGCGCGTATAGCGGTCGTCCCAGGCGCGGTAGGGATCGGCCAGGGACAAGAATACGTAGGGCAATACGAACACCAGATGGCTCCACGCTACCGCCAGCCAGCTGCCATCGATATTGAGCACGATGAGCATGATCTGCGCGCCGAAAAGGAAGGCAACCTGCGGTACTAGCAACGGTAGGTAGAGTAACAACAACATCCAATTGGTCGCCCGCTGGCTGAACCGCGCCTCGTTCTCCAGACAGCCAACCGTGAAAACCAGCGCGACCAGTGCCGTCACCAGTCCGACGCTCAGTGTATTCCAGCCGGCGGCGGTCAGCCTGTCGACGTTGTTAACCCAGGTCGCGAGGCCAAAACCATCGGGCAACGCCGCAGGAAAACGCCAACGGCCGGCGACCGACCACAGCGCCATGCTGAGCAGGCTCAAAAAGGCAGCGGCAAAACCGCCCACCAAGGCAACAGCAGCGGCGTGGCGTAACCAGGCATCGTGACGCCAGCGCCAGCCAGTGCGGATCCACCTCCGGCCCAGACAGATCACGGCCCTTTCGGCCAGCCACCAAACCAGTAACGCACCTGCGACAAGGGCCAGCTGCAGAATCGCCCCGGCCGAAGCGACGAAGCGCACCGCCAGTTCAGGATCGCTGAACCAGCGCACCAGCTGTACCGCCAATGGCGGTGGTGTAGTCGGCGCCAACACGATCGCCACATCGACCACCGAGACCGCGTAGGCCAGCACTGCGAACACCGGCAGGCGGATTTGCGGATAGACCTGCGGGAACACCGCCTTGAGCCAGGCAGCGACGGGTCCGTAGCCCAGGATGCGCGCCATGGTGCGGGTACGCGCGGCATCAACCTGACCGATAGCCGCCAGGGTCATCAGGAACAGGAACGGTATTTCCTTGATCATCAGACCGGTGATCAAGGTCAGCCCCGCTGGGTCTTGCACAATGATCGCGTCGGGCGGGCGGGCGAACCCGGTCGCCCACGGCGATACCAGGCGCAGCAGCCAGCCGCTCGGCGCCAGCAAAAAGGCCAGCCCAAGGGCTACGGTCACGTGGGGTACCGACAACAGCGGTGACAACAAGCGCTGGACCTTGGCGAACCCGCGCGTGCCGTGCCATCCGGCACAAAAAAGGATTACCACGGTCAACGACACCACCGTGGTCGCCAGGCCGGTGACAAAGGAAAGACGGATCGAATCAGTTAGGCCCGGAGCCTCCAAGAGGCTTCGCAACGGCACCCAAGACAATACCTCGCCGCCGAGCGCCGGCAAAAATCCGAACGCTGGCAACAGGGTACCAATCAATCCCGCCGCAACCGGTCCCAGGAACAACAGCAAGGTTATCAGCGGAACCGCACGCAGCACCGAAAAGCGGCGGCAGCATGTGAGCGCTCCCTGGGCCACGATATTAACAACAGTCATCTATGCAAACGCCCGCACGGCGATATAGAGACCGAGCAGCAACAACGCGGAGAGCAGTACCTGTTGGAAGCGCTGCTCCGACAGGCGGCGCCGGATGCGCGCGCCCAAAACCATACCCAATAATGAAGGCACGGTCGCAAACGCCGACACCGCGCCGATCCCCATATCTAGCCTGCCATGGCCACCCAGCGCGATCCCGAGCGATGCGGTCGATACCAGGAACAGCACCCCCATGGACTGAACCATGACATCGCGCGAAAAGCCCAGCGCCCGGAAATAGGGCACGCCGGGCATGAAGAAGGTGCCGGTCAAGCCGGTCAGAACACCATTGACCGCACCAAGAACCGGCGACAGCCAGCCTTCGTGACGGCCCGGCGATGGCATTTTCGGTGACGTCAAACCAAAAATCGAGTACGCGATCAGCAACACCCCGAGCAGAGCGGTCAACAATGCCGGATCGCTACGCCCGAATATATTCACGCCCACCCAGACGCTGGCGACTACAGTAAGCAAATAAAACCAGATGCGGCGCAGAATTTCCGCCAATGCGCCCCCGGCGAGCGCCTGCCACAAATTGGTGACCAACGCCGGGATCACCATCAGCACCATGCCTTCGGACAGACCAATCAGCGCCGTCAGCAGGCCGATTGCGACCGTGGGGAGCCCCATGCCAACAACCCCCTTAACCACGCCAGCGAACAGGAAGACCGCTGCTAAGACCGCTAATTCAGATAATCCAAAAGTCGAGCCCATCATGGCGCGACCATAGCTTATTTTCCGGCGGCATAACGCTTGGCCCACTCCGCTTCGAGCGCGGTCACCCACGATGTATGCGGTTCAAGCAAAGTCTTGCCGAGGCGGTTGGGTGGCAGCGTGGCGACACCGAGTTTCAAATTGCCGAAACGGTTTTGCTCGGTGACCGGTAGCTTATTTATGGCCAGCACCGTGCCGCTGCCCCAGAATTCTGGGTTCTGCTTGCGCGCCTGGGCTTCCGGCGACATCAGGAAGTCGGCCAATACCATGGCCCCCTCGCGGGCTTTGGCGTTGAACGGTATGGCGACGAAACTGGTATTACCCACGGTGCCGCCCTTGAGCACAAAGGTCCGTATGGTGTTGGGTATGGCGTCGCGGGCGATTAGGCTCGACGCCTCCGCGGGCTGGAACGACAGCGCTATATCAACCTCGCCGTCATCGAGCAGGCGATGTTGCGCCGGACCATTTTGCGGAAACACCTTACCCGAACGCCATAATGCCGGATGCAGCGCATCAAGATAGCTCCACAGTGGCGCCGATACTTTGTCGAACGTCTTGGGGTCGACTGGCTGCTGCAGGATGGCGGCATCGTCGACGAGTTCGATTAACGCCTGCTTGAGAAAGGTGGTGCCGAGGAAGTTGGGCGGTTGGGGATAGGTGAACCTACCGGTGTTCTGCTTGGACCAGTTGAGCAACTCCTTGATCGACAATGGCGGCGTGGGCACCATATTGCTGTCGTACATGAAATTGAACTGCGCCATGCCCCAGGGGGCTTCCAGGCCATCAACCGGAACGGTGAAATCGACGGTTGTCGTTATTTTGCCTTCGGTGTCGACAAATTTGTAATTCGGTGCGTTCGAAGTCCACGGGCCGAACAGCAGATCGCTACGCTTCATCGCCGCAAAGTTCTCGCCGTTGATCCAGATGAGATCGACGGAACCACCGGATGTGCGCCCGGCGGCTTTTTCCGCCACCACGCGCGATACCGCCTCGGAGGTATCCGATAGCTTCACGTGTTTCACGGCCACGCCATAGCGGTTTTTGACCTGCTTGCCCGCCCAAGCGATGTAAGCATTGATACGCTCGTCGCCGGCCCAGGCGTTCCAAAACACCGTCTGACCCCTAGCCTTGGCAACGGTCCCAACCCATGGCTCAGCCTGCGCCACTTGTCCGCCAACGGCAAATACCGCGGCAAAAAATATTGCTAGGAACCCGTAAATGCGCATCTTTCCCTCTCCCTCAAACATATCCGGCTAGACAGATTTGTGGCCCAGCAGGCCGGTTAAGGCGTTATCGGCACGCCAGTCTTGGCGCACCCTTTCTATGATCGCTGGATCGAGATAATGATCGACCCGGTCGGCGACATGGGCCACTAGCGCCGGGTCGGACAGATCCGCCGACCAATCCTCGGTCGAGCGGCTGTTCCGGCTGCCTTGCGTTGCCACCTCCTGCGATCTTACCCGCCACTTCGCGCACCAGGTCACCGACCACAGCCACATCATACGGCGCAGGTCGAGCAGCCACGGTGTAGCGGCATCGACCAACGCGGCCGGCACGGTGGCGAGCCAGGTGGCGTAGAAACTGGCGACCTGATCGGCGGTTAACTCGGCATAAGTCGCAACATCCCAGGTGGTCGAGGTGTAAAGCGTCGCATGCGCAAGATCGAATGCTGGCACGCCATAGCGCGCTTTTTCCAGATCGACCAGAACCGCACGCCCATCCGCCGCCAACAAAAAGTTTCCTGGATGGGCGTCGAAGGCGATCAACGTAACCGGTGGCTTGTCAGACCGTGACAGTAAGGTTCCGGCGGTCACCAGCTCTTCGCGAATCTGAGCTTCCGCCCCATAGGCTAGGCCCGCTGCAGCGATAAACGCCGACTGTTTCATTACCTCGTTGAAAGTATCGGCGAGTGCGTTAAGCGGGTTTCTTAAGGGAGGCCGGCCATCCTCGGCCGGAAGCGGCAACGTGTGCAGCGCCGCCAGAGCATACGCCAAAGCTTTAATATGACCGGGCAGAGGCAGCGCCGTACCATCGATTTCATCGACAATCAGCGCGCCCATGGGCAGATCCGCCGACGGTTGCAACACGGCATGAAGACGCGGTGTGTGGCCACTGGCCGCCGCACGGGCGAAACACGCCACCTGATAGGCAAGATTGGTCTCCGCATCGAGCGCCATCTGGCTTTGCTTGGGCACCCGCGCCAGCAGGTTGTAGCCGTTGAGACGGACATGGTCGTGGGCGAGACCGGTCGTCCGCATCGGCTCCAGTTCATCCTCCGTTATCTCGCCGAAATCGCCTAACGCCGTTAGGTGACCCGCGAGCCCGCCTATCAACTCCTTGTTCGCCATCATTCGGTTAGGCTGCGGCCCGCCGCGCCAAGCGTTGCTGGCGAAACTCGTTGAGCACTGGGCCCAGTACCTGTTTGTGGAAACGGTCGCAGCCGATACACAGGTTACGGCAGGGCTTTCCAGACGGTGTCTCGGTGGCCGATTCCGCCAGGAACCGCTCGACATCCCAACCATGGGTGAGGCCCATACGCTCCGGGCGGCCAGCGCTGATCGCCTCGAACACCGGGTGGCCAGCCAGGCTGTCAAGGATGTCAGTTAATTTTTCTTCCCTTAGGTTGCCCAGCGGAGCCTTGGTTTTGATGCAGCAGGGAAACAAATTACCATTGGGCTCGATCGACACTTCGGTACCCGAATAGCCATGGTTCATGAAATTAAGCCCACCCGACCAGCGGCTACAGAAATTATCTTCGATTCCGGCTGTCGACAGTTCGTTGTCCCAGGCGCGCCCACGCGGCCAGATTTCGCCGATCCACTCATTCGGGTTGGCCCCCATTATCGAGTAAATCTGCCCCTCTTCTTTGATCCATTCGGTTTCGTTGGCACGCTGGCCCGATGGCTTCATCCCAGCGGCGTCAAACATCTTTAACAACTTCTCAATCAACGGTTTGCGTTTTTTGCCTTCATGACCAACATGAAAGTCATCCATCCCCGCTATCATCACGCGCCAGATGCCGCGGCTGAGCAGCTCGTCGAGAATTTTTTCGGTCAAGCGGTCGCCGGTTGTCTGCACAGCAACCCGCACCCCACCGACATCGCGATACTTCTCTACGATCTGTTCGATCGCTGGATACAGAACGGTTTCGCGAATCGGATCGAGCAAAACCTCGCCGCCAGACAGGATAATTCGGCCCGGCCACTCCGGATAGCTACCGTCGGGATTGGGGTTGTCAAGGTTACGGTAGATCATGGTGTCGGGCAGATTGGCAATGATACGTGACGAATTGGCCACCGACTTCTCGACTATTTCGTCGAGGGCGCCGCGAACATACAGTCGGAAACGATCTTCGTAGCAATGAACGCACCGGCGATGGCAAAGCCACGTCATGACATAATAAATCGATTCCATGTTTTCTCTCCCGATCACCATCCCTGCGGCAGCGGCGATTGTAACCTCTCGCTCCGGCGAGCATACCCCCGCCCGACACCGTCACAACAATGTTATCTAAGCGGAGGTTTTCTTTGCCGCTAGCTGGCGAATGCGCCAGCACCGCCAAGCCGCACCGTCGTCCACGTCGAAGCGCTCGCAAACCATCGCCACCCGGTAACCGGGCGGCACGTTGGTCAGGGTGTCGGCCAGCGCATGTGCGCTCGACCAGCGGACATTGGCGAACAGATTTCGAGACACCGCTGGCCGCCGCCGCGCCCCGACCAGCCAATAGCCGCCGTCGGCGGCGGGACCGAATACCAGATCGTTGTTGCCCAGGGCGCGGAAAGCTTCGGCGATATCGGCCACCTCGGCCTCCGGGATATCACTACCAACGATCACCACCGGCCCCGGCGGAAATTCACGCAAGGGGCGTGCCATACGCGCGCCGAGATCCCCCATACCTTGGCCGATAATCGCCGTGCCGAGTGGCACCGGCCACAAGCCAGTCACACCAGCATCACTATCGGGGGTAACCGCGAGCCAGGTTCGCCAGCGCCGATCGCGGCCGAGCCGCCAAGTGACATCGTGCAGAGTGCGGCGGTAGAAGCCGTGCGCCGCGGCAGCGCCTATATCGGTAGCTAGCCGGCGCTTGACGGCACCCAATTGCGGGCGGCGGGCGAACAGAACGAGGTGTTGTGACAACATCGACTTATCCGTATAGGCGGCGCAGCACACGCGCTGGCACACCCAGAAAATACAACATCAGGCACAGCAGGTTGCGTGCGGATCGCAACAGATAGCCACTGCGGCGATAGCGCACCGCCGAGGTTCGCGCCGACGCCGGTAGGGCCACTAGCCGTCGCCGGCCGATGCGACGCATCAGATCAACATCCTCCATAAGTTCTAGCGGCCGGAACCCGCCAACCGTGTCGTACAACTCGCGCGACAGTAGCAAACTCTGATCGCCATAGGGCAAGCCCATCAGGCGAGTGCGCCAGGCAACGATGCATTCGAGCCGCCGCGCGGCTTGGGTCGTGTCGTCGAGGACCAGACGAAAGTAACCGGCGCGGCGCACGTTCTCCGGCACCTGTACAAAGTCGATGGCAGCAGAAACCCATTCGCCTTCCATCCACGTATCAGCATGGACAAACAACAGCCAATCGCCCTTCACCGCCGCCGCACCCGCCGCCAGCTGCCCACCGCGCCCCGGCGGCGCTGTGACCGTTCGCGCACCGTGCTCCTGCGCAACGATTATCGTATCGTCGGACGAACCGCCATCGACCACCAGCATGTCCACATCGATAACCGCGCTCGCCGCACTCAGCGCCTCTAGCGTTGCGCTGATCGACGGCGCGGCGTTGAGCGCCGGTATAACGATACCGAGGGTTGGCGTTGCGCCATCCAAAACAGTCACTCCAAATTAGGCCGCCGCGCCAGGAAGCGACCGCAATTGCACGAAGCGCAACAGGCCCAGCACGCCGATCGCCAGCGCCGTGCAGGCCGCGCCGACGAACATCGGCGCCGCGTTGCTGCCGCTCAGGTCGAGAGCCCAGCCGGCGATCATCGGAATAAACGTCAGCCCAATATAGTGGAACGAATAATAGAGTCCGACGCCCATGTTGCGGTTTTCAGCACGTACGGTCTCGACTGTTAGCGCCATCACATTGCCCGTCGGTATGCCGACGAAGATGCCGGCCAGCGCAAACAGCACGACGACGGTTTCGACGAACGGAACCGCGGCGACGATCACCGTCGCCAGTAAAAAACAGCTAACCATGGTGACATTAGGACGTTGCAGACGCTCGGACAACCAGCCGCCAGTGGGGATCGCGAGCATATACACCCACGTACCAATGCTGATCAGCACGCCTGCCTCGGCAACGTCGAAATCGCGCGCCACCAGCATCGCCGGCGCGAAGCTAACAATCATAATGAAGCCGCTGTTGTAGAGAATCCAAACGCAACCGGCGAGCGATGCGAGCACGCCCTCGTGCCGCGAGATCGTCCAGCTCCAGCCCGCCAACGGTTGTGCTTGCGCCGGTGTCTCGCTCGGTTCGGGCCGGATTCGGGCCGCCAACATCACCAAGCCCATGCCCGCTAGACAAGCCAGTCCGGTGGACAGGAACACCGCCTGCCAGCCCCACGTTTCGGCGATAGCGCCTTGTGAGACCAAGCCCAGCGCGATGCCCACCGGCCAGCTGTTCATCAGGATCGCCAGGGCGGTGACGATTTCGCGGCCCGAGAACCAATCGGCAACGATCTTGGTCACCAGAACCGTCAGGAATACGCTACCGGTTCCTGACAAAATGCGCCCAACCGAAGCGACGCCGTAGGAATCGCCAAATCCCATGACAAACCCGCC
>CAZHBA010000073.1:0-2793 GCA_964530225.1 uncultured Rhodospirillaceae bacterium | reverse complement strand
CCAATCGATAATCGCCGAGGTCGAATTCGGGTTCGGCATCCAGTACCTCCGCGGCAACCGCCTTACCGGCACCCGCCGCCATGGTCCATCCCAAATGACCGTGGCCGGTATTCAGATATAGATTCGTGATCGGCGTGCGCCCCATGATCCCGACCCCGCTCGGTGTCATCGGACGCAAACCGGTCCATCGATCCGATGCCGCGCTGTCCATGTGCGGTTCGAACTCCGGGTATAAGGACAACAGCAGGCGGAACAGGTTTTCGATCCGGTTTTTCGTCAAAACCGTGTTGTAACCGGTAAACTCCGCCGTTCCGGCGACCCGCAGGCGATCGCCCAGAGGGCATACGGCTGCGTGCAAGTGGTCGTCGATCACGGGAACTGCCGGACCACCGCGCCAGGTACCGACGGCGGCGGTAATTGAATAGCCTTTGACCGGTTGCACCGGGACGCGCAGACCGGCGCCGCGCGACAGCAAAGAACTGTAACTGCCCGCTGCGAGAACGAAGCGGTCGGCGCGCAACCGCCGCGATTCGGTATCCGCCGACACTATGGTGCTACCCGAGCGCACGAGTTTGTTCACGCGTGTATGGAACATGAACTCCACTCCGGCGCGCTCACACACTTTTTGCAGTGCCTGGCAGAACTTGAATGCATCCCCGGATTCGTCTTCGGGATAATAGGCGGCGCCGACGATCTTCTCGGCGACAGATCGCAGCGCCGGTTCGACCGTCACCGCGCCCGCTGCGTCCAGGATGTCGCAGGCGACGCTGCCCGCCAGGTATTGATTCAGGAATTCGCCGGCGGCGTCGAGTTCCCGCTGGGTTCGGTAAACCGTCAAGGTGCCGCGATCCGAGAAGTCGTAATCCAGTGTCTGGGCCGCGCGTATTTCGCGCATTACCGATAGGGAATACTGCGCGAGCCGCGCATTTCGTTCGGTATTTTCGACATATCGCTCGCGGCCCGAATTGCGAATGAAGCCGACGCCCCATCGCAGCATACGCGGTAGAGCATGCTTGCGTACGAGCAACGCCGACTCTTCGCGGCCTAACATTCGCAACGCGCTCCACAGTATCCCGGGCGTATTCCAGGGGCCGGTTTGACTTGCGTGCAACATGCCGCCGTTGGCGAAGCTCGTTTCGCGTGCGGACGTGTCCCCCCGATCGACGACGCAGACCTCTGCGCCCAATCGGCACAGGTAATAGGCCGTCACCAACCCCATCAAGCCACTACCAATAACGACGACGCGCATAACGCTCCAGACCTGTGCGCCGTGCTCATGCGATCAGTAGCTGGCGGCGCTGATTCTTTGACAACTGTAGTCTATCACCTACTCGAAAAGTTACGTTTAAGATCGTCTCGGCCAAACGCCGACATAGGGCCGCTCTAAATAGCTGATCCAAATTTTGCGACACTGGGTGCACTTCCCGGGAAAGGGCTGGCCTCTCGTAGAAAGGCACGGACAGCGAGCATTAGTTGTTCGATCGTCTTGAATCGATGGTTACGCGTGATGTTGTCATGAAGTTGTTTCCATAGCTTCTCGATATCATTGACCCATGGCTGATAAGCGGGCTGAAACAGTATTTCGAACTTAGGGTTATGTGCCAGCCAGGCTTGCGCCAGGTTCGATTTATGGATGATGTAGTTATCGGCGATGAGGACGATTTTTCGGGCGCCACGATAAGTGCGCTTGAGATGTTCCAGGAGGTTCAGGAACAAATCAGTATTCTTGCGTAAGCCTTCGACGTACTCGACGCGCCCTGTTCGCGCATGCAAGGCACCGGCAAGATAACGTTTCCGGTTCTTCCCGGGCGTCGGGATCGTCTGTTGCTCCCCGACCGGCGACCAGAGGAAGCCGATTTTGGGGTTCAGATCGATATCGACTTCATCGACATAGAAGACTTCGACACCGGGCTCGGGCTGCGCGAGCCGCTTGTTGATCGCCTTCATTCGCCTGGAGGAGTCCGGGTGACGGAGCCGTAACGTGGGTCGGGCGCGGCGCCAACGCAGGCCTAACCGCGGTAGCTCTCGACGCACTGTCGAGGCGTGGACGGGTCGCCCCAGCAGTCCGGCCAGCGTCCGGGCCAGCATCTCGCTGGTCCAGGTGCTGCGCAGATAGCCATAATCACCTGGCGGTTGAGTCACCAGTTCCAACAATGTTTCCCGCAACGTCTCGTCCACGGTGTAAGCCGGGCGCCCTGAGCGGCACAGGCTCAGCCAGGTTTCACCGAGCGTCATGAATTGCCCTGCCCAACGGTAAACCGTTGAACGGGCGACCGATAGAGCATCGGACACCTGCGTGACGCTAACGCCAGATGCCAATTGCAACACGACCTGCGCACGCCGTACCGGGCGGGCGTCTCGGCTGCGTTGCACGATCCGTTGTAAACGGCGCTTCTGTGGGCGGGTTAATCTCACTAAACTACTCATACTCAGGTGACCTCTTTCGGGATTGGCGATTGCTAGGCACAACCTCTGATCACCGAATGTCACCTGAGTTCTTTTTAATTGATCGATCTTTTGGAACGCCTATTTAGCCGCGACTTCGCGGTCGCGCAAGGCGATAAACTCGTGCCTTCGGCCGGCGGTAGCGCGGCCGCAAGCGCCCCACCGTGGACATAACGCAGATATAGCGAGCGCGCGACGCGCGAGTGATCCATCAACCCGATAAACAGGTCGCCCAGGAGTGTGTCGCGGTAACGCTGACTGCGCCGTGCCCTGAATGCGCGGCCGAGCTCGAAACCGCCGCCGGCCACGGCGACATACGCGGGATTCATCGAGTCGTCGGACATTTCG
>CAZHBA010000072.1:0-52046 GCA_964530225.1 uncultured Rhodospirillaceae bacterium | reverse complement strand
AAGGCGCGGCTGGCCTATTCGACGATCAGCCAACTCGCCTATATTGTCCTCGCCGCCGCCATCGCCACCCCGCTCGCCCTGGTTGGTGGAGCAATGCACATCCTCATGCACGCCTTCGGCAAGATCACTCTATTCTTCGTCGCTGGCGCCATTTACACCACGACCCACAAGACCAAGGTCAGCCAGCTCAACGGCATCGGCCGGGCCATGCCGTTTACGATGACGGCGTTTTTCATCGGCGCGCTGTCGATCATCGGTCTGCCACCTCTCGGTGGCGCCTGGAGCAAACTTTATATTGCCCTCGGTGGTCTCGACGGCGACTACTGGTTCGTAGTCGCCGCGCTGATGATCAGCTCGGTGTTGAATGTCGCTTATCTGATGCCGATTGTGGTGCGGGCGTTCTTCACCTCGCCGGACGAGGATGAGGAGATTATGGCTATGAAGGAAGCGCCGTGGCTCTGTGTGGTGCCGCTATGTTTTACCGCGCTGGCGTGTGGCGTACTGTTCTTCATGCCCGACCGGTTGGAGGTCTTTCTCGGCGGCATCATGGGAGCACTGTAGTTGTGACGGAGGAAACATCGGTGACGGATGAACCCACCGAAGAGCGTCCCCGGTGGCTCGACCGCAAGGAGAATGTGACCAAGATCGCACGTATGCTCTATGGCGTTTGCGCCGTATTGCTGCTCGCCGATTTAGTCGTTGACCGCCATCCGGAAACCCAGATCGATGCCATCCCCTTTCACTATGGGGTCTACGGGTTTGTTGGCAGTGTGTTCTTGGTGCTGACGGCTAAGGAAGTTCTGCGCCGGTTCGTCATGCGGTCCGAGGACTACTACGATGATTGAGTTCCCGCCCGGCCTGCTTCTCATGTTCGGCGCCCTGCTGGTTCCGGTGCTGCATGGCCCGCTGCGCGCGGCGTGGATGTTGGCGCTGCCAATTGCCGGGTTCCTGCTGATCTACTCGCTGCCGGAAGGTAACTTGGTGCCGGTCTTAGCATTCGGACAAGAACTCGAGTTGCTGCGCGTCGACCATTTGTCGAAGGTGTTCGGCTACATATTCATGATCGCCTCGCTGCTCGGGGTAATCTACGCCTTGCACGTGCGCGCGGCCGGCGAGCAAGCGGCCTCGCTGGTTTATGCAGGTGCGGCCATCGGCGCGGTGTTCGCCGGTGACCTAGTCACACTGTTCGTCTATTGGGAACTGACCGCCATCGCCTCGGTGTTTTTGATCCTGGCGCGGCGTACGCCGGAAGCGCGGGCGGCGGCGATGCGCTATCTCATCGTTCAGGTTGGCTCCGGCGTGCTGCTGCTGGCCGGGCTGATCGTGCGTTGGCACGAAACCGGATCGACAGCATTCGAGCATATTGGCCTCGACGATTCGGGCGGGCTATTGATCATCCTCGCCTTCGGCATCAAGTGCGCGTTCCCGCTGCTACATAACTGGCTGCAGGATTCCTATCCGCAGGCCACCGTGACCGGCACAGTGATCCTATCGGCGTTTACCACCAAGCTCGCGGTCTATGCTCTGGCGCGTGGCTTTGCCGGCACGGAAGAGTTGATCTGGATCGGCGCGATTATGACCGCTTTCCCAATTTTCTACGCGGTGATCGAGAATGATTTGCGCCGGGTGCTGGCCTACAGCCTCAACAACCAGCTCGGCTTTATGGTGGTGGGCATCGGCATTGGCACCGAACTGGCACTCAACGGCACTGCAGCGCATGCGTTTAGTCATATTATCTACAAGGCACTACTGTTCATGTCGGTCGGTGCCGTTCTGTACCGTACCGGCACCGCGTTAGGGACCGAGCTCGGTGGGCTCTACAAGTCGATGCCGTTTACCACCGGCTTCTGTATCGTCGGCGCGGCGTCGATCTCGGCGTTCCCGCTGTTCAGTGGGTTCATCAGCAAGCCGATGATTCTATCAGCGGCGGCCCATGAGGGCCATTATGTGGTGTGGTTGGTGTTGGTGTTCGCCTCGGCCGGTGTATTTCACCATTCGGGCATCAAGATTCCATTCTTCGCCTTCTTCGCGCACGATTCCGGTAAACGGGTCAAAGAAGCGCCGTGGAACATGCTAGTTGCCATGGCGATCGCCGCCGCACTTTGTATCGGCATCGGCGTCTATCCGACGGCGCTCTATAATATTCTACCGTACCCGGTAGCTTATATGCCTTACACCGAATCACATGTCCTATCGCAACTTCAGTTACTGTTATTCTCCGCGCTGGCGTTTACCGTTCTGATACGAATCGGTATCTACCCGCCTGAAATGCGCTCGACCAATCTCGACACCGATTGGTTCTACCGCCGCCTCGGACGGTTCGTGCAAAACGTCGCCTATCCGCTGGGTAGTAGTGCCTACACCGGCTTCCGCCGCGCCGCCATGCGCCGGGCCGAGCGTTTCGTCTATCAGCTCTACCGCCACCATGGACCGCAGGGCACGCTGGCGCGCAGTTGGCCGACCGGCAGCATGGTGTTGTGGGTGGCGGTGTTGCTGGGTGGGTATCTGTTCCTCTATTTTATCTGATAATTCTGACCAACCACCTGTGGCGCATGGAGGCGGCGGGTTGACCATGAACGAAATACAACTGCCTTCTTTTTCGTTATTAGCCACCTCCGTCACCATTTTCGTCTGTACTGGGTACTACTGTGCGGACGAGGCGGTGGGTGCTGGAATCGGATTGACTTTCGGATCGGAGTTCCACGTGCTTATCTCAAACTCAACTTTACCAGCTTTACCACACCATTTCTTAGCTTAAAGAGGGCTTCCCAATATTCCGCGGTATCGATGTAGTCGTTCATCATCGGTTGGCCGAGGAAGAAGGTGCCATCGCGGTAGAGTTGGACATCCTGCGTCCGGCAAAAAAGGGCTCTTGAAGCGGTAGAAAGCGTTTTACTAATGCCCACTTGGACTGCCAGCGCTTCGTTGGACGGTGATGCTTTTGAAGCTTCAAAGGCTACTTCAAACGCTGCCGCAATTCTTTCTCACATGGACGAAATCGCGATGGTTGCGGTGCGTGATGTGGTCTGTCAGCGATCGAATAATGGCATCCATTTTCCTGGCCACTTGGCTGGTAGTGGATGAAATAAATTCAACCTGGCTGGTGGTTTTTGCTGCTGAAAGGGCTAAGTCCTTTACTAGGACTTGCCGGGGCAGCCCGCACGCGGGCAAAAGGATTTTTATGCGAACCATGGGCGATACCGATAGGTCGTCGATACCGGGCCAGGAGCGACGTGCGGTGCGCGCGCTGCTACCGTATCTTTGGCCGAGTAGACAGTGGAAAATGAAAGTGCGGGTAGTTATTGCCGTGCTGCTGTTGATCACTGCGAAGGTGGCGGCCGTTGCCGTGCCGTGGGTGTTCGGCAGGGTGGTTGATATCCTCGACAAGCCGGCTGGAACAACTGCCATCGTCGTGCCGCTAGCGCTGCTGATCGGCTACGGCTTGCTGCGGGTGGGCCAACAGGGGTTCGCCGAGTTGCGCGATTTCGTCTTTGCCAAGGTCGGTCAGCGGGCGATCCGTAGCATTGCGCTACTAGTTTTCCGGCACCTGCACGGGCTGGCGCTGCGCTTTCACCTCGACCGCCAGACCGGCGGCCTCAGCCGGGCCATCGAGCGCGGCATCAAGGGCATCGACTTCCTGCTGCGCTTCATGCTGTTCAACATTTTACCGACCTTGGTGGAGATCGCTCTTGTTTGCGCCATCCTGTGGTCACTGTTTGGCTTCATCTTCAGTGTCATCACCCTGATTACCGTCAGCGTCTACATCTCCTTCACGCTGTTGTTCACCGAGTGGCGGCTGAAGTATCGCCGGGCGATGAACAAGAGCGATAGCGAGGCCAATACTAAGGCCATCGACAGCCTGCTTAACTTCGAGACGGTCAAATATTTCGGTAACGAGAAACACGAGGCGCAGCGCTACGACCAATCGATGCAGCGCTATGAACACGCCGCGGTCAAAAGCCTGACTACGCTATCGCTGTTGAACGTGGGGCAGGGTGTTATCATCGCTGCTGGGCTGACGATCCTGCTCGTGCTCAGCGGCTTCCGGGTGGCCGACGGGTCGATGTCGATTGGCCAATTCGCGGCCGTTAACCTGTACATGATGCAGCTATTCCAGCCGCTTAACTTCCTCGGCTTCGTCTACCGCGAAATTCGCCAGTCTCTGGTCGACATGGAGAACATGTTCGGCTTGCTCGATATTGGTCGCGAAATCTCCGACGCGCCGAAAGCCAAACCTTTGGCGGTGGGTGACGGCGTGGTGTGCTTCGAGAACGTATCGTTTTCCTACGATCAGCGGCGGCCGATCCTGCAGGACTTGAGTTTCGAAGTGCCGGCGGGACAGAAGGTCGCGATCGTCGGTGCCTCGGGCGCCGGCAAGTCGACGATCTCGCGCCTGCTGTTTCGCTTCTACGATATTGACGAGGGCCGCATTACCATCGGTGGGCAGGATATCCGCGACGTTACCCAGGCTAGCCTGCGTGCTGCCATCGGCATCGTTCCCCAAGACACAGTGCTGTTCAACGACACGGTATTCTACAACATCCAGTATGGCCGCCCGAGCGCAACGCCGTCGGAAGTCGAAGGCGCCGCGCGCCTGGCACAGATCCACGATTTCGTCATGGACTTGCCGGACGGCTACAATGCGCGGGTCGGCGAGCGCGGCCTCAAACTGTCGGGCGGCGAGAAGCAGCGCGTGGCCATAGCACGGACCATCTTGAAGCGCCCGCAGATCCTATTGTTTGACGAGGCGACCTCGGCGCTTGATACCTATACCGAGCGCGAAATCCAGAAATCACTCGACGATGTGTCGGCCAACCGCACGACGCTGGTGATTGCGCACCGGTTGTCGACTGTGGTCAACGCCGATGAGATCATCGTGCTTGACGAGGGACGTATTATTGAGCGTGGCCAACACAGAGATTTATTGGCTCAGAGCGGCGCCTACGCCACCCTGTGGGCGCGCCAGCAGGCGGCCGCGCGGCGCGGCGAAGACGAAGAGGCGGACGAAGATGTCAGCTTCGGAGTCAGCGAATCCACTCCGGCAAAATAGCGCCGCATCCCGACGAGCCAGTCCTCGTTCTGAGCCTATCGAAGGATGGCGGGAAGATAACCCTGTGCCTAGACAAGCGACCATAAGGTTATCTCGAAATTTTTTGCTTTACTTAATTTCCACCGCGTAACTCGTCACCGGCGGTGGGGACTTAATCATATTCTGGGATTTGAGAAATTCAGCGAAGCGGGCATAGCGACCTTCATCCAGAGCGCCTGGCCGGAGCGCGAAGCGCGGCATGGTATCGCGCCAGGCGCGCTTGTTGAGTTCGTTGTTGAGTTCCTTGTGACCCTTTAGGAATAGTTTCCATGCCGCGTCGGGATGGTTAACCATGTATTGGGTCCCAGCCTCGATGGCATCGACAAAAGCGCGCAGCTTGGCATCGCCAAGCCGGTCGTTTTTTGCCACCAGGATTAATTCGTCGTAGGCTGGGATACCCTCTTCTTCGAGATAGAATGCGCGGCCGGGGCGCCCAACGATATCCATCTGGTTGAGCTCGAAATTTCGAAACGCACCGATCACTGCGTCGACTTGTCCACTCATCAGCGATGGCGAGAGAGAGAAGTTAACGTTGATCAGCTCGACGTCTTTTAGTGACAGGCCGTGCTTGGCAAGCATGGCGCCGAGCAGTGCGTCTTCGAATCCACCGACCGAGAATCCAACCTTGCGACCCTTGAGGTCAGCGATGGATTTAATCGGGCTATCAGCCAGAACGACCACCGAGTTGAGCGGTGTGGCGACTAGGGTGCCGATGCGCGTCAGGGGTAATCCAGCCTCGACCTGTAAGTGCAGTTGCGGCTGATAGGACACGGCAACGTCCGCTTTGCCGGCGGCGACTAGTTTGGGTGGATCGTTGGGATCGGCCGGCGCGATTAATTCGACCTCAAGGCCGCGCTTTGCGAACTCGCCGCGTTCCAGCGCCACGAACAACGGCCCATGGTCGGGATTGACGAACCAGTCGAGCAGCACGGTCAGTTTCTCCGCTGCGCTCGTCGGTCCTGACGCCAGGATTATTCCAGTCGCCAATAGCAGGGTCAAAAATCGTTTCATGTATTTACTCCAAAAAAACAGGTTCAGATTAACTGAGCCGGATCGCTTTCCGGTTGCCAGGAGATCACGCGCCGTAGGATGGCGTCGATGGCGAAATAAATGACGACGGCGGCGGTGGCCAAGACGAACAGGGCGGCGAACATGGCGTCGGTTTGCACGCGCCCGTTCATTAGCAGCATGTAGTAGCCGAGCCCGGCCGACGAGCCGACCCATTCGCCGACCACGGCGCCGATGGGGGCGACGGCGGCTGCAACGCGCAACCCCGAGGCGAGGGCCGGCATCGCCGCAGGCAGGCGGATTTGGTGCAGTATCGCCCATTTTGATGCGCCCATGGTTTGCGCCAGGTCGAGCCAGCCGGGCTCGGTACGGCGCAAACCATCATAGAGCGCCGCGGTGACCGGGAAATATATGATCAGCGTCGCCATCACCACTTTTGGCGCCATGCCGTAACCCAGCCATAGGACCAAGACCGGCGCCAGGGCGAATACCGGAATAGCCTGGGAGACCACTAGCACCGGCAGAATCCATGACCGGGCAGGGCGGAAATAGGCCATGGTCAGCGCGCTTATCGCGCCGAACACGGTGCCAAAAATCAGCCCGAGAAAGATCTCCGAGATGGTGATGCAGGCGTGACCGGCCAGCACATCGGCACGCGCGATCGCCGTATTCAGAACGTCGAGGGGTGCCGGCAGGATAAACGGCGCGACGGCGAACAGGCTGACTATGGCCTGCCATACGACCAGCAGTCCAGTGAACACGATGAGGGGGCGCAGAAACTTCATGACGTGCCGCCGATCGAGGGTTCTGCTGCCGCGGCGCCGAGTTGCACCAACAGTGATTGATGAAGTTCGTACAGTGCCGGGTCGGTAGGGTTGCGCGGGGTTTCGCCCGGCGGTTTCATCGCCGGCTCCAACTGCGCTGGCCGGCCCGCCATCACGTGGATGCGGTGGCCCAGGCGCAGCGCTTCTAAGGGGTCGTGGGTGACTAGTAGCACCGTGCGGCCGCGCAACAGACGCGCCGCCAATTCCTGCAGACGGGCCCGGGTGATCGCGTCAACGGCGGAAAACGGTTCGTCCATCAGGACTACCGGACGGCCCGCCATTAGCGTGCGCGCCAAGGCGGCGCGCTGGCGCTGGCCGCCCGACAAGGTCGCCGGTAACGCCTCGGGTCGCTCGTCGAGGCCGACATCGGCCAGTAACGACGCGATGCGCGCGCCATCGGTGGGCCTACCCCGAAGCCTATTACCCAGTGCGACATTTTGCGCAACCGACAGCCAGGGCAGTAGCAAGTCCTGCTGTGCCATCCAGGCGGTGCGTTGGTCTAGGGTAAAGCCGTCCGAGCCGGTGATATCGGTTGCAGGGTCGGTTTCGCCCAACCCGGCAATCATGCGCAACAGGGTCGATTTGCCAATCCCGCTGGGCCCGAGAATGCAGGTCCATTGGCCGCCGGCGATGTCGGCTGTCAGGTTTTCGAACAATGGCGTGCCGGAAAAGACGAGCCGGGCATTAGCGATACGCAGGCCAACTGCTGCCGCGGGAAGGTGTTGTTCGCTGCGTCTATTGCCTTGCTGGATATCGTTGTTACGCGTCATTACCCACACATCCCTCCGCCGGCATTAACCGGGTCAGGTTCCAGGGGTCGTCCCGACAATCGGGACCTCTCAGCCGACCGGCGGCTCCCCCAGGTGAGGGGGCTACTATGTCGGGCCCGTGGTCCCGCCGTCAATGGGCGTGCATCGGATTTCAGCTGCACACAAATTCGTCAGGCGTCCGCGGAGAGATTGCATTACGGGGCAGGGGGCGTTACGTCGTTGGCATGCCTGACGTCACGACAGTGATGAAAAATACGCCGGAATTGAGTCGGCCTTTGTTTATCGGTAACGAAATTTACCGCCGGGCGAATTTTGGCTCTAAACATCCGCTGTCGGTGCCGCGGGTGCCAGTCACCATCGACCTCGTCCGCGCACTGGAGTGGTTGCCGGACGATGCCTATTTCGAAAGCTCCCAAGCGCAACCGGAGGATTTGCTGCGCTTTCACGACGCCGGTTATGTGGACGCGCTCAGGCGCGGCGAGCGCGAAAAAACGCTGCCAGAAGAACTTCGGCAGCGCTATAATCTGGGCAGGATAGAAAATCCGATCCACGACACCATGTACAGCCGCCCGGCGACGTCGGCGGGAGCGATGCTGGCGGCAGCCGATCTGCTCGTCGCCGCTGATCGTGCCGTAGTGTACAGCCCGGCCGGTGGGACCCATCACGGCAGGCCGGACCGGGCCAGCGGTTTTTGCTACCTCAACGATCTGGCGCTGACGATATTGCGGTTGCTGGACCATGGATTAAGCAACGTTTATTACGTCGACTTCGACGCTCACCACGGCGATGGGGTGCAAGACGCCTTCCATAATGACACCCGCGTTTTTACCCTGTCGATCCACGAGGACAACCGCTGGCCGTTCACCGGGGAACTCCAAGATCGCGCCGGCGGACATGCGCGTAACGTGCCAGTACCACGCGAATTTAACGATGCCGAATTGAATCTGATCGTCGACAAGATAGTGGTGCCGATAGGGCAGGCGTTGTGTCCGCAAATCGTCATCATTCAGTGCGGCGCTGATGCGTTGGCCGATGATCCGCTGAGCCGTCTCGAGTTATCGAACAACGGGTTGTGGCAGGCGGTGGGCCAAACTGCGGCATTGGCTGATAGGGTGCTGGTTACAGGCGGCGGCGGCTACAACCCATGGAGCGTGGCGCGCTGCTGGAGCGGGGTTTGGGCAACGTTGAACGGCTTCGATATCCCCGAGCGCCTGCCGCCAGCGGCCGAGGCAGTGCTGCGCGGCCTCACTTGGTCGCGTGCCGCCGGGCGTAACCCGCCGGAACACTGGTTTACGACCCTTGCCGATACGGCCAACCCACAGCCGGCGCGCGATACGATTTGGCAAATAATCGACACAATTCGCGCCGATAATCCTTTGGAAACAAATCTTGCAGTGTCTCAATGACCTGGTTGCGAAATATAGCTCTTTTAGTGGCTGCGGCGATGATCGCCTGGGGGGTTGGCGCTGGCGCTCAGGCACCGGTGGCGTTTGAGCGCACAACCCTGGATATCGAGACGACACAAGGCCGCCACTCTTTCGATATTGAACTAGCCCTGACGCCGGCCCAGCAATCGCAGGGGCTGATGTTCCGCCGCAAAATGACAGCCGACGCCGGCATGTTGTTTTTTCACCAGCGCGAAACGGTGGCTACCATGTGGATGCGCAACACTATTCTACCGCTCGACATGCTGTTTGTCGCCACTGATGGGCGGGTCGTCCATATCGTTGAGCGTACGGTGCCGCAATCGCTAACCACGATATCCGCCGGCAGGCCGGTAAGGGCAGTTCTGGAGCTTAATGCCGGGACGGTTCGCCGGCTCGCCGTTAAATCCGGCGACCGGCTGATCCATCCTCTATTCGGAAATGCCGATTAGGCGGTTTGGCTAAAGTATTTTACCTTTAGCTTAGGGCTGTAGGGCTCCTCAATCTTCGCCTGCCGGTCGAGAGTCACCCACATGGCCCGCATACCGATGGGCCAACGATGTGGGCGCAGCTTGATGCGGTTGCCAAACAGCATGGAAAGTCGACCGCAGAACTGGTCCGTGAGATCATTGATCGTTACCTAAAACGTCAGAAGTAGAGGAGTTGAAAATAGAGGATGTGGGCGAACATGCGTGGAACACTGCTTTGGGAAATTTTGGGGCATTGTGTTTCCGCAATTTGCACTTTGTTGCATCATTGTTCTGTTTTCACTTGACGGCGCGTGAGCAAAAAGCGCAGAAAACTGCGGCCGGGGCGTAGCTCAGCCTGGTAGAGCGCCTGCTTTGGGAGCAGGAGGTCGTTGGTTCGAATCCAGTCGCCCCGACCAATTGCCCCGAAAGGAATTGGGGTCAATTTTGAGTGCGGAAGACGAGACGATGCGCGCACGAATTTATCAGCCAGCGAAAACCGCGATGCAGTCGGGCCGGGCGAAGACCGGTAAGTGGGTGCTCGAATACGAACCAACCCGCCGCCAGCAACTCGACCCACTGATGGGCTGGCTTGGCGCCGGCGACACCATGGCGCAGGTGAGGCTGTCCTTTGATACCGTCGACGACGCCATTACCTACTCCAGCAAGCACGATATCGCCTATAGCGTTCAGCAGCCGAAAGAACGTACCGTCAGACCGAAAGCGTATGCCGATAATTTTGCCGTGTCGCGCAAGGTGCCGTGGAGCCACTAAATTTGACAGGCAGAGTGCGTGGCATGGTGTATCAAAACAGGGGGCGCCCGTAGCTCAGCTGGATAGAGCGGCGGACTTCTAATCCGCAGGTCGCAGGTTCGAATCCTGCCGGGCGCGCCATTATTTTTCAAGAAATTATAGGGTAAGATCAAAGCGTCGATCTTAGTGCTGGTCACATATTGGTCACAGCAGGCCATAAAAACTGCACCGATTGGTGTGGCTGACTTTCGACGCCGCCGGCGGCATGTGATGTCCTGGCTGGACGGGCGGTACCGGTTTCGGGTTAAACTTGGTGCATGGTTGCCTAACAATATGTACCGCTAACGATAAGCGTTTCAGGAGAATTGCCCGATGTATGCCTTCACCCTAAAAGACGAACAGGAGTTCAACCACAAGCGCCATGTCGAGAAAATTCTCGGCACGGACGGCGAGGGCGATTTCACCGTCGCCTGCTGGGAGCCGGGGCAGGTGAGCCCGGACCATTGCCACCCCCACGCTACCGAAATATATTTCTGCTTCGAGGGTGGCGGTACCATGCGTACGGGCGAGGGCGTCACCGAAATCAAACCTGGAGCCTTTGTTGTCCATCCGCCGGGCGAGGTACACGAATACACCAACGGGCCCGAGCGTACGCTGCTATTCAGGGTGCGCTACGGCGGTGACACGATATCGCGCGCGATCGGTTGGCCGAGTAACCCCGACTGGCGGGCGTCGCCAGGGGATATTGAGTACTACGAGAAGAACCCGGTCGGTCAAACCCGCTCCCGTCCTTCGGCAAGCTCAGGGTGAGAATGCCGGCTCGCACGTCTGCCGGTGTAGCTGCGTAGATGGTGATTTAGGCCACGACGAGTGTTCCACCCGTCGTGGGTGTAGTCGAGTGGCTGAAAAAAGTCAGGCAGTTACGGCGATGGTCGCGACGTTGGACGTATCCAGCGGCGCGCCAGTGGCTACTTGAATGTCCTCGGGCGTCAGTCCCGGTGCCGTGGCTTCGAGCACCAGCCCATCCGGTGTCACCGCGACCACCGCCATGTCGGTGTAGATTTTGGTGACGATGCCACCGGCGGTCAGCGGGTAGGTGCGCTCGGCGACGATCTTTGGGTCGCCCTCGCGCGTGGTGTGAGTCATGGTGACGAACACGCGTTTCGCGCCCGCCGCAATATCCATGGCACCGCCGACGCTACCCGAAGTCTGGTTGGGCAGCCGCCAGTTGCATAAATCGCCGTTGGCGGCGACCTGGAACGCGCCGAGCACGGCGCAGTCGAGTCGGCCGCCACGGGCGATGGCGAACGAATCCGTGTGATGTACGTAGGCGCCGCCTGGGATCAGCGTGACCAGGGTCTTGCCGGCGCTAATCAGGTCCTGGTCCTCTTCACCTGGTGCCGCCGGCGGGCCCATGCCGATGATGCCGTTCTCGCTGTGGAACATCACGTCGCGGTCCGGCGGTACGAATTCTGGCACCAGTGTGGGCATGCCGATGCCCAGATTGACCAGCCAGTCGTTTTGCAAATCGACAGCGACGCAGGCGGCGATCTGTTGGCGCGTCAACAGGTTGGTTTGGTCGCTCATTGGTGGGTTCCCCCGCTGCCAAGCTTGTACGGACCGGTGACATAGTAGCAGTCGACGAACACACCTGGGGTAACGATGATCTCGGGGTCGAGATCGCCAATGCCCACTTCCTCCGCCACCTCGACAATCGTGTAGTCGGCGGCCATGGCCATAATCGGGCCGAAGTTGCGGGCGGATTTACGGTAGATCAGATTACCGCGGGGGTCGATCTTGTAGGCTTTGATCAGCGCGATCTCCGCATGCAGGGGCAGCTCTAGCAAGTACTCCTTGCCATCGACGGTGAGCATCTCCTTACCTTCGGCGAGGTCGGTGCCGACCGCCGTCGGCGTAAGGAAACCACCTAGTCCGGCGCCGGCGGTGCGCATGCGCTCGGCCATTGTGCCTTGGGGAACGATTTCAAGTTCAATCTTACCAATATCGTATAACTCTTTAAAAATATATGATTCTTTAGCCCACGGAAATGTACACACCAGCTTGGCCACACAGCCTTCGCCAATCATTCGGGCGAGCCCGGACTCATTGGTGCCAGCGTTGTTGCTGACCACCGTCAGCCCGCGCACGCCGCGGTCGCAAACGCCATCGACCAGAAATTCCGGCATGGCGGTGCCGCCAAAGCCGCCGAGCAGCACGGTGTCGCCGTCTTTAACGTTAGCGACCGCGTCCACGAGAGTATCGGCGCGTTTGTTCTTCATAACGTCAACAGCCTCAATCGGCGGGAACGAAATAGGGTGCTGGCTTGCCGTTGCTATCCATGCGGTAGACGACGCGCACGTTTTGGCCAACCGTAACCGCATCGGGATCGCAGTCGACGATCCGGCTCATCATGCGAAAGCCCTCGTCTAAGTCGATCAGCGCCACCACATAGGGTACGTCGCCTTTGTGCGCAGGCGGTGCGCGGTGGATCACCGAGCAGGCGTACACCACGCCATTGCCCGCTGACACGTGCCAGTGAGGGTTGGGCACGCCGCACGCCGGACAGATCGAGCGCGGATAGAAGATTGCGACGTCGCATTCACTGCAGCGGTGGTAGCGCAGTTCGCCATTGGCAACGCCCTCCCAATAGGGTGCGGAATCGGGATCGGGTAGTTCTTCGACCATCGTCGCTTGCTCTCCCCGCTTACTCGAGGCCCAGGATACAGGTGCTGTTGGACGACAGCACGCCGCCGGTACCGCTGGCCAGAGCCAGGGTCGCATCCACCACCTGCCGGTCGCCGCACTCGCCACGTAACTGGCGTACCGCCTCGATCAAGAGAAAGATACCGTACTGGCCGGGATGACAATAGGACAGCCCGCCGCCCATGGTGTTGAGCGGAAATTCGCCACCTGGCGCGGTGCGCCCGCCGGAAACGAACGGGCCGCTTTCACCGGGTTTGCAGAAGCCCAACGATTCCAACGTCAGCAGCACAGTGATGGTGAAGGAGTCGTAGATTTCGACCACGTCGAGATTGCTGTAGGTGACGCCGGCCATGGCGAAGGCGCGCTTGCCGGCTTCCGCTGCCGGGGTAACCGTGAGGTCGGGCATTTCCGATATTTGCGCATGGCTATGGGCCTCGCCCTGGCCGAGTAGCCACACCGGTGCCTTGGGCAGGGTCTTGGCGATCTCGGGGTTAACCACGACGACGCAGCCGCCGCCGTCGGTCACCAAGCAACAATCGAGGCGGCGTAGCGGCGAGGCGATCATGTCGGAGGTAAAGACCTCCTCGATCGTTAGCGGCTCGCAGCGATAAGCCACCGGGTTCATCTGCGCCCACGCCCGCGTCGACACCGCTAGTTCGGCCATCTGTTCCGACGTTGTGCCGTACTGCGCTATGTGGCGCGAGGCCGCCAGCGCGTAGGCGCCGACCGGCACCGGCAGGCCGTAGGACGCTTCGTACTGGTAACCCAGGTCGGCGTGGGTCTCGAAAATACGGCGTTCGCGCCGCGAGCGCTGGGTGCTGCCGTAGAGGATCACTGCCACCTTGCACAGTCCGGCCTGGATCGCCGCAGCGGCATGGCCGAGATGGAATTCGAACGATGCGCCGCCGACCGACGTGTTGTCGGAATAGGTTGGGCGGATACCCAAATACTCGCACACCTGCAGTTGCGGTAGGCGGCCCCAGTTGCCGCTACTGAAAACGGCGTCGACGTCGGACTTATCCAGTCCGGTCTCGGCCAGGGCGGCGACCATGGCCTCGGCCTGCAGGGTCATGACCGTGGAGTCCGGCACCACGCCGAGGCGGGATTCAGCGACCCCGGCAATTGCACAGGCTCTTTTTAAGCTCATCGGCTGGGCCTGGCGCTGTGGTTACTCGGCGGCGGCAGCGTAGTCAGGTGTCTCCAACTCGGGCAGTACCTTGGCCATGAACAGCTCGATTTCCTCTAGCAAGTCTTCCTTTGGCTGCTGCGCCCAATGAAAAATAAGCGTGATGTATTCGGCCGGCGCCTGTTTGTAGGTTTCCTTCCAGGCCTTGATCGACTCGTCGACCGCGCCGCCGATGAAGAAGCCGGAATCCTTGATGTCTTGAATGCATTCGTCATCGGTGCGGCCTTCCTGCGGCCAGTAGGGGAAGAACGGCCCGTAGAAGTTCTTGTAGATGTCGAGATCGTACTCGCGCAGCTTGCGGTCGTAATCTTCCGGCGTTCTGGTGATATGGGGCCAGCGCACCAGGTTCTGCTGCTGGCCACGCACCAGGTTGCGGCCGTACTTTTTCGATTCCTCAACATACATGTCGATGAATTCCGACATGCCTTCGGTGGTCATGAAATAGGTCGGCATCAAATCGTGCTTGGCGCAAAATTTAATCGCCTCTGGGCTCTTGTTCACGGCGACGAAGACCGGCGGGCGGGGCTTCTGATAGGGCTTGGGCACGACGCAGATACACTGCACCGCGCCAGCATCGTTAACCTCGCCTTCGACGCCGGCGTCGCGGGCGATCTTCCAGGACGGATAGTCCTCGACGCCAGTGTCGAACGGGAAGGGTGCCTTGTAGTACTTGCCGTCGAGGCGTACCGACTCTTCGGTCCAGCATTGCAGCAGCATTTCGACGCGTTCTTCGAAGATTTCGCGGTTGCGCAAGTCGTCTGCGTTGCCGTGGATCATCGTGGCTGGGGTTTCGGTGAACTGGCCGATGATGTTGGTCCAGCGTTTCTGGTAACCGCGTGCGACGCCACAGAAAAATCGGCCTTTACCCAAATGGTCAAGTATTGCGGTCTCTTCGGCGACACGGATGGGGTCGCGCGTCGCCATCACGTAGCCCAGCGCGCCGACATGGATCTTGCTGGTTTGCGACAGCCAATGGGAGTTCAGAATGCCAGGATTAGGGCCGATCTCGTAACCTTCCGAATGTAGATGATGCTCGATCGTTGCCATGCCCCAAACGCCCATGCTTTCGCAGGCTTTGACGATCTCGGTCCACTCGTGGACTATCCACTGATAGGTGTCCGGGTCGTTGCCCATGCCGCGGTTGGCCTTGCGGCCCTCTTCGCCATTGGACGGAAACATCGGGTACAACTGGATAATAACTTTGGGTAGCGCCATGGTAATCGGCTCCTGGGTTTGTCGCGACCGGATAGTAGCGAAGTCGAGCTATACTCCAGCAATACAAATTACTGATATTCCCTATCGTGTTGACCTATAGGCCTGCCGGCAAGGCAGTTATCTGATTCCAGCCGGGTCGAGGCCAAAAATCTCCGCCGCCCAGTCCGACATTACGTCGCCGATCAGTTGTCGGTTGTCGATCTGACAATGCTCGGCACCGCCTTCGTCGAGGCGGAAAATCTTGAGCTTGCGGTTGGGGCTGTTGACCGCCTTGTCGTAGGTTTTTTCGGCCATCCACAGCGGTACTTGGCGGTCGTTCTCGCCATGGACGATGAGCAGCGGGCAGATGATTTTGTCGGCGATACCTTCGAGCGTCATCAGTCGCGCCACCGCCAACGCGGCTTCGGGCGTCTCCTGCCCCATCACCCACATGCCGTGGCTGACCATGTCGGGAACCGACGGAGCGGATTCGATTTTGGCGTAGGCGCGTTCGAAATAGACGCTGAAGTCCCACAAGGCACCCCAGGCGATGCAGCATTTGAGGCGCTTTTCGAACGCCGCCGCGCGCGGCGCGTAATAGCCACCCAAGCTGTTGCCCGACAGGCCGATGCGCACACTATCGACGTCGCTACGACTCTCGACGTAATCGACCAGCGCCGCCACGCAATGTTCGGTTTCGTGGCTGGCGGTTAGTCCGTGCAGGCGCAACGCCCCACCGGCGCCCGGCTGGTCGACGATCAGCATATGCATGCCGCGTCGTCGGTATTCCTCACCGATGATCGGGTAGTGGAATTCTTTAAGTGAGTCAAAGCCCTGAATGTGGATCATGACCGGGGCGGGGCCGTCTACCGCCGCCTTGACGAACATGCACGGCATGGCGCCGCCTTCGAAGGGCACGTCGACATATTCCACCGGGTCGCGGCCCACTTCGCGCGCTTTGCGGTAGAGGCCGATACCGCGCTGATAGGACACAATCTCGCGCGGGTCGCTGTGATGGAGAAAGCGCTCGGCGCGCAGATAGTAGATACCAGCGCGATGATATTTGCGCGCTGCGGTTAGCAGGTGGCCCTCGCCGAGGTCGGTGTCGCCGAGCCGCTCTAGCTTTTCGCCCAGCTTGGTGAAGGCCTCGTACCAGGCTTCGTTGGCCACCGCTGGATCGCCGCCGGCCAGGTGCTTAACCGCGCGCAGCGCCTCTTCGGGTTCGCTGGTGGTGCCTACTTCGTCGAACAGCGTCGCTGTCGTCAGGCTCCACGCGTAATTGTCTGGAAAGTATTCGAACATTTGGTTCCCCCCTTTTATTTTTACGGCAATAACAACCATAAAGTCGCTGCGGGGGGAAGCTAGAGGGGCTTAAACCTTAGGAAATCAGTTTCATGATCCAGCGCCATCCGGCGGGCCGTCAAAACCACAGACCGGGCAGCGCTTGGGCTCTTCCTGAGATTTCTGTTCGTGGTTGCATCAAGGGCACTGGTGATCACCGTGGTGGTCAAGACCACGTTGACACCCGTACTATTGCGTTTAGTTTTGGTACGCCGGTGAAGCCGCCATAAGATCAACGAAAAATTTGGCCGTAACGATTGGGGAGAGTCGTTGCAGTTCAGGCATACAAGAAGGTCATTTCGGTGAAGCGCAGAGCAATTTGGGTGACAAGTCGGACTAAGCTACCGCCTTGAGCCGTGCGAAGCCGGCGTCTAGATCGGCGATCAGATCGTCGGCGTGTTCCAGGCCAACATGCAAGCGCAGTAGTGTGCCGGGCGGGTTCCACGTGGTCGCCGTGCGTGGCGGCGCGCCGGGCAGGATCAAGGATTCATAGCCGCCCCAGCTGGCGCCCATGGCGAATAGCTCCATGTTATCGAGCATCGCGCCCAGCGTGTCATCGTCGTAGTGGCGGTCGAGGATGACGCCGAGCAGGCCGGAGGCACCGAGGAAATCGCGCTTCCACAAGTCATGGCCGGGATTACTCTCCAACGCTGGGTACAACACCTGGCCGACTTCGGGCTGGCCTTCGAGCCAGCGGGCCAGACCGAGGGCGTTTTCCTGGTGCTGATTGAGACGCACCGCCATAGTGCGCAGGCCGCGCAGCGCCAGATAGCTGTCGTCGGGCGCGGCGTGCTGGCCCGACGAGCGGAAGGCACGGAAAAGGGTTTCGAAATGCTCGTCCGTGGTGACCAGAACGCCGAGCATGGCGTCGGAATGGCCGACAATATATTTGGTCGCGGCGTGGATAGACACATCGATGCCCTTTTCGAACGACTTGAAGAACAGCGGCGTGCCCCAGGTATTGTCGTGCATGACGACGGAGCCGTGCGCGTGCGCTGCTGCGGCGATGGCTGGAACGTCCTGCATCTCGAAGGTCAGCGAGCCCGGCGTTTCGGTGTAGACCACGGTGGTGTTGTCGCGGATCAGGTCGGTGATGCCGCCGCCGATCAGTGGATCGTAAAACGTGGTCTCGACGCCGTACTTGGCCAGCACGTTATTGCAAAAGGCGCGCGCCGGAAAGTAGACGGTGTCGGGCATCAAGACGTGGTCGCCGGCCTTGGTGAACGCCGTCAGTGCGACAGTGATGGCGCCCAAGCCCGATGCCGTAGCGATTGCCCGGTCGCCGCCCTCGATCAGCGCCACCGCTTGTTGTAGCGCGCGCTGGGTCGGTGTCCCAACTCGGCCGTAGACGATGTCGTTCATGAAATCGCGGTTGCGCCATTGGGCCAATGTTGGCGCTAATACGGTCGACGCGTGGTAGACGGGCGGATTGACGATGCCGAAATTACCTTCCGGATCGCGTCCGCCGCTAACCAGCTTTGTCTCGTCGCGCGGCTCTTTCTTTTTTTCCAATGCTTTAGGCCTCGACTTCGATTGGCGTATCGTTGCTGCCGCCCCACTCGGTCCACGAGCCGTCATAGACCGCCCAGTTATCGCGGCCAATTAGGTGCATCCCCAGGCCGAGGATACAGGCGGTAACGCCCGACCCGCAAGTTGTGGTGACGGGCTGCACGCCGGTGGCACCCTGAGCATCGAAGGCGATGCGCAAGTCGTCAGCGGATTTGAAGTTACCATCCGCGTCGTTGATGATCTCGGAATAGGGCAGATTGCCGGAGCCGGGGACATGGCCAGGCTGCACGCCGGGGCGCATCTCCGGCTCGGTGCCGGCGAAGCGTTTGGCGGCGCGCGCGTCGAGAACCAACTCGGCGCCGCTGTCGAGGTTGGCGCGTATTTGCGCTTTCGAACGCACCATATTGGGATTGAAGTTGGCCACGAACATGGCGGCTTGCGGCGAAGGGATTTCGCTGGTCACCGGATGTCCTATGTTTCGCCAGGCACGGAAACCGCCAGTCATCAAGGTCACATTTTCGTGGCCAAAGGCGCGGAACATCCACCACACCCGCGGGGCCGAAAACAGACCGTTGGCATCGTAGACCACGACCCGGTGTTCGTTGCCGATACCAAGTTCACCCACTGCGGCGGCGAAAGTCTCGGCCGACGGCATCATGTGGGGCAGGGAGCTGTCGGGGTCGGAAATCGCATCGATATTGAAATAGACGGCGCCGGGAATATGGGCCTCGCCATACTCTTCACGGCCATTGCGCCCAGTCGGCGGCAGGTGCCACGAGCCATCTACGATTCGGACCTGGGCGTCGTCGAGATGGGCGGCGACCCAGGCGGCATTGACCAGTGACTTATCATTGATATACGACATTTGAAAAACCTGATAAGATATTGTTTATATTATTTATTTAGTGAAATAGTGACGCGTCTACTTTGGCGCCCTTTTTTCTCGATCTTGGTCACCGTCACGGCACCGATTTCGGCGGTCTGCGCTACATGGGTACCACCGCAGGGTTGCAGGTCGTGGCTCTCGACGCGGATCAAACGAACCTGGCCGGCTCCAGTGGGTGGTTTGACGCTCATGGTCTTCACCAGTTCGGGCTGCACCACCAGTTCTTCGTCGCTGATCCACTCGGCGGTAACTGCATGGTCTTCGGCGATCAGGCGGTTGAGCTCGGCGGTGATCTCGCCTTTATCGAGACCGGCTTCGGGAATGTCGAAGTCGAGCCGCCCCTTGCCGTCGCCCACCTGGCCGCCGGTCACCGGATAGCCGAGCACGGATGACAACAGATGCATGCACGTATGGATGCGCATGTGGCGGTGGCGGCGCTCCCAATCGATTTTCGCGGTTACGCTGTCGCCGGCCGCCGGCGTTGCGCTACCCTCGGCGGGGACGTGGACAATAGTATCTTTGCCATCCTCAGGGCTGCCCTTGACCGTAGTGACGATTTCGATTTCCTGGCCGTCGGTAAGTTCCAACGTGCCGCTGTCACCCGGCTGCCCGCCGCCGGTGGGATAGAACACGGTGCGGTCAAGGATAATACCGCCGCGGTCGTTGACGGCGACGACTTGCGCATCGCAGGCGTGCGCGTAGGGATAGCTGCGAAAGAACTTCTCGGTTGCCATAGAGACTTACTTAGCAAGCCACGGCGGCAAAGGTAGTCCCTTTTCTGCTAAAAATTCGATGTTGAAGATCATCGAGGCGTAGCGGTGGGCGCTATCGCACAGCACCGTGACAATGGTATGGCCTGGGCCCAAGTCTCTCGCCATGCGTATGGCACCGGCGACATTAATCCCGCTTGAGGTGCCAAGACTGAGGCCTTCCTTGACGACCATGTCAAAGAGCACCGGCAGCAATTCTTTGTCGTGGATCTGATAGGGCATATCGACCACCGCGCCTTCCAAATTGGCGGTGATGCGGCCCTGGCCGATCCCCTCGGTGATCGACGAACCTTCGGATTTCAGCTCGCCGTTGACATAGTAGTTGTAGATCGCCGCGCCCATGGGATCGGCGAGGCCGATTTTCACATCGGCGTTCTGCTCTTTAAGATAATCGCTAACGCCGGCTAGCGTGCCGCCGGTGCCGACTGCGCAGATGAAGCCGTCGAGGCTGCCGTCGGTCTGCCGCCAGATCTCTGGTCCGGTGGTCTCGTAATGGCCGTGGCGGTTGGCAACATTGTCGAACTGATTGGCCCAGATGACGCCATTGGGTTGTTTCTCGTTCAGCTCCTCAGCCAAGCGTCCGGAATATTTGATGTAGTTGTTAGGATCGCGGTAGGGTACCGTGGCGACTTCGATCAACTCGGCGCCGGCCTGACGCAAGGCGTCCTTCTTTTCCTGGGTCTGGGTTTCCGGAATGACGATGACCGTGCGGTAGCCGCGGGCGTTGGCGACATGGGCGAGGCCGATACCAGTATTGCCGGCCGTACCTTCGACGATAACGCTGCCAGGCTGCAAGGTTCCCTGTTCCTCGGCGTCTTTAATAATCGCCCAAGCGGCGCGATCCTTGACCGAACCGGCGGGATTGAGAAATTCGGCCTTACCGAGGATATTGCATCCGGTCTCCTCTGAGGGTCCGTGCAGGCGGATTAGCGGGGTATTTCCGATGGAGCCGACAATTCCATCACGGACATCCATTACACTACCTTTTGTGTAGCTTTCTGATTTTTACAATTTGGGCGCAGACTAACTATCGCGACATAGGCCTGCAAGACCAGCAATCAAGAGAACGCCGGTGCGGTCGTTGGGAAAAGACTCAATGAAAATCCCGCGATGCGATGCGAATATGGTTGTTGCGCGGGTGGTGGCGGGGATTTGCCGGCGGCAGGCGGCGTGGCGGTGGTGTTTGCGGTGAGCCAGGCGCCTCGCCGGTACCGAGCGCGTCGAGATGGTCTGACATGTCGACGATGCGCTTGGCGATGAGGTGGGTGACGATGCCCTCGCACTGCAGGGTGCCGTCGATACGCAACAGTCGCGCCGACAGCACTACCTTACGGAACTGTTCGTACGTCTTCGGCCAGACGATAACACTGGCGATCCCGGTCTCGTCCTCTAGGGCGACGAAGATGACACCGCTGGCGCTGTCCGGGCGCTGACGCACCAGCACCAGCCCGGCGACGGTGACCGCGGCGCCATTGGCGCGCTCGACCAGGGTCCCGTTACGGGCAACGCCGAAGCTGTCCATCGCCGGACGCAACAGCGCCAGCGGATGGTGCTTGAGCGATAGGCGCAGCGCCGTGTAATCGTTGGCGACCGCTTCGCCGGCGCTTTCCGCCGGCAGGTGTACCGCCGTTTCGCCATCGGCTGCCGCCGCGGCAGCGGCGAACAGTGGTAGTTCTTCGGCGGTTTCGCGTCCATTGTGACCGAGCGCGCGGATCGCCCATAAGGCGCTGCGCCGGTCCAAGCCTAACGAGCCAAAGGCGTCGGCGTTGGCCAGCGTGGTCAGCGCCGCCGTATTTACACCGGTGCGCCGCCACAACTCGCTGACCGAGGCGTAACTCTCTTCGCGTGCCGCGACGATGGCCTGGCCGGCCGCTTCCTTTAGGCCCTTCACCTGACGCAGGCCCAGCCGCAGGGCGTGGACGGGGCGGGGCGCAAGCCCCTCTTCCATGGGAAGAGGGGTTAGGATAAGGGGGTAAAATGCCTCCATGTATTCTCCGCTACACCGTAAACCCTCACCCGACTCGCTATGCTCGCCACTCTCTTCCTTAGAGAGAGGGTTATCACCCCCCAAAAAGCCCTCCCCCCTCAAGGGGGCGGGCTTTTTGCTGCGCCCTATTGGTTCCAGCGTGTGGTCCCACTGGGAACGGTTGATGTCGGGGCCGTGCACCGCGACGCCGTGTGCGCGCGCGTCGCGGACGATTTGCGCCGGCGCGTAGAAGCCCATTGGCTGGCTGTTCAGAAGCGCGGCGGCGAACACGTCGGGGTAATAGCATTTGAGCCAGGCCGAGACGTAGACCAGGAGCGCGAATGAGGCGGCGTGGCTTTCCGGAAAACCGTAATTGCCGAAGCCCTCGATCTGGTAGAAACAGTGCTCGGCAAAATCGACGTCGTAGCCGCGTTCAACCATGCCGCCGACCATCTTTTGCCGGAAGGAATGGATGGTGCCAGTCTTGCGGAAGGTCGCCATGGCGCGGCGTAACCCGTCGGCCTCGCCGGGGGTGAAGCCGGCGGCGACGATGGCAATCTTCATCGCCTGCTCCTGGAACAACGGCACGCCCAGCGTCTTGCCCAGCACCGCTTCCAGTTCGCGCGACGGGAACACCACCCGCTCCTCACCGTTGCGCCGACGCAAATAGGGGTGGACCATGTCGCCCTGGATTGGGCCGGGGCGCACGATCGCCACCTCTATCACCAGGTCGTAGAAGTTGCGCGGTTTCATGCGTGGCAGGAAGGCTATCTGGGCGCGGCTCTCGACTTGAAATACGCCCAGCGAGTCGGCCCGGCACAGCATATCGTAGACGGCTGATTTTTCAGTTGGCACCGTGGCCAGATCGAGGTCGCGACCATAGTGCTGACGCAGCAGGTCGAAGCCCTTACGCATGCAGGTTAGCATGCCCAGCGCCAGCACGTCGATTTTCAAGACACCGAGGGCGTCGAGATCGTCCTTGTCCCATTCGATGACGGTGCGGCCGTCCATCGCCGCGTTTTCGATCGGCACCATGGCGTCGAGCCGTCCGGCGGTGATAACGAAGCCGCCAACATGCTGGGATAGGTGGCGCGGGAAGCCGAGTAACTCGTGCGCCAGTTCGAGCGCCAGCGCCAGTCGGCCATCACTGGGGTCGAGGCCGGTGTCGCGTACCACCGTCTTGGGTAGGCTCTCGTTGGACCAGCCCCAGACCTGGCCCGCCAGTACTCCCACGGTGTCTTCCGACAGGCCGAGCGCCTTGCCGACTTCGCGCATGGCACTGCGCGCGCGGTAGCTGGTCACGGTGGCGGCAAGGCCGGCGCGGGCGCGGCCGTATTTTTCGTAGATGTATTGGATCACCTCTTCGCGGCGCTCGTGTTCGAAGTCGATATCGATGTCGGGCGGCTCGTTGCGCTCGACCGAGACGAAGCGCTCGAACAACAGATCGAGGCGCGCCGGATCGACGGCGGTGATACCGAGGCAATAGCAGACCGCCGAGTTGGCCGCCGAACCGCGGCCCTGGCACAAGATACCGCGCGCGCGGGCGAAACGGACGATGTCGTACGCGGTGAGAAAGTAGGGGGCGAAGCGCAGCTCGGTGATCAGTTTGAGCTCATGGGCGATCTGCTGGTGCACCGTTTCGGGCACGCCATCAGGGTAGCGGTCGCCGGCACCGGCCCAGGCTAACCGCGCCAGCGCTTCGTCCGGCGTGTCGCCACCCGGCACTGGATCGACCGGGTAGTCGTGGCGAAGTTCTTCGAGGCTGAACCGGCAGCACTCTGCGATTGTGACAGTGCGGGCGATGGCGTCGGGGTAGTCGCGGAACAGCCGCGCCATTTCCGCCGCCGGTTTGAGGTGGCGTTCGGCATTGGCGGCTAGGCGCAGGCCGGCGGTGTCGATCGTGCAGTGCTCGCGGATGCAGGTCACCACGTCGGCCAGTGCGCGGCGCTGCGGCACGTGGTAGTGGACGTCGTTGGTGGCGACCAAAGGCGTGCCGCACGCGGTCGCCAGTTCGGCCAGGCAGGCCAGCCGGCGGGTATCGTCGCCGCCGTAACAGTGGCTCGCCGCTAGATAGCACTCGGATTTGAGTTTGCCTCCCAGCTCTCTGAGAAAACTTTCGAATTCTTCGTTCGGATCGTCCGGCGGCAGGGCCAGCAGTATCTGCCCGCCGCCGTGCGCGAACACGCTACCGGTAAACAGGTCGGCGCGGGTCAGATAGCACTTGCCCTTGGCGGCGCGGCGTTTACCCAGGGTGAGCAGTTGCGACAGGCGGCCATAGGCAGTACGGTCTGTAGGTAGGCAGATCAGCGATGACCCGTCGGTAAGGTCGAGGCGGGCGCCGACGATCAGCCGGATGCCGGCGGTCTTCGCCCCCAGGTGCCCGCGTACGATCCCGGCCAACGTGTTGTGGTCGGTAATCGCCACCGCCGTATGGCCGAGCGTGGCCGCCTGCGCCGCCAGTTCCTCGGGATGCGCCGCGCCGCGCAAAAAACTGAAATTGCTGGTGACCTGCAGTTCGGCGTAGGTGGGCACAACGGTTACCCAAAAAAACCATGCAAGTACCAGCGTGGTGGCTCGCTGCTGCCACCGTCAAAAAGACCATCTCGGTAGAGCCAGAAACGGCGGCCCTCGGTGTCCTCAACTCGGTAGTAATCGCGGGTGTTGTCCCCCAGCGGCGAGGGATCGCGCCACCATTCGGGGGCCAGCCGCTCTGGCCCTTCGGCGCGGACGATGTGGTAGCTGTGGCGCTGCCAGCGAAACAGTAGCGGTGGATCGTCGGGCACCGGCGCGATGGCGCTAACCGGTTCGGGCCGTGGCAGTAGGCGCGGCGGGCGCGGGCAAGGCGCTGGGTGGAACGGCAATATGGTGCGGTCCCTCAGGACTGGCGTAACAGTCTGCGCGTGTTCGGGCAGGTGGCTTTCGCGGCCTTTGAAGCGCACCACATTGGTGCCACCGAGGCGGGCGGCGAGGCGGTCGATCAAGCGGTCGAGGCCGCTGGCGTTGGAAGTGTCACCTATATAGCCACCTGCATAAGAGGTCTGTGCCGCCGGCAGGTGCTCGGTGACGGTCGCGGTCAGGGTTACGAACTCGATCGCCTGATCATCGGCGCCAAAGGACTCCGGTTGAGGCTCTGGCAGCCGGTCGAGCTGTTCGCCGATGAGTCGTAGTAGATGGCCGGCGTCGCGGCTGGCCCGGTTGGTGCCGGCGGTAACGGTATCGACCCGGCCGGTCCCGATTGCATAACCGCCGCTGACTCGGTAGAGCGCCAGTTTGAGCCGCCGCACGCCGCGGTTGGCGATCGTTAGCCTTTTACATAGCACTTCAGTGAGGCGCTGCACCGTAGCGCTGACCGCCGCCGGTTCGCCAAGCGGTTCGGCTGGGTTCAGGCACACCCGCCACGATGGCGTCGGTGGCCGCGGCGACAGGGGTTCAGCGATATGGCCCAACGCCTGGTCGAGCCGCCGCGTCACCGTTTTGCCGAAGCGCCGGGCGAGGCCGGTGCGTGGTAGCGCCGTTAGATCACCAATGCATCGCAGTCCCAGCAGGTCGAGCCCGGCCACCGTCTCCGCCGGCAGGCGTAGTGCGGCGATGGGCAGTGCGGCGAGAGCATTCTGCTGCTTGCCGGGCGGTACGATGCAGGCAGTCTCGCGCGCCGAAGAAGCAAAGCGGTCTGTGAACCGTGCGGTGGCCCAGGCCGCCCCCGGTGTGTCTGCCAATCCAGCACGGGCGGTGTAGCCGGCTGTGGCGAAGCGGCGTACCAAATCGTCGATCAGGGCGGCTTCACCTTGTTGGCCTGGGGCGAACAGGTGAGTACAGCCGGTAACGTCGAGCCACAGGCCGCCAGCGCCGCTGTTCTCCAGTCCGTCGATCGAGGTCCACGGCGTGTAGCGGCCGCACCAGGTGGCGAACCGCTCCAGCATTGCTAGATCGCTTGCTGGATCGGCGTCGTCGACGGCGACGCCGGGTTTGAGCGTCCGCGCGTCGATCAGGGTTTGATCGGGAAACAGGCCCGCTGTCTGCGCCGCCAGATCGACGGCGGTCAGCCGCAGCGTATCGCCGCCCTTGGCGGCGACAGTAATATGCGGTTTAGCCGGCGAGGGCGGCGGTTTTCTCGGGCGGGTCGCCTGCTGCCGCCGGCACAGCCGGTCGGTTGCTAGGCGCGGCAGCCAGAGCGAAACCACCCGCCGTGTCACAGTTCGGGTCATGATGCCATTCCAATAGCCAATGATGGGGTTTTCCGCCGCGTACGCGTCGCAATTCTACCTGCCAGCGGGTTGTCCCCGGCAGCGAGGTCGGCAGGGCGGGGGCGCTGGGCGCTGATGTAATTTGCCAGCGGCTGACACTGGCGTTCGGCGCTATGGCGTCGCCAGCGCTGTTAAACGTGCCGCGTAGCAGTAACCCAAAGGTGCCGCCGGCCTTGGCCGCCAGTTGCAAGCGACGGCTTGCCGTCAGACCGATGGCGTTAATTTCGGCGCAAACCGCGCCGACGGTCGGAGTGCGCAGGGCTTCCTCCATCGCCCACAGGGCTTGCGCTGTGCCAGTGTGGCTATGACCGGGGATGCGCACGACGATCAGCGCCGCTGGATCGAGGCCGAAAGCGGCCAGCCCTGGTCCGTATAGGCTTTCACGCTGGCCGACCCGTGGCGCAATCCAGATGACCGGTGGCCGGTGCAGCCGTTGCGCGCGGCCGACGAGCGCAGCGGCAAAGGCGGTGGCGCTACCGCTACCACCAGTGATTTCGTGCACGCAGCCGCCGGTTAGTCCGCCGGCGGGCAAATGGGCGTCTATGGCGGCCAGCCCAAAAGAAATCACATTGTGGCCCGCACCAACGCCATTATTTCCGCCATTACTCTCGAGGGCGGCGATGCGATGGCGCAAGTGGCTCAGGGTTGCATTGTCGGTGGCCATGGGATATCCATATGTTCCTATTTTGTTCTAATAAAGTAAGGTTACCGAGTCAACGCAATGTGTCTGCCTTTATCCGAAGAGATGCAGATGATGGTTTTCGCTGCTACCCAGGATTAACAAAGTAACTTTAAGTGGTATAAAATAATAATAGCCGTAATTTTGTAAATATTATAAAATAGTAACATTTAAATAAGATTTTGTTACAGTAGTAATAAGTTTTATATTATTTAGTTGGGATTTAATTTGCTTAACTCGTTCCATTAAAGCTTTATTCGCTAATCCATATTTCGTTTATTTTTACAACTGATAGGAGCGGCCATGATAGGATTTTGTGCCAGGTTTGCGAATTGTCTCTCAGTCAAAGCGACAGTGCTCACCGGCTGCTGCGTTGCTGCCCTGACGATCGTCACGCTAGCGTCAGCGAAATCTCCGTCGGTGAAGCAGGGCCCCGCCGTTTCCTTCTCACAGATCAACCTCAGCGAAGAAGCCACCTGTCTTGCCCAAAACATCTATTTCGAGGCCCGCAGCGAGCCCATCGACGGCAAGTTGGCCGTTGGCCATGTGGTCTTGAACCGCGTTGCCAGCAAACGCTTCCCGGATTCGATTTGTAAGGTTATTCGCCAGGGCGGCGAGCGGCGGCGCAACCGCTGTCAGTTCTCGTGGTGGTGCGACGGCCGTAGCGATCAGCCCCATAACAAGGACGCTTGGAACACGGCGCGTCTGATGGCCTGGTTCATCTATAACGGCCAGACTGTAGACCCCACCGGTGGCGCACTTTGGTATCACGCGGTTTACGTAAAGCCCTACTGGCGCAACGCGTTCATCGAGGGGCTGCAGATCGGCCGCCACATCTTTTATACGAATACCGAACAAAAGCGCGTATCGGGTTAAGTAGGGTTATCTCCGCCCAGCGGCAATCCACCCTAATCAGTTAGGGCGGGTCTTGATCCATAACGAACGTGGCGGACGTTCGTAGACTCTTTGAGCTATGAACATAAACTTTGGTCCATCAGGGGAAGAAACCACTAGATGGCCGAAGAACGCGCCGAAAGAAAGCTAGCAGAGATCTTGGCCGCCGACGTGGTCGGGTAACTCGCGGCTAATGGGTGAGGGCGAAGAGGGTGCGCTCGCTACTCTTACAACTCATCTCTCCGAATTAATTGAGCTGTGTATTGCCAACCACCGGGAGCGCATCGTCAAGACGATGGGCGACGGGTTTCACCCGAGTTCGCCAGCGTCGTTGACGCTGTACAGCGCGCGCTTGCGGTCCAGGATGGCATGCGCCAAGTTGCCCGCGAGTTGGGCGTACGCTACGTCCTCGAGAGGAGCATGCGCAAGGCCGGACTGGATAAATAGCTAAAGCACGTTTCTGACGGCGCTCGAGGCGGGAATTTCACCGCCCGTGACATAGGCCTCGTGGTTGTCCTCGATCTGGTCGAGGGCATAGAGGTAATTCACCATCATACCGGCCGACTGGCTCATGCCGCGCTCGGAACTGTCGGCCAGCCAGTTAATCCTCTCGATCTGGGCGCCATTGCTGAGGTGGAAATGGGCGACCGGATCAAGCGCCGTGCCCGCGCCCTCTCGGCGCTGGTAGAGCAGATAGCCGCTGACCAGATGTTGCAGGATCGGTTGCAAAACACCGGTAATGCTTTCGTCCTGATGCCAATCGGGTCGGTCAAGTAACGCCTGCAAGGGTGGTATGTCGCCGGTGTCGCCGGTCAGCTTAGCAATTTGCGCCTCCTGCTCGTGGTTGAGCAGTTTTGCTCCGGCCGCGAACCGGAAGTCCAGCCAGTCGCGAAAACCGGGGATTGGCGACAGGGTGGCGAAGGTTTTCAGATTGGGGAACTCGTGCAATAGGTCGTCGACCACCTGTTTGATCAAGAAATCTCCGAAGTTGACGCCGGATAGGCCCTGTTGGGCATTGGAGATCGAGTAGAAGATAGCGGTATTTGCGTCCTCAGGGTTGCCAGTGGGGGCGGCTTCGTCGAGTAAGGCCTGAACATTGTCGGCCATGCCGTCGACCAACGCCACCTCGACGAAGATTAACGGTTCTTCGGGCATATTCGGGTGGAAAAATGCGTAGCAACGGCGGTCCGATTCCAATCGGTTCTTGAGGTCGGTCCACGACTGGATTTCGTGCACCGCTTCGTAGGCGATCAGCTTTTCCAGCAGATTGGCGGGTGCCGCCCAAGTGACATGGCGCAATTCGAGAAACCCGGCGTCGAACCAGGCGCTCAGAAGCGAGCGTAGTTCGTCGTCGACGGGGCGCAGTTCCGTGTGCGCGCCAAGCCAACCACGAAGGTCGTTACGTATGTCGACTAAAAATTTAATACCATGAGATAAGCTATTGAATTGACGAAATAAATTAGTTCTAGGGGACTCTAGACGTTGGCGTAATTGATCGACCGCCTTGGCATAGGTAGCGGGGTTGCTTTCGGCCTCCCGGACGCCGTCCATTGCCTGGTTTAGCCCGTCAGGATCGACGCCGTAGTCCTCGGCGAGCAGTTGGAAAAACCGCAGCCGGCCGTCTTCGTTGAGGTCGAGATAGTCGCGGCCCAACTGCGCCGCGTTACCGCGCGCTGAGGCCTCACCGCCGCGCCTAGACAAGCTGGCGTCGATGCGTTCCCGTAACATCTTGAGGTCGTCGTCCGGCAAGTCGGGCCGCAACGGTGCGCTGCGGCCGAGGCCGGCAACGCTAATGACGTCCTGCAACGCGCGCTGCAAGAGACCGCGCGTGCGCGTCAGAAATCCGTTGCTCGCCGCTGTATCCGACATCATATCGGTAGATAGAAGACCTATCGCCGTCTATGCAAGCACGGCAAAAAAGAATTTTTCGTGAATGTCATTGAAAAAATTACTGGTGTCTTATTTCATACCAATGTCGGAGTAGCGGTATAAGCCGTAGTTACACGCGGTATTTACGATTAAATGCCGGCCGCGATGCATGTAAGGGGGAGTATATGGCCGATAAGGAAACTGCACTAATCGTTGGCGCCGGCAGCGGCCTCAGCGCTTCATTGGCACGCTTGTGTGCGGGCGAGGGCATGGCTGTGGCTATTGCCGCGCGCAATACGGAGAAACTAGCGTCACTCTGCGACGGAACCGGAGCCAAAGCCTATGTCTGCGACGCCGTAGACGGTGCCCAGGTGGACCAGCTCTTCGACGCCGTCAGCTCTGACCTCGGCGTCCCCGATTTTGTAGTCTATAACGCCAGCGCGCGGGCCCGGGGACCGATAGTGGAGGTTGAGCGCGACGCGGTGCTCAATGCGGTGATGGTGAGTTGCTACGCCGGTTTCCTAATTGGCCAGAAGGCGGCGCAGTTAATGTTGCCACGCGGCAGCGGCTCGATCTTCTTCACCGGCGCCTCGGCCAGCGTGAAGGGCTATCCTCAGTCGGCGCCGTTCGCCATGGGCAAGTTCGGTCTACGCGGCCTGGCCCAGGCGATGGCGCGTGAGTTGGCGCCGCAAAATATTCATATCGGCCATTTCGTCATCGATGGCGGGATCAGCAAAGGCCCCGACGATCCGCGTGCCACGCGCAGTTTATCCGGCGGCGCGGATGCCGATGCCGTAACCGATAGCTTGCTCGACCCCGAAGCGATCGCCCGCACTTATCTGGATGTCCATAGACAGCACCGCAGCGCTTGGACCTGGGAAGTCGAGCTACGGCCCTGGGTCGAGAAGTTCTAAGCGGCGTTTGAATCAATGCGCCTGCGTGCACTGCTGTGGTTACGCTGGTTGCTGACTGCGCTGTTCGCCTTGCTGGTAGCGTCGTTCGTGGGGCTATCGGTCTGGGGCGTACTGCAATTTGGCCTGTGGTGGCCACGGTTGTTTGATACCGGCGAAGCCGTCCGGCTACTCCTCGCCGTAATTACCATGCTGCCGTTTCTGCTGGCTTTCACCAAGCTAAATTGGTCGCGCCCCATGGGTTGGCTAGCGGCGTGGTTTTCCAAGCTGATCACGCCGCTCAACCGGCGTATTGAAGCACTGCGGTTGGGTGATTAGTTGAGAGTAGTATACCTTGAAGGTGCTGCATACGCTGCTGTAGGTGGCAGTCGTCGTTTTTTGGAACCGCATAGTTCTGATCACCGAACTGGCTTTTTAGATTCCCAAGATCGCGGAAACCGGCGGTGACGTCTTCCGGGAATACGGATCTTCGTGGGCGCCAGATAGACGAACAGACTAGGGCCGGGGACGACCTTGAGGTTTTCCCGGCGCAGGACGTGAGAGCCGCCGGGTAATATCATTATTAGCGCTGCTGTGCCGGAGTCGCGGTGGATAGGGTCGCCGTCGCGCAACTCGCCTGTCCGCACCGTTTCGGCGATGGCTGGTGTTGGCTCTGCTAGGTGTCGTCCGATGCGGCTTCAGCGCCGCTAGCGGTCAGTAACGGGAACTCTAAGCCCGCAAAGGCAAGTCCGCTGCGGATATAAATCAACAACAATCTTAGCTGTTCGGCAGGATGATGACCTTACCCTTACGCGGGCGCAGGGCGTGGGCAACGGCCTCCTTGATCTGGTTCAGCGGGTAGGTCGCCTCGATTTTGGCATGCATGCGGCCTTCGATGATATAACCGCGCAGCTCTTCGTAGACTGCGGCGCGCGCTTCCGGCGTTGACCCCCGTCCTTGCAGCCACATGCTGAGCCACACGCCGCGCAGGCTTAGATTACGGAAGATGATGTCATTGGGCGACAGGTGGCATGGCGCGCCCGACAACAGGCCGTAATTAGCTATCACCGCGTTATCGACGAGGCAGTCGGCGAGATTCTGTGTCGCTTCACCGGCAACCGCGTCAATACCGAGTTTGATTTCACTGCCACCGGTCGCCGCCTTTACGCGCTTGCCCAGATCGGGTCCATCGACGGCGCAAACGTCGCCGCCGGCGTTGGCGATAATGTCTTCGAGGCCGCCGCGGCGCACCACATTGACGGTTTTAAGGCCATAAATCTTGGCCAACTGCATGATGTATTGGCCGACCGCCGAGTTGGCGGCGTTCTGGATCACCCAGTCGCCGGGCTCCAGGTCGACCACTGTCTTTAGCAAAAGCCAGGCGGTCGGCGGATTGGCCATGATCATCGCCATCTGCTTGGGATCGCCGTCGGACGGGAAGGTGACGGTGATGCGTTCGGCCGGCACCACCGCTTGTTGCCGCCAGGTGCCGGTATAAGGCGGGATCATTACACGGTCGCCGGGTTTCACATTGGTCACCTCGCTACCGGCCTCGGCGATCTTGCCTATGCCTTCTGCGCCCGGTACTGCCGGCAGTTTTGGCTGGATGCCGTAGCCGCCCGCTAACGTGAGCAGATGCGAGGGATTGATAGACGCGGCTTCGATGTCGATTAGTACGTCCCCAGGACCGACCGGTGCGGTCTCCATGTCGACTACTTCGACCACGTCGGGTGGGTTGCCGGTGCGGGCGAACTGAACGGCTTTCTTGATCGTGGCCATGGTGGAACCCCGTTATTGATTTCAGGCGGCGGTTTTAATTTTACCGACGGTGTTATCGACGATGATTGGGGTTTCGAATATGGTGACTTCCGGGTCGACGCCGTACAAATTGCGGATGGCCTCGCGCCAGGCGCCGCCTTCGGCGTACAGCTCTTCCGCTGCCGCGCGCGTTTTCCAGGTATAAACGCCGCCGCCAATGCCGCGCGCCTCGTCGAACAAAAAGTTCTTCTGGATCAGTCCGGCAACCTTCTCGAACCGTGGTGCGACATTTCGCATGTTGGTCAAAACTTCGTCACGACTTACCTCATCAGCCACTTTGAACTGGACAATTGCTGTGATCATCGTTCTTGTTTCCTCACTGGCTCGCCGATCTTGCACGGCAACCTTGTCATCTTGCGGCAATTGCGGCAGGCGCACAACCTATCGGCCGGGACCGCTGGAGTATCACGTTGAGTGAATTGAAAGCATCCGCGCCGGGCCGCGTGCCGGCCCACATCCAGGGCATGGCCTGGATGTTTCTGACGACGGTGATGATCGTGTTGATGCACTCTTTTATTCGGCAGTTGTCGGAGGAGGTGCATCCGTTCGAGGTCGCCTTCTTCCGCAATTTGTTCGGCACGCCGATCCTGGCTTTTCTGCTCTATCGTTACGGTTGGGGGCTGTTCAGGACCAGTCAGATGCGCGTCCATTTCGCCCGCTCATTCGGCCATGTGTGCGCCATGATGATGTTTTTCGTCGCTATATCGATTACGCCGCTGGCAACGGCCAATGCGTTGTCTTTTACTGCGCCGTTGTTCGCCGCGGTGCTAGCGATGCTGTTCCTGGGCGAGGGTTTCCGCTGGCGCCGTTGGGGAGCTCTGGCAGTCGGCTTCGTCGGAACCATGGTGATCATCCGGCCGGGCATTGTCGAAGTTGGCACGGGACCACTGTTAATCCTCGCGGCATCCAGTCTTTGGGGCGTTATCTTGGTGGTTATGAAGGCGCTAGGCCGTAGCGATGCGCCACCGACAATGGTTGCTTATATGGTTGTCTTCATGACACCTATGTCGTTGATCCCGGCTTTGTTGCACTGGCAGTGGCCAACCTGGGAGCAGCTTGGCCTGATGGCTATGACGGGATTGGTCGGCACGGCCGGACATCTAACGCTGACCCAAGCGCTGCGGCTCGCCGACACCGCTGTTGTCGTGCCGATCGATTTCTTTAAGCTGATCTGGGCGGCGCTGTTCGGGTACCTCTTCTTCTCCGAGGTGCCGGATATATTCACTTGGGTCGGTGGTGTGATGATCTTCGCCGGTGCCGCCTATTTGGCGGTGCGCGAACGCAGCGAAAGTCAAAAGGTGCCGGGCAAATAACAGCTGAACCAGCGCGCACTTCGGCGGTGGCGATAGCGGTTCCCGAATTCGTGTTGCGCCAGTCCGGGACGGTCGCTTGCGCGGCCGAAATTTCCGCCCCAAGGTGTTCGATTTCGACCGCTTCACGGCTACCGCGCGCGCGAAGTTACCAATCTGGGCCTGTACCATATCTTTGTCGAGGACGCCAACTAGGTCACCGTAGAACTCAACTATAGAGGTCCCGGCAGCAAGTCGGCGTAACGGAATTGCGCCGGCGCCCCAACCGGTCTATTCGGCAGCAACATCCTCGAGCGCTTTCAACACCTTCGGCGGTGACATCGGTAGATTGGTCAAACGTACGCCGACCGCGTCCGCAATTGCGTTGGCGACGGCGGCTTTGACCGGTACGATCGATGTCTCGCCGATACCGCGGACGCCAAACGGATGGTTCGGGTTAGGCACTTCGACAATCACGGTATCGATCATCGGCAGATCCGAAGCGACGGGGATGCGGTAATCGAGGAAGCTCGGGTTCTCCAGCCGTCCGTTCTCGTCGTAGATATACTCTTCGTTAAGTGCCCAGCCGATGCCCTGCGCCGCGGCACCCTGGTATTGGCCCTCGACGTAGCTCGGGTGTATCGCCTTGCCGGCATCCTGGGCGACGGTAAAACGCAGGATTGTCACCTTGCCGGTCTCCGGGTCGACCTCGACATCGACCGCCTCGGTGGCGAAGCTGGGCCCCGCTCCCTTGACGTTTTCTTCGACATGCGCGGCTATGGAACCGCCAGTCTTGCCGGCATCCTTGGCGATATCGATGATCGACAGCGGTTCGAAGTCGCCGGCATTGGCGCCGGCGGGACGGGCATACCCGTCTTCCCACTCGATCGCCTCTACCGGGATGTCCCACATGATGGCTGCGCGTTTCTTCAACTCCTCCACTACCTTATGTGAAACGTCGACGGTCGCCTTGCCGACGGCGAACGTGGTGCGGCTGCCCGCAGTCAGGAAGTTGAAGCCGAGCGAACTGGTATCGCCGACGGTGGGCTTTATCGAATCCGGCTCGAGGCCCAGGGCCTCGGCCGCCATCAACGCCATCGACGCGCGCGAGCCACCGATGTCGGGGTTGCCAATCATCAGTCCGACCGAACCGTCCTCGTTGACGTTCATGGTCACGCAGGTGTCGCCGCCGATGTTGAACCAGAAGCCGGAGGCCACGCCGCGGCCCTGGTTGGGGCCGAGTTTAGTCTTGTAGTTGGGATGGTTCCTGATCGCTTCTAAACTTTCCACCAAACCGACGGGGCCGAAGGTAGGTCCGTAGGCGGCCTTGGTGCCTTGCTTGGCGGCGTTGTTGAGACGTAAATCAATGGGGTCCATGCCAACTTCCCGTGCTACCGAATCCATGGTGCTCTCGACCGCAAAGGCGATGACCTGGGCGCCAGGGGCACGATAGGCGGCAACCTTGGGGCGGTTGCTAACGATGTCATAACCAACGACGTTTACGTGCTCAAGATCGTAACAGGCGAAGGCCGTCATCGAGGCTGGGCCGACGGGCGAGCCCGGGAAGGCGCCCGCCTGGAAATACGCTTCTGCCTCGGCGGCGGTGATTTTACCATCCTTGGTGGTGCCAATCTTGATGCGCATATGTGCACCGGAGGTTGGACCGGTGGCGCGGATCACGTCGCCTCGGGTCATAACCATTTTGACCGGCCGGCCGCTAATACGCGACAACGCCAGCGCCAATGGCTCGAGATAGACATTGTTCTTGCCGCCAAAGCCGCCACCCATTTCCGTCGGTGTTACCTTCAGGCACGAGATATCCAGACCGCATAGGCGCGAAGAGAAGGCCCGCACCAAGAAGTGTCCCTGGGTGGTGGTCCAGATTTCGCCTTGGCCACCCTTGGTATAGTGGGCAAGGCAGGCTTGGGGCTCGATATAACCTTGGTGCACCGGCTTGGTGTCGTACTCGCGCTCGACGATAACGTCGGCCTGCGCGAAACCGGCCTTGACGTCGCCTTTGGTAACCGCAACGCGCTTGGTGACGTTCGACGGTTTATCGGGCGTGGGCTCGACCCCCTCGGTGAACACGAAGTCGTGCAACAAAGGCGCGTTGGGCTGGGCCGCCTCGACTGGGTCGATGACGTGTGGCAGAACCTCGTAATTGACCTCAATCAGCTTCAACGCTTGATTGGCGATGGACAGGCTGGTCGCAGCGACTGCGGCCACGGGGTGGCCATCGTATAAAACCTTCTCGCGTGCCAGCAGGTTGCGCACGACATCGCGGTAATTGACCGGCATTTCGCCGGCAGGAACGATCTCCGACGGCTGGTCGCCGAAATCGTCGCGTGTGACGACGGCTTTGACGCCAGGCAGTGCCGCGGCCTTTGAAGTGTCGATGGACCTGACCCAGGCGTGCGCGTGGGGGCTGCGCAGGACCAAACCATGCAGCATGCCCGGCAGCGTAAAGTCGGCGCCGAAGCGCGCCCGGCCGGTGACCTTGTCGGTACCGTCGGGGCGCGGGGCGCGCGTGCCGATATGTTTGAAGTCGCCCGTCTGGACGCTGGTGTCTTCAGCTACGCTCATGGTTAGCTCTCCTGCATTTCCACCGCGGTGTCGAGCACCGCGCGGACGATCTTGTCGTAGCCGGTGCAGCGGCAGAGATTGCCGGCGAGCCAGAACCGGATCTCAGTCTCGGTGGGATCGGGGTTGCGCTCCAATAGCGACTTGGCAGCAACGAGAAAGCCCGGCGTACAGAAACCGCACTGCAGTGCCGCGTGGTCGAGAAATTTCTGCTGCAGTGGGTGAAGTTCCTCGCCATCCGCCATGCCCTCGATGGTTTCGACCTTGCGGCCTTCGGCCTCGGCCGCCAGCACCAGGCAGGCGCACACCAGCCGCCCATCGAGCGTAACGCTGCACGCACCGCAGTCGCCTGAGCCGCAGCCTTCCTTGGTGCCGGTGAATTGCAGTTCGTCGCGCAGTGCTTCGAGCAGGGTTTGCCCGGGTTCGCACAGATATTCGATGGGATCGCCGTTGATTTCCGTCGTTACATGAAGTTTTGACATGATTACCCTCCCACCTGTTCGAGCGTCGCCCGTTTGACCGCCGTTTTAGCTGCGCGTCGCGCCAGCACGCCGGCGACCTTGATCCTGTAATTCTTGGTGCCGCGCTTGTCGTCGATAGGACGGCAGACGGCGCTAGCCGCGGCGGCGAGATTTTCCAGCGCCGCATCGTCGACGGCTGTGCCGATCAGCGCTGTGGCGGCTTCAGGGACCAGCAATGCCGTTTCCGCTACGGCTCCCAATACGACGCGGGCCACCGTGCAGGAGCCGTTGTCATCAATCGTTAGGTTGACGCCGACGCCAACGATGGCGATGTCCATCTCAGTGCGCGGAATCATGCGCAGGTAGGCATCGCCCGATCGCGGTAGCCGGGGCGGCAGCAAAAACGAGGCGACGATTTCGTCTGGCGCCAGCGTTGTCTCGCCGGGTCCGGCGGGGACATCTTCGACCAGTACCGTGCGCCGGCCGTTTAGGCCGACAACATCGACAACAGCATTTGCCGCAATCAGCGCCGGCACGCTGTCTGCTGCTGGCGAGGCGTTGCACAAATTACCACCCATGGTGGCGCGGCCTTGGACCTGGGTCGAGCCGATGAGTTCGGCGGCTTCGACTACCCCCGGCCAAGCGGCCTTCAATTCAGCATGCTCGCCCAGTTCGGCGCCGGACACCGCGGCACCAATACGGAAGCCGCCGGCCTCGGACGTGATGGTCCGGACTTCGTCGATCCGCTTGATGTCGACGACCAGATCGGGCGCAACCATTTCGTTGCGCATTTGAATTACGAGGTCGGTGCCACCGGCCAGGACCCGCGAACTGCTGCCGGCTTCGGCCAGCAGCGATACCGCGGCGTCGAGCGACGTGGGTGCTTCATATCGCATTGGAATCTCGATTCTCCCTGAACTTCAACAAGATGATCACTCCCCCGGTTACGCCATCTTATCCCGATTGGCATTCTTTTGAATTTCGAGGCTGGATGCCCCGCTTCGCCATGGCAGGCGCGGCTAGACTAATTGGCTACGGGCTGCCGGTCAAAAGCGATTGCGCGCTAAAATCGGCGCCGCCGGCCCGGTTCTGAATTATGTGTAAACGGAACCTAGTCCACGGGCTGGGCGTTGATGCCCTCCTCGAAGACATTGATCGCAAGTTTTTTCAGCTCTTCGATCGAAACGTCCTCGCCTTCAGCGCTGGCGACCGCGACGAAACGGCCGAGATTAGCGGCGACGGCGACGATCAATTCGTGCGCGGTTAAATCCAGCCGGTCGCTAACCGCTAGGCAGGCGTCACAGATCGCCTGCAGAAATTCCAAATCATTGGTGTCGTCTACCATGCGGTCCTCCAGGTCCCTTTTATTGCTGTTGTTTAAGCGCTTTAGCGCAAAATTAAAATAACGATCCCGGCCACCACCAGGATAATGCCGATCAACTCTAGCCGCAAAATACGCTCGCGGAAGATAAGCGTGGAGGATGCGATGGTGAAGACCAGTTCGATTTGCCCAAGAGCGCGCACCAGCGCCGCCTGCTGAATGGTCATGGCGGTGAACCAGCCGATCGACGCTACTGCGCCGCTGAGGCCTACCCACATGGCGACCCGCCAAGCCGCCAGTGAGGCGCGCAGTTCGGCTGGTTCGCGCACCGCCATATAGCCCGCCATGACGATGGTCTGGAATACCAAAACAAAAGCCAGCGTGACCGATGCTTGCATCAGAAACCCGTCACCGCCCAGCGACAACGATGCGCCCCGGTAGGACACCGCGGCGACGCCGAACGATGCGCCCGAGGCGAGGCCGATTAGCGCTGGCCACTCGGTCCACGCCGTGGCGATGGCGCGAAGGCCCGCCGGGCTACGGGCAACGGAAATTGCGATCACCCCGGCGAGGCTCACCAGAATGCCTATGGCGGCGTTGAGAGAAACGAGTTCGCCGAGGAAGAAGATGCCGAATATTGCCGCCTGCACGGTCTCGGTTTTCGAGTAGGTGGTGCCGACGGCGAAATTGCGTTTGTCGAACAACGAGACCAGTAGGCCGGTGCCGGCGATCTGTGCCAGTCCACCGATCATCACGATAATAATGAACCGTGGATTCAGCTGCGGTACCGGAAGATCGGTGAAAGTCGCCAAACCGGCCAGATAGAGCAGGGCGAAGGGAAACCCGTAGCCGAAGCGCACGAAGGTGGCGCCGGTGGTGCCGAGCTGTTCTTTAAGGTGCTTCTGCAACGCCGAGCGCACGTTCTGCAAAAACGCGGCGGCGATGGTGAGCGGGATCCAAAGTAGCGTCATGGGAAGAGTACCGGCACCGGAGAGGGCACCTTATAGCGCGATAGCATTTACTATTGCATCAAGCGTGTGCTGCTCTAGAGCAGTTGGATTGTCTCAGCTAATCTACGTGTGCTGCCAATGCTGGCCGGTTGGAGGTTGCACGGCAGGCAGTGGCAGACCTGTTGAAGGTTCTATTCCGCGCCACGGTGCGTTGCTCGGCGGGCTGCGTGGGGCGGGAGTGCTCGAAGGCAAACGCGATTAACTTTCTTGCAGTGTCGGGTCGGGACGTATGCGGATTAATTGCCGGCCCATATTGCGGCCTTCGTAGAGACCGGCGAGTACCGATGGCGCGTTCTCCAAACCCTCGGCGATGTCCTCGCGGTATTTGAGTTTGCCTTCCGAGATCCATTGCTTGAGATCGGCCAGCGCTTCCGGGTAGCGATCGAAGTAATCGAAGATAATGAAACCTTGGATGCGCAGGCGGCTGATCAGAATATGACGCTCCGGGCGTAGTCCGGTCGGCGGCGGTAGCCAGGCGTCGACCGATGCGGTGCCGCAGATGGAAATTCGGCCGTGCATATTCATCAACGGCAGCACCGTATCCAACGTGCCGCCGCCGACATTGTCGTAATAGATATCGATCCCTTCGGGACAGGTCAATTGTAGGGCGGTGCCCAAATCGTCCGTAGCCTTGTAGTCGATGACCTCGTCGTAGCCAAACACATCGCGGCAGAGCGCGGTCTTCTCCGGCCCGCCGGTGATGCCCACCGTGCGGCAACTCTTTATCTTGGCGATTTGCCCCACTGCGCTACCGACGGCACCGGCGGCGGTCGAGACGAGCACCGTCGCGCCGGCTTTCGGCTGACCGACATCGAGTAATCCAAAATAGGCGGTGATGCCGTTGAGGCCCAGGACACCGAGTGCGGTCGAGACCGGCCCGTCCGCCGGATCGACCTTTCTGAACGCGACATCGTCGGGCCTCGCGATCGCGTATTCCTGCCAGCCTGTTTGACACGAGACGAAGTCTCCCTCGGCGTAGTCGGGGTGGCGGGATTCGACCACGACGCCGAGCCCAAAGGAATTCATCGTCGCGCCGGTCTCGACGCTAGCATAGTTTTTCGTCGAGCTGATCCAGCCCTTCATCGCCGGATCGGCCGACAGGTAGATAGAGTGCACGAGCAGTTCACCGTCGCCTGGCTTGGGCGCGTTGTCTTCCACCATCTCGAACAGGTCCGGCGTCGGCAGGCCGGAAGCCCGGGTTTTTAGGATGATCCGACGGTTGAGGAGTTGCGCCATTATTGCTTCCTTCCTCAGTTGTCGCGCGTTACGGATCGCGCGTTGTTTAGGCTATATTGCCGTCACGGCAGGGCCGAGCACAAGTCACGGGTAGGGTCTATGCAATTCGGCGGTATTTTAGGTGGTGCGCTGCGCGCACGGGCGCACGGCCTCGATCGGTGGCTCGGTCTGGTGCTGTTGGTGGCGTTACTGCTGCTGGCGTTTGGCCTATTTCTGCCGGCGATTAAAATCAGCTCGTTCTTTTTTCTCGGCCGTGAATTCTCGCTGTTCGAAGGCGTGTTCTCGTTTTTCGATGCCGGCGATTATTTTCTGTTTGTAGTGACCTTCGCTTTTTCCATCTTGTTTCCGACCCTTAAGATCCTTACTGGCCTAGTGCTGTGGCACGCTGCCGATGTGTCGAGCCCTGCGGCGGGCAAGCTTCTCAACAGGCTAGCGGCAATGTCGAAATGGTCGATGCTTGATGTTTTTATCATCGCGCTGGTGGTGCTGGTTGCCGATGGACGTTTGCTCTCCGGCGCCGATGTCCGTATCGGCGTCATCGCATTTTCCGCCTCGGTATTGATATCGACGTGGGCGGTGCGTCGGCTCAGTTTGCTGGTGAATAGGGATTAGTTTGACGCTTAGCTCGACCCGGAGGTGGGCCCCATATTGGTTTGGCGCGGCGCAACGGTGATCGATACCGTGCTACCACGTAGCGTTCGGTTCTCGATTTGGACGGCCGCGGCCCGTTCGCTTCGGGTAAAGGTCAATACGCTGACCACGGCTTGCACGCTCATAATCGGCTGCCAGCCGAAGTTTGGCATTTCGGCTTGATAGAGGGCGAAGGCCTTGGCTGCCGATACACTGACATCGAGAATAACCCGCCCGGTCCAGCTGTTGAGATTGCCCAGCACGAGAGATTTTTCGACATCGAGTTCAGCGCCCGGCGGGATTGGAATATCGGCGAGCAGAGCAAAACTCTTTGCGGTCTCGTTGTCCGACGCGCCGGTCGTCGGCAGTAGCACCTCGCTTTGGTTGCACGCGGTCAAGACCATCAGGAACGCGAGCAGCAAAAAGGAACGGGGCCATGGTCGCATACTAACCATAATCACTGACTAGCATCGCCTGTGAGTCGCGCAAATCCACATTTTCCATGTTGTGACACCGGCACCGCGCATACTTTAGAATTAATTCTTGTCAATGGACCAGACAAAACCCAGGGGTAGCCGATGAAACAACAGCGCCGCGCCGACACATCGAAATTTCGCGCATCCGGCCGCGCCCGTCTTATCCGTCTGGTGCCTTTCTTTGCCGACTGCTTGGTGTGAGACCACGTAACCTTCGCAGCGCTAGGCGATGGCGATCGCCAGCGCTGTCAGCCCCGATGTCTTGCGTCGAGAGCGTGCGGCTTCTGCACCGCTTGCATGACCGCGCGACGGACGCGCATGGTGTTTGGGTGGGCGCGAAACAGTTCCGTCGTGCGGGCATCCTGGGCATTTAAGATTTTAGCGTAGTTTTTTCCATCAATATCTCCTGTATCGCGGTCTCGGGAGATGCGCTTGGCACATGGCTCGACTGAAGTGAAGGAACTGGCGTTCACTAAGTTCTGCTAATCTATTGGACAATCTATGACAATAAACGAGCAAATCGGAAGGTCGCCGTTGTGTGCGCGGATCGCACGGCAGAAATGGTGGCCTTATCTGCTGATGTCGTTGGGCGTGTTTTTCCTGGCGACCGATGTCATCGTCGGCCGGCTCGCCGAGGGGCGCGATGTGCCGCCCCTGGGCTTGGGGTTCTGGCGCGTTATGGGGCCGGCGATTTTGCTTACACCGTTCTATGGCCGCGAACTTTACATTAAGTACGCGGTGGTGGTGCGGCACTGGAAGGTCCTTTCCATTCTTGGCTTCTGCATGTCGGTTTTGGGCGGTTCGGCGGTTTATCTCGGTGTTAGTATGACCACGGCGATGAATGGTGGCGTTGTCATGACATCCCAGACCGCGGTCATGGCTTTCATGGGCTGGTTGTTTTTCCGCGATCAAATCGTTACGCGTCAGGGAATCGGTTTGTTGATCGCCGCGGCCGGTGTGTTGGTGGTAGTTGCGCGCGGCGACGCCGCTATTCTGTTGGGTATGCGGCCACACTTCGGCGATCTGTTGGTGTTCGCTGCCGTAGTGGGCTATTCGGCCTATGTTGTCCTGCTGCGCCTTACCCCGTCGGATCTCTCGCCATTCGCCCGTTTATGCGCGGTTTCGTGGTTTGGGGCGGCCTTTGCCGCGCCGCTGTATGTTTGGGAAATTTTATATGTAGAGCCATTTCCCTACACGTTGGACAGCGTGGCGATGATTCTGTGGATATCGGTTGCCGTATCGGTCCTTGCCGTCGGTTTCATGACCATCGGCACCTTGGCGGTGGGGTCGTATGTTTCGAGCATGTTTTTTTATGTGCGTACGGTGTTTATTGCCGCACTGGCAATTCTGGTTTTGGGCGAAAGCGTTGCGCTCTATCATGTCACCGGCGTGATCTTGATTTTTGCCGGAATTTATTTAATGACTGGGCGTCGCCAACGGACCGTGTAATCCGCCAAAAAGTACTGGTGGATATCCTGGTGCGCCTGTACGATTTCCTGCTGCCCTAACTGACGGTAATGATAGGGTCATGGTAACGGAGGTTGCCCGCCCCACCGATGCGCCCTTGCGCGGCATTCTGATGATCTGTTTTGCGGTGCTGTGCTTTGCCACCATGAACACGTTCACGAAAGAATTGCGCGGTGAGTTGCCGGTAACCGGCATCATCTGGGGCCGCTACTTTTTCCACTTCGCGCTAATTCTGGTGTTGTTCCCGCGGCGTATCCCGACGCTGCTTGACAGCGATGACATCGGCTGGCAAATCGCCTGCTCGATTTTGGTGCTGCTGGCGACTGCGTGCATGTTCGTCGCGCTGGGGTTCATGCCTTTGGCCGACGCGGTGGCGATCACCTTTGCCGCGCCGTTGTTGATTGTAGTCTTGTCGGTAATTATCTTGCGCGAGCGTATAGGGCCGCGGCGATGGGTCGCCGTAGTCGTCGGCTTTATCGGCATGCTGGTGGTCATTCGGCCGAGCGCGGGCCTATTCCAAGTGGCGGCGCTGCTGCCGGTCGCAGTCGCGTTCTTCTATGCTCTGTATCAAATTATCACGCGGCTGATTAGTCACCGCTCCGACCCCTTGAACATGCTGTTCTACACCGCGCTCGTCGGCGCCTTGACGATGACGGCGATTGGCCCTTCGATTGGCAGACGCCGACAACCGAGCAATGGCTGATGCTCGTCGCGGTGGGGTTCTTCGGTGGCCTCGGCCACTACGCTATCATCAAGGCCTATCAGCGTGCTGAGGCGGCTCTGGTGGCGCCATTCGCTTATACCGAAATTGTCTGGGCGACTTCGTTTGGCCTGTTTGTCTTCGGCGACTTTCCTAACCTATTCACGTTCATCGGCACGGCGATCATCATCGCCAGCGGCGTCTATGTGGTGCACCGAGAACGCAAGGCGCGCGCCGCCGGATAGTGTGTCGGTGTTGATACCTGCGATCTCGATTGTCAGCTTTTTCAGAATGGCGTCAGGAAATGCGTTGGCGCCCAGCGCCGACACCATGAACGAGCCGGGCCGCCGACCACACGCTGGCTGTAATAGGTGTCGTGGCCGGGATTAAGAACGCTGCCGTTCGTGTCGAGGTGGAGCATCGGCAACGCATTGATGGTGATACCGTCGGTCAGCACGTCGGCGCGGGAGAACAGCAGTGGGCGGCCGGAGTGATTGCGGCCGTCGCCGGAGATGTCGATGACCCTAAGCGCATTGTCGACGCCGCAAAGCTGCCACAGCTCGAACGGCTAGTAATTATGGGCGATGTTAGCCCTGGAGATAATGGTCGAAGCATCGCCCGCCGTCAGTGCTGTAGCGGCTAAAGCCGGTAACAGCAAACGGCGGAACTTGACTGAGATTGTTGGACATAGGCTGGTATCTTCGACCGGTTGCACACGCCCCATTTCTAGATGTTGGGTACCGGCAGGTGGTTTGCAATCGGCCGAAGTCTGATCAAGCGCTGTAACCGCCATCGGCGGCGATGGTCTGGCCGGTCACCAGCGAGGCTTTCGACGACGCCAGGAAGGCTACTACCTCGGCGACTTCCTCTGCCGTACCCATGCGCCGTAGTGCCGCCGAACGCAGGATGCCTTCGAGTTCGCGCTCCGAGATGATGGTGTCGAGCAGGTGCTGACCCAGTCCGGCGGTGATAAAGCCAGGCGCGACGATGTTGGCGCGTACGCCGTGGCGGCCTTCCTCGCGGGCGATGGCCTGGGTTAGCAGGTTCACCGATGCCTTCGGCCCGGCCGACAGAATATCGCGCGGCGCGTAACGCAGGGTCGCCGCCGATGTTACCGCAACCACAGAGCCTTGGCTCGTTCGCAGGTGGGGCAGGGTGGCATGGACCACGTTGAAATAGCCGACTGGCTCCACTTCCATCACCTTGCGCCATTCCTCCGGCGTCACCTGGCTGACGAAGGGTTGGCCAATATCGGGGCCGATGGTGAAGATCAGCGTATGGATGGCGCCAAAGTCTGCCGCTACGCCGTCGACGATCTCGGCGACAGCTTCGGCATGGTCTAGCGGCAGGTGCAGCGAAGCGGACTTGCGATCCGCGTCTGTTACCGCCTGTGCGACCGTATCGGCGGCTTCCTTGTTGCCGTGGTAGGTTAGCGCGACATCGCTGCCCTGGCTGGCGAGCGTACGGCATATGGCGTCACCCAGGCCGCCGCTACCGCCGACCACCAACGCTGCACCGGCGGGGAAGGGGGTATTTTCTTGTCTTTCTTGCGTCATGGTTTCTCTCCTTTGTTGGCTGCAGGTATCTTTCCACAAAGGAGCGAACTTGTCCTGATCCCCTCATCCTTCGAGACGCGATCCCCGATTGCTCCTCAGGATGGAGAATGAGAATTTTTCAATAAACACCCTCATGTTGAAGAGGTGGTACCGCCGTCTCGAGGCATGGGTTTGCGATTAAGGTGAGCACTTAATCTTCGATTTTGCGCTTGACAAGTGTTGTTATAAACTGGCGGCGATGAGCGGTGACCACGACAGCGAGTTTCGCAGCCACGACCTGCCGTCGGATCCGGCGTTGCGGGTGCAGGCGTTGGAGTCGGTGCTCGTTGAAAAGGGGCTGGTCGACGCGGGCGCGCTTAATGCTTTCGTCGATTATTACCAAAACGAAGTAGGGCCCCGGAACGGTGCCCGCGTGGTCGCCCGCGCCTGGAGCGAGCCCGACTACCGGACCTGGCTATTCGACGATGCCACGGCGGCGATCGCCGATATGGGCTACGTCGGCCGTCAGGGCGAGGACATGGTGGCGCTGGAGAATAAGTCCGGCGTTCACAATATGGTCGTCTGCACACTGTGCTCGTGCTACCCGTGGCCGGTACTCGGCCTGCCGCCGGCCTGGTACAAGTCGGCGCCTTACCGCTCGCGCGCTGTCATCGAACCGCGCGCAGTGCTGGCGGAATTTGGGCTCGACCTGCCCGACGACATGGAAGTACGCGTGTGGGATTCAACCGCTGAGCTACGCTACCTGGTCGTGCCCGTGCAGCCCGCCGGCACTGACGGCTGGAGCGCGGAACAGTTGGCTAAACTGGTAACCCGCGATTCCATGATCGGCACCGGTTTGCCACGCAATCCTGAGGAAACGCCGTGAACAGCGCTCACGATATGGGCGGCATGCACGGCATGGGACCGATCGTGCCCGACGCCGACGAGCGCCCCTTCCATGACGATTGGGAAGGACGCATGCTCGCCTGCTTTCTGGCCATGGGCGCGTGGGGCAAGTGGAATATTGACCGCGGCCGGTTGTTCCGCGAAAGAGTGCCGGGGCCGCGCTACCTCAACATCTCCTACTTTGAGATTTGGCTCGACGCGCTGATTGGCCTTACCGCCGATGCCGGCCTCGCCACCGAGGAAGAGCTGGTCAGCGGTCGCGCCAACCCCGACGCCGGGGTGCACACGCCGACCTTTACCGCCGACAAGGTCGTGCCCGCCATGCAACGGGGTGACTCAGCGCGCCGCGACGATGTGCACTTTGCCGCGCGATTTTCCGCCGGCGACAAAGTGCACGCCCGCAATATAAATCCGCACGGCCACACCCGCCTGCCGCGCTATGTGCGTGGTCACAATGGCGTGGTCGACCGGGTGCACGGCGCCTTCGTCTTGCCCGACAGCAATGCCGACCTTGCTGGCGAGGCGCCGCAGACCGTCTACAGTGTATGCTTCACGGCGGCAGAGCTGTGGGGTGACGACGCGCCCCATCCGGTCGACAAGGTGTTCGTCGATATGTGGGATACCTACCTTGAGCCGGCCTGAGATACCCTTTCAGCAGGACCCCGATGCGCCGCCATTTGCCGAGCCGTGGGAAGCACAGGCCTTCGCCTTGACCCTGCACCTCTATGAGGCCGGCCACTTCACTTGGCGCGAATGGGCCGACACCCTGGGCGCGGTGTTGACTGAAGCCGATGCGAAGAACCCATCCGACGACGGGCGCGACTACTACCGCTACTGGCTCGCCGCGCTCGAGCGTCTGACCACGAACAAGGACATAATGAGCACGACTGAACTCGCCGACCGCAAGCAGGCGTGGGAAACCGCATACAAGATGACCCCGCACGGCAAGCCCGTGTCGCTCAAGTAGGCCGGTCACGACCGCAAAAACCCCAGCTACGCTTGCCAGTTTTAATTTACACCCTTAATTGGCGCATAAAACGTTCCCTCAACTTCGAAGATATCCCCCGCCGCTAGATCGGAAACTTCGAGAATCGTGCGTGGCGGGTAGGGGCCGCCCGACCACAGTTCGGCTTGCACTTTGTTTACGATGGGCCGGTGCCGGTCCATGTCGGTCACATAGACGGTGAGCCGGACGGCGTCGGCTAGGCTCGCACCTTCCGGTGCGGCGATATCTTCCATGTTGCGAAACGCTTGGCGGATGCGGTTTTCGTTGCCGTCGACTAGCTCGTTGGTGGCGGGGTCGATGCCACGCATGCCGGCCACGAAAACAAAATCGCCGGCGCGACTGGCCAGCGACCAGGTGCCGGTAGGCTCGATGGTGCCGGCGAGCGAGAGATACCGAACGTTGGATTTATCGTCAGAATTCATATTTATTTTCCGTCTTATCTGGCCTTGCTTTTGTATCGCTATTTGACACAAAAAACCCGGCCGTGCCGCAGAAGGCAGGCCGGGTTCGTTGTTGTTTGGGGCGCTGGCTAGAGGCCGAGCACGTCCTTCGCCAAAGCGTTGAATTCGTCCGGCGTCATCAGGCGTTTGTGGATTAGGCCCCAATCCTTGACCGCCATCAGAACTTCCATTGATTTCTCGTCTTCCACGTTGACCTGAATACGCGCCAGCCATTCCCTGACCGTGTCGATGCCGGAACCCTTGCCCATCACGGTTTCAGGCTCAGCCTGGCCGACCATGCGCGGACGGAACGGCATGACCTCGGTCTGGTATTCGTCGCCGCAGTTGAGCAGCCAGGTAGCGATGATGCCGGATTCGACCTTAAACAGGTCATCGCCAACCACCGGGCGGTTGCTTGGCACCACGACGCCGCAAACGTCGCGCACCAGATCGGCGAGGCCCTTGAGGTTTTCCAGCTTGATGCCGATGTCGATGTCGTAGAGCGTGCGCAGTGCCATTACCGTTTCTTCCATGGGCACGTTACCGGCGCGCTCGCCTATGCCCAGGACGGTCGACTGAATAACCTCGACGCCTTCCGATAGCGCCATGATAGTGTTGGCGACGCCCATGCCGTAGTCCATGTGGAAATGGGCTTCTAGCGGGATATTGGGAAAACGGTTTTTCATCGAGCGGACAAAATACTGCATAGCGTGGATCGAGGTGGCGCCCATGGTGTCGACCAGGGCGAGGCCGTCCATGTGGCCCTCTTTGCCGACTCGGTCGATCAGGTCGATCACCCATTCCAGGTCGGAACGGGTGAAATCGATGGGGAAGAAGATAACCTCTAACCCCTGCTCGTGGGCGAAGTTGGTGGACTCGACCGACAAGTCGATGGCGCGGTCGAGCTCCCAGCGGTAACCGAACTCGATCAGATGCGGGCTCGCCGGCACTTCCATGATGACGCCGTTGACGCCGCTGTCGACGGCTCGTTTGACATCCTCGACCATGCAGCGTGCGAACGCATAAACGTCGGGACCAAAATCGCGCCGGGCCAGTTCCTGGACGACTTTTGCGTCGTCTCTCGAGACCACCGGCATACCGGCTTCGATGCGCTGCACGCCGGCCTCCGCCAGCGCCTCGGCGATGCGGATTTTATCGTCGTAGTTGAATGCTAGGCCTGCCTGCTGTTCGCCGTCACGCAGGGTAACGTCGTGAATGCGGATGTTGTCCGGAAATTTCCAATCCTTAGTGACTTCCGGGGCGAAGTTCCAGGGACTTGTGAACCAGTTTTTTGTTTTCCAGGGGGTGTCACTCATTAATAGTTCCTCCGCCGATGTTTCATTATTGAGAACGGCCGGTTGGTTTTTTGTTCAATTGCATCAGGGAATTTCCCGTAAAGCCTTAAGCGGACGGAATGTAGAAAACGCATCCCGGCGAGTCAACGCGCACCACGCTACCGACTGTTGTGTCACAAAATGCATCGTTGAATTGGCAAGCCGTTAGGAAATTTCCGGTTCATACGCGATGATGCGAGTAGCCTTGGCGGCTTGCACGTGGGCTAGATGCATTGCATTATTTGCCCGTGCGCCTATTTGCGATCATCGTCTTTTTGCTGCCTATACCAACTGTGGCTCCGGCCGTAGCGCAACAGGTAACGGTGACGTTCTAGGCGGAATCCAACCGCTTGTTCGTCAACCTCCACGATGTTGTGTTGTCGCCCGACGACAGCAAACTCTACGTCGCCGATGTCAATAACAACGCGGTCAAGGTGCTCGATCCGCAGTCGTTGATGACCGTTTTCAAATTCTCGACAACGCGCAGCAAACGGTCGACGTGATTGGTGGCGACCGTTATCGTTTTAATGAACCGAAATGCTTTGCGATTAATGCGAAGGACTGGATTTTCATTTCCGACAAATTAAATTGTTGGGTCAAGATCTTAAACGAAGCACATAAAATCACCGGTGTAATCGGCGCAGATAAGTAGGGTTTAGGGCCGGATCAGTTCAACCAGTCTGAAGACGCTGAAGTACGTGGCAGTACATTGTGGATTTTAAATACCCACAATGGCCGCATCACCGGTTTAGTCTGCAGGACATGCCGCCGGATAGATAAATCGGTGGGTTAAACCCTGGTACGCGTGGATGGAGCAAGCAGGAGCAACAAAGGAAAAACCATGATTTACGAATTACGGACCTACACAACGCGGGCTGGTGCGGTGCCGGCCATCCTGGAGGCCAACGAAGAGATTGGCCGGCCGGTACGCGGCGACAAGTACGGCAAACTCGAAGGCTACTGGTACACCGATATCGGGCCGCTCAATCAGGTTATGCATTTGTGGAGTTACGAGGATATGGCCGAACGCGACAAGTTACGCGCGGAACTCGGCAAGGTCGAAGCCTGGGTGAAGGAATACATCCCCTTGATCCGGCCGTTGATCCTCAAGCAGGAACTCCGTTTCATGGAAGCCCACCGCGACCTGACACCACCGTCCGGCAGCGGTCATTTCTATGAATTCCGAAATTACCGGATTCAACCTGGAAAAGCCAACGAGTGGATGGGGAAATTCGTCGAGGCGATGCCGGCCCGCGAAAAATATTCAAAGAACATTTGCGCCTGGGTCACCCAGTCGCCCGATCCTAACGAGGTCTGCCACCTGTGGGCTTATAAGGACTCGAACGAACGCAAGGCGGCGCGCGATGGCGTGATGGGTGAAGAGGCGTGGCAGGGTTTCGCTGCCTACGCCGGGCCATTGCTGATGGAGATGTATTCGACCCTCATGTGGCCATCGAGTTTCTCGCCGCTGCAATAGCGGGGCCGGGAGCGGAACGCGGCGGATGGCCAATCTGGCCCATCTGAATAACCTGATCGTCGATCTGGTAATCGCCAACCAAATTCTCGGCCGCGAAGGCATGTGCGATGCCTTCGGTCTCGCGTAATTTCTTTTGGGGCCGGTGAACGTACGTTAGTTGGCGATTGCAAGACCGTAAGAATTTGGAAATGTGGTCGGAAAGAACGTTATTTGCCAAGTTGTTAGCTTTGGCCTAGGTACGTTCGACGAATTTTGCCGGCGCAAAACCGGCGTGTATGTGGCCCCTAGAGTGTCCCAGGTCCCGACTATATATTTGACAATGTTGGATAATCGCCGTACCAAAGTGTTAAGTCTTGTAGAAGACTTATGGAAAACAAGGCCTCCGCCAAGTGAGGTATTCTAATAACCACTTCGGATAGTCCTATCGCTCGACGGAAGTTAGTAGGCGATGGTGTATAAGTGTAAGTTACCACCAAAAATTAAGGGGAGGTTATGGTGAAGCTAACGACTAAATTATTTATTGGGTTTTCGGCAGCTGCTTTGACTGTCGCCAACATGCTCACGGCCAGCACGTCTGCGCAGGCCGAAACCATCAATATCCGCATTGCGTCGGGTCATCCGCCGACCGTTGTTTATGCGGGCTTGATGAAAAATTTCTTCGAGCCGGAACTGAAAAAGGCAATCGAGTCGAAGACCAGCCATAAGGTCAACTTCATCGAAGGCTATAGCGGCTCCATCGTAAAGGTCTTCGATACGTTCGAAGGCGTGCAGAACGGCGTCGTCGATATCGGCGGTTTCTGCTACTGCTTCGAGGCGTCCAAACTGCCCATGCATGCGTTCCAGATAATGCTGCCGTTCGGCACCATGGATCCGGTACAAAGCGTTGGCGCTGCGGCGGATATCTATAACCAGTACCCCAGCCTCGCGCAGCGTTTCCAAGGTTTCGACCAGACCCTCATCGCCATCATTGGCGACGGCGGCTACAACCTGGGCACCAACTTCCCGTGGAAGAAACTCGAGGATCTCAAGGGTCATAAGATCCTTGGCGCCGGGCTCAACTTGAACTGGATGAAGCAGGCCGGTATCGGCATCGTGCCGGTGACAGACGGTCTGCCGGGCTGGTATCAGAAGATCAAGACCGGTGTTGCCGAAGGCGGCATCATGTTCCCGAGCGCCTGGGGCAAGACCTTCGGCCTGTGGGAAGTGGGCAAGTACTACACCACCATCGGCTTCGGCTCTATCACCTGGCATGGCCTGACCGTAAACAACCGGTTCTGGGCTAAACTGCCTGCCGACGCGAAGCCGGTAATCCAGGAGGTTGCCGGACGTTTCCAGGCCCTGACGGGTTCGGCGAATAAGGAAGGCTATGAGAAAGACATGGCCTGGCTGAAGAAGAACATCACCGTGACCGAGCTACCCGCCGACGTCCGCCTCGGTTGGGCGAAGGGTCTGGCTCATTGGCCGCAAAAGCATGCCGACGCTCTCGAAAGCGATGGCTTCCCGGCCAAGAAGATCCTCAACTCGTATTTGGATGCAGCGGAGAAGCAAGGCTACAAGTGGCCGGTCCGCTACGTCGTTAAATAGGGTCTCAGGTATGAACGAGAACCGGCTGGATGCCCGTAATTGGGTGTCCAGCCGGTAACTCATTGGGGTATTGCGTGCGCCGGTATCCGGTGTTGGCACACCCGTCTGAGACGAAACGAATATGAACCTCATCACCTTCAGTGACCGCGTGTCGAAGTTTCTCATGGTCTTGGCTGCGGTCTGGGCCTTCGCCCTAGTTTTTCTGGTTTTGGGCGACATCATCGGCCGCGGCGTTTTCGACGCGCCCATCTATGGCACGGTGGAAATGGTCGCCGCGTCGGTTGTGATCATCGTCTTTCTACAGGCGGGT
>CAZHBA010000071.1:0-13951 GCA_964530225.1 uncultured Rhodospirillaceae bacterium | reverse complement strand
TTTCTCCATCCGATGCTGATGTTCCAGATGGGGGCCGATATTCTCCATCACCGGTCCCAGACCGTTGGTTGGGAAGGTGTGGATGGCGTAGACCTGCCATTTCAGCATGTCGCCGCTTGCAGCCATGACTTGGCTTCGTGTTGGGGGGCCGTCGGCCACGGATTCTCCTCCTTTTTCTCATTCTTGATAGTTATCCCAATGTAGGCTTTAGTTGGGATTGACCACAAGGGTATCGACCTTTGGTGCGGCAGGTAAATATTTGTGAGCGATTAAGCGGATTTAATCGGCAAATACTACAGATGACGCGATTCTGAAGATCGTGCGCGAAGTGCGCGACGGCGATTGGTAAAGGAGACCAGATCAATGATTATACTCAATACAGACCGGAGCCCCGATTACCGCCCGGCGCGGCCGTTCCTGTCTACATGTCCGTTTTGGGATGTAATCCGGTCGTGACTAACGGTGTCAGCTTGCGGCCTGAGGTTCCTAGCTTGCCGCGTTCCGTATTTTAGTTCAAATTTGTTTGACAATAACCGCGTCGGCTAGTGCCGTGCATAAAAAAGGAGGCAAAAATGAAAATCGGAATTATTGGAGCGGGAAACGTTGGTGCCGCCTTGGCGGCGCGCTGGAGTTCAACTGGTCATGAGGTCATGTTTGGTGTTCGTGACCTCAACGGTGAGCGGGTGCAGTCGGCGATCGCCACGGCGGACGGGAAACCGGCGGCAGGCAGCGTGGCCGAGGCCGCTGCATTTGGTGACCTCGTCGTTCTGGCGACGCCGTTTGGCGGAACCGAGGACGCGATTAGCGCAGCCGGCGATCTGAGCGGTAAGATCGTCATGGACGCGTCCAATCCATTGAAGGCGGATGGGTCTGGGCTGCAAATCGGTTTTAGCGAATCCGCCGGCGAGCGCATCGCTGCGGTGGCGTCCGGTGCCCGCGTCGTGAAGGCGTTCAACACCACGGGATCGGGCAATATGGCCGATCCTACCTATTCCGATGGAGCGCCAACGATGTTCGTCTGTGGTGACGATGAGGAGGCGAAGTCAACGGTCATGGGCCTCGCCGAGGAGATCGGATTTGACCCGGTCGACGCGGGCGGCATTCAGAGTTCTCGGTTACTGGAACCGTTGGCCATGCTGTGGATCTCGCTGGCTTACGGCCTCGGCAATGGCCCTAATATTGCTTTTCGCCTCATGCGCCGCGATGGCTAAAGTCTCAACTTGATCTGCTAATTTTGGCCGATCAGCGTCGCGAGCATTAGTCTTAAATTCGCAACCGAGTGCACGCGAACGAAACGGAACTTTCTGAAATCGGCGGCCCTTTCTCCGTTACTATGAGCCGACCCGCCGTGGACGTTCGATACCTACAGTGGGAAGGGTAAATCTGGGCCGTAGGGCCTTAACGCGGAGAAGCAGATATCGATGCGTGCGACAGCTGAGGGCAGCAGTCGCTGGTTGCCACTAGTGCTGCTGTTACTACTCGGTGCCGTGTTTGGCGGTAACCCATCTTTCTCCAAGGCGCTGGTAACCAACGGCATCTCGCCAGCCTCCATTATTTTCTGGCAGACCTTTGGCGCCGGTATCATATTGGCGAGCACATGCCTCATCCGCCGCACGCCGGTGCCACGCGACGTGCGGGCAATTACCTACTACTTCTTCATGGGTCTGATCGGCCTCGATCTTCCCTTTATCGCCATCGTCCATGTCGTCCAGAGGCTATCCGCCGGCTACATGTCGGTGGTCATTTTGCTCGCACCGCTGATGACCTATGTCTTCGCCATCATGTTCCGGATTGAACGTCTACAGGTGATGCGCGCACTGGGAATTATTGTCGGCTTTACGGGCGCTGGTGTGCTCGTTATCCCGCAGGGTAGCTTGCCCTCGCCCGACCTTCTACCGCTCGCGCTGCTGGCATTTATCGTGCCGGCAAGTTACGGGCTTTCAAATGTCTACGCCGAACTTGGCCGACCAGCGGGCGCTGATAATGTTGCACTGGTGACCGGTACCATGTTCGCTGCAGCCCTCGGCGCCGTTATCGTCATATTGGTGGACAATAGTTTCCACCCCATCTGGGCTGGTTTCGGCTGGCGCGACGTAATCCTTCTGCTTTACGCGCTGTCCACGGCAGTCGGTTTCCTCATGTTCTACATAGTTATCGAGTTAGCCGGTGCCGTCTACTTGGGTCAGGCCGGCTATATTGTGACGCTAACCGGGGTTGGCTGGGGCGTGTTGTTCTTCGATGAGGTGACCACGCTTTGGCTTTGGGTGGCAATTGTGATCGTAGGGATTGGTGTCGCGCTTGTTAACTTCGGCACACGAATAGCCGATCCTGAAAGTGATCAATCAGTGTGACAACCGCTGTAAGCTGCATGGTGGGCTACCGACAAGTCGTAGAAGCCGACCGTGTCAAACATCGGCGCCAGGGATGCCACCCCGTAGGGGGTATCGACAGCCGAGGGTTAGGGCAGCACCGATTAGCCCGCCAGCCTTTTGAAGCGTCTTCAAGTTTGCTATCGTCATCGGTGCCTGGTAACAGCCCTCTGCAGAAGCGCCAGGCGTCACCGTTCACAGTGGATTCTGAGAGGAGTGCCATGATCGTCCAGACCGCGCCCGCGGGCGAACCACAACTGATAATCACTATGGCTGAACACATGACCCTGGCTGGGCGGTTTGCTCGCGCCTTTGGTAACGACGGGTTCGAGGCCGTCGCGCCACGCGAGGAGGTGCTGTACGTCGTCGGCCACCATGACGCCGGCTGGGCCGACGCCGATGCGGCGGCGGCGATCGATGCACAGACAGGGCTACCCCACAATCTGCAATACACGCCGTTCGAGACCATTATCGAGACCAGCCGCAGGTCGCCCGAATTTAACAGCCGGCGCCACATCTACTGTGGACTACTGTCGAGCATGCACAGTTGGGGGCTGTACAATGGCCGCTACGGTATGTCGGATCACATCTTGTTGGATTCGTTAGCGGCGGAAAATCGGCCGGAAGCCGACAGAATGCTTAACGGCGAGCTGGCGCGCCAAGAGCGCCTTAAAGCTGAACTTGCAGCCGACCCCGAGACCGCCCCCTGGATTGAGGAAGCGCATCTGATGCAGAATTACAAGCAGCTGCAGTTCTTCGACACGCTGGCGCTCTATTTCAATACCCAGCACGAGGCAGACCGCGGCGAGCGGACGTTCGAGCACGTGCCAAGCAGTGCCGGCGAGGATGTCACTATCACAGTGCGGCCGGCAGGCGACGGCGTTTATCACGTCTCACCTTACCCGTTTGCCGACGATCCGTTGCGGCTTTCCTTTAGCGGTCGGCCGGTGGTGGCGGACCCGGATCGCGAATCGATTGACCTCGCGGCAATTGCGACGGAGGGCCAAGCGATCACTTTAACCGCTGGCTAACTTTCCAACGCTTAAAGGATCGGATTAGTTGGCGGCAGGCCGATGGCGATGCGGCCAAACTCGGGCCCGTTAATGTCCCACGACAAATGGATTTGGTGGCGGGCGGCGTGTATGTCGCGGTGGCGCAACTGCAGAATATTGTCCCGGTAGTTGGCGGTGGCGCCGGAGACGCTGTGAATCAGATCGACCGCACGCACGCAGCAACCGGCCGCGTGTGCGCCATCGCGTCGCCAGCGTGCGCGGTCTTCGAGGCTTGGGCGATCGCCGGTCTCCACGATGCGGTGGGCTTCATGCCAGTTTTCGCGCACCAAGAGCCGCGCTGTGTCGATGAGAACACCCGCCTCGGCGACCTTGAGATGAATGGTCGTATGATCGGCGAGTCGAGAGCGGTTGTAGATCGAAGTTTGCGATTTGAGCTTCTCGATAAAATCCTCATAGGCGCCGCGGGCGATGCCGATCATCGGTCCGACAACGAGATGGGGAATGAAGGGAAGCAGCGGCAGCCGGTAAGCGTCGCCCTCCATGCCCTCGGTGCCCGGTGCATAGCCCTCGCGTGCGAGTTCTGGATCGAATACCATGTGCTCGGGCACGAACAGTTCGTCACAGGCGACATCCTTCGAGCCAGTACCGGCGAGGCCGGAGACGTGCCAGGTGTCGATCACCTTGAGGTCGGTGGCGCGAACGATGGCGATACGCGGGACGGGCACACCGTCCGCGTTGGTGACCATGGCCCCGAGCATCATCCAGTCGCTTGCATCGATGCCGCTAGCGTAGGGCCAGCGGCCGGAATAGCTGTAGCCGCCGTCCACGGGCTCAAGTTTACCGGCCGGGAAGATCAGGGTGGAGCCGATTAGCGCGTCCGGATTCTCGCCCCAAATTTCGTCCATAGCCTGCTGTGGCCAGTACGGCAGCATCCAGTTGTGCGAGACTAGGTTGATGTAGACCCAGGCAGTCGAGGCGCAGCCACGCCCGAGTTCGATGGAGACGTCGACCATCACGCCGAAATCGGTGTTGTAGCCGCCGTAACATGTTGGCCGGAGGATGCGCCACAGGCCGGTCTCGTGTAAGTCGGCGATGGTTTCGTCGGGAATGCAGCGCAACTGCTCGACCTTGTTGGCGCGCTCGCGCAAGGTCAGCACTAGGGCAGCAGCCCGGTCGATCAGCTCGCTGCGCGATGGTTGAGACGTTGGGTGCGTCGTAACTCCTGTTGCTCGGGTCACAGTGCTCTCTCTGTCTAGATGCGAGGGATGGTTTATCGAGTACGACCGCTTGTTCGCCTTAACCTCTGCCATGACCCCTATTGGCCACAACGAACCATCATAGTGGGGCGGTAAAACCTATGCTTCTCATCAAATTTGGAGGCATGGAAAATTATAGCTGATTATTCCCCACAAGGGGGGAGGACTTTTAAACCGAGCGGTGGTTAACGGCCTAACTCCCCTTTGATGGGGGCAGGGCGGGGTGCAGGTAAAATGTGAGACCCTGGAAAAGTTATCCACCTTTTGCGGCGTCGAGCGAGATGCCCAAGACAACGCGGTACGGATTTACGGGATTAAATAAAAAGCGCGGCCTCACACCTACGATACTAGGGATAGTTCATCCCGGATAAAAGGCCACGGACCGTGGCCCTGGGCGTACGGTCATGACGGTTTTCTGTTATTATCAGCTTTCCGATTCTTTGAATTTTTCCAAGCGCTGTGCGGCCGTCAATTGCCAGCTGGAGTGCTGCTCCGCATCGCGCATGGTGTCTTCTACATAACGGATGTGGTCGGTCGCGGCTTTTTCTGCCGCGGGGATGTTCCCGTCGACCACGGTCTCGAAGATGGCGCGATGTTGTTCGAGAAGACTGTCGCGCGCACCGGTCAAACTGCTGTAGAGCACGCTTCGATTATAGAAGACGTCGTTTCTCAGAAGCTGATAGCAGGATCTCAGAGTGTGGAGCAGGACAACATTGTGCGAGGCCTCTCCGACTGCGGCATGAAAATCAATATCGAACTCTGCCTCATTGCGAAAATCTTCATCCGCGTGCGCCGTTTCCATCTTGCGAAAGATGTGGGTAATGAGCTCGCGATCTGCGGGCGTGGCTCTCGTGGCGGCATATCGTGCCGAAACGGCCTCGATCTCGCGGCGAAACTCCAAATAATCCTTGGTTGCGCGGGGGTTGGCACGAAAAAGCTCGATGATCGGTTCGCGGAACATCGAGCCTAATACGTCCGCTACCCTTGTCCCGTCTCCTTGCCGGATAACCAGAAGACCGCGCTCCTCCATGCCTTTGACCGCCTCCCTCAATGTTGGTCTAGAAACATCAAGTTTTTTTTCCAATTCTCGCTCGCTTGGCAAGCGATCACCCGGCGAATAGACACCCGTCAGGATCAATTCCTCGATCTGGCGCGTGACAAGAGTTGCCGTTCTGTCTTGCTCGACGGTCTCAAAAACATCAAATTTTCTAGACATTTACGTAATTTTCTTTAATTATTATTGGTAATCTACAGTATGGATCAGCTATGCCTGTGGAACGTTAGCACCCTAAGTGTATCGATATTAGCGGTCAAGGTATTGATCTTAATGATCAGATTTGTTACTCAATAACAACACGGCGGAATTTATATTGGGAAAAATTATTCTCCAATAGCTAATCTGGCGTGTTGCAATGGGATAATGGGCCCGGCAAAGTTTGCGAAGGTAGGCGCGGGGTATCCACACTGGTTTCGTCAAAGGAGAGAGACTAATGAAAAATCTTATCGGAGTTGCGGTTTTAGGTGCAGCTGTTATCTGGGGGGCCACGGCCGGTCCTGCAGCAGCGCAGGAAGTTAAATGGAAGATGGGTTCCGCCTTTGGTTCAAAGGTGACACAACTTGGTACGCTCGGTTTGAATTTGTCCAATACCGTGATAGCTGTATCGGGCGGCCAGTTTAATCTTAAGTTCTATGAGCCAAAAGCGCTTGCTGGCACGAAGGAATATTTCGACGCCATCGCGGCAGGCTCGATTGATGCTGCCTATACCACGGCGGGTTACTACCAGGGTAAGGAGCCGGCGCTTGCGCTTTTCTCGGCCGTGCCCTTCGGCCCCAGCGCCGGTGAATATATGGCCTGGATCTTCCATGGCGGCGGACACGACGTTTATGACAAGATCTATGCCGCGCACGGCCTCAAGGGGCTCATCTGCGGCGTAATAGCGCCAGAAGCCTCCGGTTGGTTCAAGAAGGAAATCAAATCGGTAGCCGATCTCAAGGGATTGAAGATGCGCTTCTTCGGTCTTGGCGCCAAAGTCATGCAAAAGCTCGGTGTCGAAACTCAACTGCTTGCTGGTGGTGATATTTTCCCGGCACTTGAGCGTGGCACCATCGACGCTGCTGAGTTTTCGATGCCCGCTATCGATCTAGCCAAGGGTTTCTATCAGGCCGGCGCCAAGCACTACTATTTCCCCGGCTGGCACCAGCAGGCAACGCTTTTTGAGCTGCTGATGAACAAGAAAAAGTGGGAAGGTCTTTCCGATCAGAACAAGGCGATACTGCAGACCTCGTGCAAGGCAAACCTGACCGATGGCCTTTCCGAGGGCGAAGCCATTCAGGGATCGGCAATTGCCACGTTGAAGTCTAAGGGTGTGCAGATCCATACTTGGTCGCCCGAGATTCTCGCCAAATTGCAAGAGACCTGGAATTCAGTTGCGGCAGGAATCGCCAGCAAGGATGCGAATTTCAAGACTACTTGGGACTCGCTGCAGGCGTTCCGCGCCGAATACAAGCTTTGGAAGAACCTCGGCTACCTAAAATAAATTTGGCCGATTTACTTCTGCCGCTCGGGGGCCTACGGTCCCCGGGCGGACTTTTGTTTGGTGACATGGGTTAGAGTAGGAGAGCGGGAGGTGCAGTACAGCCTCAGATTATGCGCGGGCATCGATCGCGTTATTGGTGTGATCGCCGGTATTGGTGCCTCGGCTGGGGTAGTGCTCATTCTGGTCACAGTCTGGGACGTGGTGACTCGTTATCTAGGCGTGCCGAGAGGGTTCGGCATCAATGCCACCGAACTCCAGGAATCAGAGGCCTGGTTGCATACCTTTCTGTTTTCCATGGTCATTGGATATGCCTATCTCAGACAATCCCATGTCCGCATTGATCTAATCCGCGACCATTTGAGGTCGCGAAAAAAATACCTGATCGAAATAATTGGCTGCGCCGTGTTTGTCATACCTTACTGTTGCGTGGCGGGCTACTACACCTTCTTTTTTGCCCAAAAGGCCTACCAAACCGGCGAGATTTCGTCTTCGTCGGTTGGGTTGACCAATGTCTGGATCATGAAATCCTTTCTGCTTGCGATGTTCGTGCTTCTCGGCCTGGCCGGTGTTTCTCAGTTGATTAAGGCGACTGCTGGTTTTATGGGTAAGCTACCTGCCGCATTGGTGCCGCTTACCATCGGCGGTGATCTAGAGATCACTACGGACGCCGGGGACTGAACCGTGGGACTCGTGGAGTTCCTACCCCTATTTATGTTCGCCGCCTTGGCGATCCTGCTGTTTTCCGGTTATCCGGTTGCTTTTGTTCTCGGTGGCGTAGGTTTGGCATTCGGGTTCATCGGATTCTTTTTTGGTGAATTCTCTCCGATCCAATTCTTCAACGCACCGCTACGTATCTATGGCGGCATCGGCAATAATCTCATCCTGACCGCTATTCCCATGTTTATCTTCATGGGCACGGCGCTGGAGCGGTGTGGGATCGCCCGTGACCTCTTAAACTGTTTAGAGGTGCTAATGCGGCGCGTTCCGGGTGGCTTGGCGTTGTCGGTGACGATCATGGGCACGATCATGGCAGCGACCACCGGTATAATTGGCGCGTCGGTCGTGATGATGACGCTTTTGTCGTTGCCTGTGATGTTGAAACAGAAATACTCCACGCCGCTTGCGACGGGTACGATCGCCGCTTCGGGAACGCTTGGTATCCTGATTCCACCGTCGATCATGCTCGTGGTTATGGCCGACTTGTTGAACAAATCAGTCGGGACCCTGTTCGTTGCAGCCCTGATCCCAGGCCTCATCCTCGCTAGTCTTTATGGGCTTTTCATCGTCATCCGCTGTGCCGTCAAGCCAGCTCTGGCGCCACCACTGCCCGCCGATGTCGGACCAAGTACCAGCACGGCCTATTTGATCATGGTCCTGCGTAGCTTTGTGCCGCCGGTGCTGCTCATCGTAATGGTGCTGGGTTCGATTCTGGGCGGGTTTGCAACGCCGACCGAAGCTGCCGGTGTTGGCGCTTTCGGCGCCATGCTTTTGGGCCTTCTCAATTTGGTGATCCTGCCGACGTTCGGGACCAAGCCATTTGAGCTACATCATGTGGAGGTGCCCGGTGTCGATGAACTGGTCGAGGCGCCAGGTATCTGGGCTCATGCGAGGCAATACCTTCAAGTTTTGAAGGAATCGGCCCAATCGACCGCGCTGACGAATGCCATGCTTTTCGGACTATTTGTCGGTGCGACCCTGTTTTCATACGTCTTCCGCTCGCTCGGCGGCGACGATCTGGTTATCCAACTGGTTGAGTTAATGGGCTTAGGATCCTGGGGACTCCTCCTGTTGATTATGGGGGTAGTGTTTTTTCTGGGATTCTTCTTCGACTGGATCGAAATCACGCTGATCGTCCTGCCAGTGTTTTCGCCGATAATTGCAAGTCTTGATTTCGGCAACCATGTAGACCGGTTTGAACTGATCTACTGGTTTGCCATCTTGATGGCCGTCAATTTGCAAACTAGCTTCCTGACGCCTCCCTTTGGTTTTGCGCTATTTTACATGAAAGCTGTAGCGCCTAAATCGGTCAAGATTCAGGAGATATACCGGGGCATTATCCCGTTTGTTATCTTGCAGATTCTGGGGTTAACTCTCGTGATGGCTTTCCCGGATATAGCACTGTGGCTGCCGCGCGTTTTGCTGAATTGATGCCGGCTGGGGACACCCTCAAAGCGATGGCCGGAAGACGACATTCGACTTTGCCCGAAACTATTACCAAGTTGCCGTGACCACCGGACGCCGCCGTGAATGCCAAAGAAGGCACTCTAGTTCTTGGTTCTGAAACACCGTTGCCAACAATTTGTCGGTATACCCAACATATGTCCGCTTTCCCGGTGATTTCGTCTACTTTACCTCCGAAAGCAGGCGTAATTTGTGGTTGGTGTTTACGTCCGCTCTTGATCCAAAGCCGCCGTCCGGAGCTTTCATAGACTCCCTGGGTACCCCACCATAAACTCCCCCAAACGTTGGGAACGAGTTCCAGAGCATCTTAACGAGGAGAGAAATTATGCTGGCGTATCTGGTCTCGACCATGGATGTGCACAACGCCGAAGCCTTCAAGGAGTATCAATCTAAGGTTCGGACTTTCGTTGAAAAGCATGGCGGCCGCTTTATCGTACGCGGTGGCGAACGGATTACGCTCGAAGGCTCATGGCCAGCCGGCCGCACGATAGTCGTTGAGTTTTCCGGCTATTCCGCCGTAAAGGCTTTCGTCAACGATCCCGAATATGCGCCGATTGCGGCGATTCGCCATGCCCATTCAGACTCTCACGTCTTCATTGTCGAAGGTGTCGCCGAGGGGTCAGACAGACAGGACTATGGCGGCTATCTTCTGGCTTCGGTCGCCGTCGAGGATCCTGAGACTTACAAGGGATATGCCGCACAGGTACCGGCCGTGGTCGAACACTACCGAGGCACGTTCCTGGCGCGTGGCGGGCGTACCGAAGGGGTCGAGGGCACGCCAGATCCGGACCGCATCGTGTTGATTGGCTTTGCTGATACAGCCAGCGTCAGGCGGTTTCACGGGGCAAGTGAATACGCGCCGCTGATCGAAATCCGTCACAACGCATCGACCGGCAATGTCGTCGCAATGGAGGCCTACCAGCCCTGAAGCGCCCCCCTCTAGTCTGGCATTGCCGATCGGGAATTTTTAACTTCCTATTCGTTTTCGGTTCTGCCTAAGATAAAAAAACAACATCGGGAGGGGGCGATCGAATGCCGGTTCCGTCGTTAAGCGGGCCCGTACAAGTTCCGGAAGGTTGGCCTGAAGGCAAGCCACTTGCCATCGTCATAGATTTGATCTGCGAGCAATGGGACGACGGCATTGCGCCCGGCCTCAGTCCCATGGGTAACCCCTTGATACCCGGGACGCTCGACACCGCCGCGATAGGTTGGGCCCAATACGGTGCCACTACCGGCGTCCACCGGCTATTCGATATCGCCGACAGCTTCGGCGTCAAATGCGCCGCCTGTTTCAATGGTATCGTCATCGAACGGTGGCCGGAAATCGCGCGCCGCGCCGCCGACGCCGGGCATGTGTTGTTTGCACACTGCTGGAGCCAGGATAAGTATCCGATCTACATGTCGGCCGAGGAGGAAGATGCTGATATGAAGCGCTGTATCGCTGCCCATGTGGAAGTCACGGGTACGCGGCCCATGGGTTTCGGCAGCCCGCGTGGAACACCGAGCGAAAATACTGCCGAGCTGCTCGTTGCCAACGGCTTTCGCTGGATGGTCGACGCCATGAATGCCGACCTGCCTTACGTGCATGAAACAGTGAACGGCCCGATCGTCGTCGTGCCGTGGACCATGGACGTCAACGACCTGCCGACGACGCTTCGCTATGGCAATTCGGCGCGTCAAGTTACGCAGGACCTGGCCGACATCATCGAGGGCTATCCCAGCATCGGTAGCCCGCACGCGGTTCTCGACATCGGCGTGCATTCGCATGTGTCTGGCCGGCCGATCGGCGCCATTCAATTCCGCAAAATGCTCGAGATGATCGTCGATCTTGACTGGGTATGGATCACCACGCGAGACGAGATCGCCGACCTGGTTCACCCCTACCCCACCTAAACGGAACGACAGATTGCCAACTGCCGACATGGCTTTTCAAGGAGCGTTACATAAAAATATAAAATAGGAGAACATCATGAGAAGGTTAGTACTAGTGACATCAGGCCTCGCTCTGATGGCTTCATTTTCGGTTTTTCAAGCACCTTCAGCCAGCGCCGACGCGCTAGCGGATGCTCAAAAACGTTATTCCCTATCGAAGGCCTGGCTCGACGGTACGATCGCTAGCTATGGCGACAATAGGGTCACCTATGACGGCCCGCCGATCGAAATGGTTCTGACGCACCATGTGCCGGCGGTGGCCGGGGTCGTAAAGAATGTTTTCAAACCAGCGATGCGCCGTCTCGAAAAAATGTCGAACGGCAAAATCAAAGTAACCGAGAACTGGGGCGGCACCGTGCACAGTGCGCGCGAGGGTTCGGAGGCGACGCGTTCGGGCCTGTCGGATTATGCGCCGTGTTTCTCGGCCTACAGCGCCAAAGACTTTACGTTGGTCCATGCGCATACGCTGCCGGGTCTGTTCCCAACCGCTGACGTTGCCGTAATAGCCACCGAAGAGCTGTATCCCAAATGGTTCAGGAGCGAGTTCGAGCGGATTGGTAACTCGGTCTCGCGCATGGGGGCGGGCAGTGGCTACCATATCTTCTCGAACAAGCCGGTGCGTACGCTGCAAGATGCCAAGGGCCTGAAAATTCGGGCCGCTGGCGGGTTGCACGCCAAGGCAAACGAAGCCCTCGGATTTGTACCGATTACGATGCCGGCGGCGGAAATGTATCCGGCTATGCAGCGTGGGCTAATCGACGCGGTCTCGCTAAACGATGCGGCCGGCGCCATCTTCAAGGCGCACGAACTGGCGAAATACCGCACCCACAACAATATGACCCGGCTGATGCTCGAATATTGTGTCGGGCCAAAATGGTTTGCCGACCTACCAGGCGATCTGCAGCGGGTTTACAACAGCTGGTCGCGCCAGCACGGCCAAGTCGAGGCGCAGTTCTTCTATGAGCTCGGCGGCATTCTCGCACAGGAAAAATTCAAGAAGGCAGGCATGCAGTTCATCGAGCTGACGGACGATGAGACGGCGCGGTGGGAGGCGTCCCTTGCGGCGATGGCGGAAGAATGGATAGCGGGCCAAGAGGCCGCGGGCAGGCCGGCTCGCCAGTTGGTTGGTGAGCTCCAAGCCGCCTCCAAGAAGTACGCTGCCATGACGGCAAATCAGCGCTTACAGGAGACGATCGATAATCCCATCATGGGTATGTACAGCTTCAAATAATCTTGGCTCCGGCCAGGCCGGCGTAAAGCGCGCTGGCCTGGTCGCCTGAGGTTTTGGCGCGACGGTCGCTCACCAAAGCTGTCGCACCGCTGATTTTCCGTTACCGTCGAGCGTATGACGATTTGCCGGGAATTTGAAAAATAGAATGAATACCAATGACTTGGACGGCATGACGGATCACGACAGCCGTAGCGGACAACTCGCCGAAATTCTGCGTCACCTCACGCAGTTCTTCGACAAGTTTGGTGCCTGGATTATTGTGCCGACCGTCGGCGCGGTGATCGTCATCGATGTAGTGTTGCGGTTCGTGTTCAACGACCCGCTGATCTGGGGCCTTGAGTTCGCCCGCGTCATGATACTCATTATTTTCATGATGGCTATTCCCGAATGTACCCGTCGGCACGGGCACATTCGAATGGATCTGCTCTACAATCATTTCCCGGAGGCCGGCAAACGTATCGCCACGGTATTGTATTCGCTGACCGGACTAGCCGTATTTTTGCTGCTCGCCATGCGCGAATTTGATGAATTAATCTTCGCCTTCAATCTTGGCCGCGAGACTGAATATTTGTCGGTGCCGTTGTGGACGCTCAATGCGGCCAAAATGTTCAGCTCGGTGCTGCTGGTGCTATTTTTTGCGATGCGTATCGTCGGCACGATTATCGCCCGCGATCCGTTCCCCGAACCGCAGCGTCAAGCCGCCATGTGGGAAGACTGACCGTGGATTCTGTTACCCTGGGCATTGCCGCGTTCGCCGCTATGCTGGCGCTAATCGCGATCGGCATACCGATCGCGTTTGCCATGCTAGGCACCGCGGTCGCCGGCTTTGTCATTCTGCGCGGCGGTGTCGATCAGGCAATGGTACAACTCGGCCTGACCTTCACCGATCAAGGGATGAACTTCTTTATGGTCGCCGTACCGATGTATTTTCTGATGGGCCAAATCGTCTATCGCACAGAAATCGCCAAAGATCTTTATGACACTGTCTACAAGTGGCTGGGCTGGATGCCGGGCGGCCTCGCCATCACCTCGGTCGTCGCCTGCGCCGGTTTCGGCGCGGTCTCCGGCGGTTCGGTTACCGCGGTTGCGACGATGGGGCCGATGTGTATGCCCGAGATGCGCCGCTACAACTATGATGACAGCTTGGCCACCGGCGCGATCAGTTCCGCGGGAACGCTGGGCATCCTGATACCGCCTAGCGTGTTCATGGTCGTTTACGGCATATGGACCGAGTCATCCGTAGGCGCGTTGTTTATCGCCGGCATCGTACCCGGCATCCTGATGACATGGTTCTACGTCGGTGCGATTTACCTGCGCTGTCTGGTTACGCCCGAGTTGGGACCGGTCGGCGAAACATTTTCCTGGCATGTGAGGTTTGCCTCGCTGCGCAAACTGCTGCCAGTGTTGTCGATCTTTCTACTCGTCATCGGCG
>CAZHBA010000070.1:0-36616 GCA_964530225.1 uncultured Rhodospirillaceae bacterium | reverse complement strand
ATTAGACTGGAAAATAGCCCCATCAGTCCAATTTGTGGGATTTTCCTAAAATTGGCTCTATTCAGCCGTCGAGTGAGTTTTGCCCGGCGCGCGAGTGCGCCGGGAACGTACTATTTCGAGAATAGATACAATTTTAACAACGGAATGGTTGTCAAGATTTTAATCTAATCAAGAATAGAAGATAATTTTGTAGTTAACGTTCCAAATTTTGTATAAATGTACTTTTAAATCAAAGTGATACTAGCGAATATATGGCTAATAAAATGGAGAATAGTTCTTGTAAAATATATTGATGATCGGCAAAACACATGGGCGTGATTACCTGGAGTGCCTAGGCTTCGACTGCTTTGCTGATCTCTACCAATGCGCTAAAAACCTTCACACGGCGGCTTGGCTTCGGTCTTAGATTGGTTATGGTCACCGGCATGGCTTACGCCAGTATATTGCTTGCCGTCTTGATGGCGTTGACGATCCGCCCGCTTAGCTACCGAACCCTGGATAGGCGGTTACGTATTCTCAGCCCACGGTGCTATGCAGCGTGTGAGGCATTCCCTCCCGCTGGATTTTATGCAAGATAATCTTAAGTGTTCACACACGAATTGGCATTCATCGTTACAGCCCTAATGACGTCGGGGGAAAAGTATGGCAGTAGCCGGAAACTTCAGCAGGATCAACGGATTCATCGACCGTATCGGCACGCTCGAGACCCCGTTCTCGATTGAGTTGCCCGATGGCAATAAGCGCGACGTTGGCGACGGAGAGCCGCAATTCGATGTGACCCTGCGCACCGACCGGGCCGTCAAGGCGCTGGGCACGCTCGACGAAGCGAACATTGCCGAAGCCTACCTACAAGGCGATATCGACCTGGAAGGCGACATGATCAGCCCGTTCGCGCTACGCGCCTCGCTCGACGATCGCCATCCGATCGTCACCGCCTGGCGGTTTATCCAACCGTTGATTTTCGGCCAAGTGTTCACTAATAAGGCGGCGATCACGTCGCACTACGATCTAGACCCGAAACTGTTTCTCAACTTCCTCGATCCCGTGCTGCCGGCCTACAGCCAGGGCGTCTACGAGAATGACGACGAAACCCTGGAGGCCGCACTACGGCGGAAGTTCGAGTACGCCACCGAAATGTGCGAACTCGGCCAATCGAAACGGGTGCTGGAGATCGGCCCTGGCTGGGGCGCTTTCGCCAGCCATGCGTTGCCCAAGGGTATCAATTTTATCGGCCTGACAATTTCCCATGTATCGCAAACCTTCATCAACGAAAAGCTCAGAGAATACCGCGATAATTTCGACATCTTGCTGCAGGATTTCCTCGAATACGACCCTGAGGAAAAGTTTGATTCTGTCGTCATCATGGGCGTCATCGAGCATTTGCCCAATTACGAGCGGGTATTGAAAAAGTTCGATTATTTGCTGAAGCCGGGCGGGCTGGTGTTCCTTGACGGCAGCGCGGCGCGCAAGAAATACGAGCTATCGACCTTCATGGTGCGCCACATCTATCCTGGTAACCATTCGTTCTTGGTACTCGACGACTTCGTCAACAAGGTTGCCAAGACGCCGTTTGAGATGCTTGAGATCCAGAACGACCGGCACAGTTATTACCTCACCTTCAAGCAGTGGGCGGAGAACTTGGACCGGAATAAAGACGCCATCATCCGCGAGTTCGGCGACTTCGAATTCCGTAAGTTCCGTCTCTATCTATGGGGCGCGACCTACGAATTTTTGTCGCGCAACCTCGATTGCTATCGCATGGTGCTCTACAAGCCCAAAACGGCTTAGCCGGACTAAAGTCAGCCCATAACGCTGCGGCGTGAGATGGTTTTCTCCACCATCCCGCAAACTTGGTCTCTTGCGGGCGCGGATTGTTAAGCTCGTCGAATTCGTCTCAGGAAAAGGTGGTGTAATCGACATCCGGCATAGATTTCTCCAGTCGCAGGCAAGTTTGGGTTAAAGCGCTGCGACATTAGAAACGCGAAGTTAGTTACAAACGCGTGGCAAGTTTATGACGTCTGGATAGACTACTAAAGAAATACTCACAATCGGTGGAAAGTTTTTACGATGCTTGAATTCGAACTCTACAACGCCTCTCAGTCGATCTGCAGCCACAAGGTGCGCTTTGCGCTGCACGTCAAGGGCCAGGAATTCACCGAGCATAAGCTCGATCTGTTCTCGGGCGATCAGCTGACGCCGGAATATCTGGCGATCAACCCCAACGGGCTGGTGCCGACCTTGATCCATAAGGGCGCCAACATCATCGATTCCCTGGTCATCGTTCAATATCTCGACGAGTTGTTCCCCGAGCGGTCGCCACTGGTACCGCAAGACCCGGTGATGCGGGCGCGCATGCGCTCGCTGATGGCTTATATCGACGAGGTGCCAACCCCGGCGGTGCGCGTACCCTCCTACAACATGGCGTTTCTAGTGCGTTTTCAGAGCATGCCGGAGGATGAATTTCAGGCGATGGCCAACGCCAAGCCGCTACGCAAGGAATTTCTGCTCAATTTTGGCCGCGTGGGTTTTCCGGAAAAGGTATATAGCGAAGCCCTCGACCGGCTCGCTCGTTCGTGCGTGCGCATGCAGGCGAAAATTGACGATAGTGGCGGGCCGTGGTTCCTTGGCGACGAATTCACCATCGCCGATATTGCCATGATGCCGGTCATCGTCCGCCTCGACGATTTGGGCCTCGACCATATGTGGGCCGATAAACCGGCGATTCCGCGTTGGCTGGAGGCCATTCAGGCCCATCCGGCCTACGCGCCGACCTTTTATCTCGGCTCGCTACTGACCGAGCAGTACCCCCATCTTAGCGAACCGTCTGCCGTCGGCTCCCGAGCGTAGATTTTCAAAAGGGACTAGGTGCCGCTCTATGCGCTAGACAGTTAAACATGAGATAAATAGCCCCGAGTTAACGAAAAAGAATAAGGGGCGGGGGTGTGCCGGTCACCAATATTCCAATCAGCGGTCGATGCGCGGACGAATTCGCGGGTGTACGCACCGAGTTCGAGCGCAATTTTGCCGAGCGCGGCGAGGTTGGCGCGGCGGTGTGCGTCTATAGGGGCGGCGACAAGGTCGTCGACCTGTGGGGCGGGTATTTGGACCTGGAGCGTACCCGGCCGTGGGACGAGAACACTATTGTCATCATGAACTCGCTGGCCAAGAGCATGAGCGCGGTTTGTACCCACATCCTTATCGATCGCGGTGTGATCGATTTTGATGCGCCGGTGGCCGACTACTGGCTGGAATTCGCTCAAGCGGGTAAGGAAGGCGTGCTGGTGCGCCATGTGTTATCTCACAGCTGCGGCGTGATCTATTGCGATACTGCACCATCGGGCTCGTGGTTCGACTGGCCGGTGCATATCGCCGCCATCGAGGCGCAGGAGCCGGCGTGGCAGCCGGGTAGCGATGGCGCCTATAACTCGATCAATATCGGCTTCATCCTGGGCGAGATCGTGCGCCGAGTGACGGGCGACACCATCGGCGCCTTTCTGCGCCACGAGGTGGGCGAGGCGCTGGGCGCCGATTACAATATCGGCCTCAAGCCCGACGAGATCGAACGGGTGTCGGACATGCACCCCAACCCCGAAAATGCGTTTTTCAAGATCTCCGGCGACGATACGACCCCGTTGGGCCGTGCCTTCCGTTCGGCGCCGGCCATGGGCTACTTCCAGAACTGCCGCGAGATTCGCGAGCTCGAGGTGCCGTCGTTCGGTGGTCACGGCAACGCACGGGCGATGGCGCGCATTTACGCTATGCTGGCCGGCGACGGCGAGATCGACGGTGTGCGGCTGCTGTCGTCGGGTGCGGTGGCTCAGGCCGCTGAGCTGGTGTGGGACCACGATTGCATCATGACCCAGCGCCATTTACGCATGGGCTATGGCTTCATGCACAACGAGACCAACACGCTGCCAATGGGCGAGAACCCGGCGGCGTTCGGCCATTCGGGCACCGGCGGCGCGGTTGCCTGGTGCGACCGGACGCGCAATATGTCGTTCGCGTATTGCACCAACTTCCAGCGCACCGGGCCGGGCATCGGCCCGCGCGGTGCGGCGTTGTCGGTGGCGGCCGGCGGCGGACCGCAGCCCGACTGGCTGGATTAACGGATTTAGACTGGGAGAGAGTACACATGCGTTGCGAAGTCGTTGCCATTGGTACCGAGCTGCTGCTCGGCCAGATCGTCGATACCAATTCGTCGTGGATCGGCGAGCAGTTGGCCCTGGCGGGGATCGACTCCTTGTTTCAGGTCAAGGTCGGTGACAATGCGGAGCGCATGGAAGAGACCATCTGCCACGCGCTCGAGCGCAGCGATGCAGTGATCTGCTGCGGCGGGCTGGGCCCAACCCAAGACGACATCACCCGCGAGGTGATCGCCAAAATCATGGGCGTCGGCATGCAGTGCGACGATGAAATTGCGATTAGAATTCGCGACATGTTCGAGGCCCGCGGCCGCGTCATGCCCGACAATAATTTGCGCCAGGCCGATATTCCCACCGGCGCCACGCCCATCGCGCAAATGCCCGGTACCGCGCCCGGCCTGATCTGTCCGGTGGGCGACAAGGTGATCTACGCCGTACCCGGCGTGCCGTTCGAGATGCGCGAAATGATGGAAGGCACTGTTCTGGCCGACCTGCAGCGCCGCTCGGGCCAGACCGCGGTGATCCGTAGCCGCGTCGTGCGCACCTGGGGGCACGGGGAGTCGGCGCTGGCCGAGATGCTCGCTGGTCGCCACGAGGAGCTGGAGGAACAAGGCACCGCTACACTGGCGTTCCAGGCCAGCGGTATCGAAGGCATCAAGGTGCGCATCACCGCCAAGGCGGAAAACGAGGCGGCGGCGGAGGAGATTATCGCCGCAGAGGAGGCGCTGATCCGCGATCTGCTTGGCGATGTCGTCTTCGGCGTCGACGACGAGACCATGGAAAGCGTCGTCCTCGACGATCTGCGCGCGCGCGGCATGACCCTGGCGGCGGCCGAGTACTTGACCGGCGGTATTCTGGCGACTCGCATGACCGTCCTCGACCCCGATTTGCAGGCGTTCCGCGGCTCCCTGGTCGCCGTTCCAGATTTGGATCATGAAGGGGCCGAAGCAACTTCGATGGACCACAAGCGCGCCGCTACCACCGCCCAGCAGGCTCGTGCCCATTTCGGCGCCGATGTGGGTATCGCCGCGCTGGAGCCGGGCGATATGGAGGACTACCCAAACGGCACGGTGTTCGTCGGCATCGCCATGCAGGGCACGCGCAAGTCGCGCGCGGTGACCCTGCCCGGTGCGCGCTCGCGCATGCGCAGCTATGCGGTGATCAGCTTGCTCGACTATCTGCGCAAGACGCTGGCGGCGGAGGGGTGATAGATAGGGACCCGCAGGTGCAGGTTTGCAGTGTTGTAAACGCGTAAAAAGAAAGGGGCCGGTGAAAACCGGCCCCAAATTTCTGTAACAATTTTTCCTTCTAATCTGCATCCTTGAAAATGCTCGCCAGTTAGAGCGCTTCAAGTTCATCCTTGGCGGCGCGAACCTCTTGCGCAGTAACCATACGCGGGCCGAGGGTTACTTTCGCATTCGCCATTGCATCTTCGCCAACAATGTCTACCCAAGCGCTCAGGTCAAAGACCGCCACGGCATCATAAACCGCTTGAGCGAGATCGACACCGATGAAATCAAAATAATGCGCAGCTGTAGTGTCCAGCAGTAGGCTGACAATAACTGCCGTAAGACCTGTGCCATCGAGAGGATCTTCGGTGTTAGTTACTATGACATCGACTTAGAGTTCCTGCAGCCGGGAGTCAAAAGTGACCAGTCCGGGTGCAGAGATCTATATCGCATTGCTCGTACCTGCTTCCCGCAGTTCGAGTGTCACGGTCACGCCGGCTGATGCTGTCGCCGAGCCAAGGTACGTCGTGCTCTTACTTTTGGCTTGGGTAAATGTGTGAGGGTCAATCTGTCTCGAAACGCCGATCAGAAGGTCTTTCTGCTACGCCACATGGAGCATAGTCAACGTCGCCTCGGCAAGAACACAAAGATCGTTATCGATTCCAGTACCACCAGTTGCGTCGGTGTAACTTGCAGATCCACCAGAAACTGTCTCAGCCGAAACCACTACAACACCGTCTTTCCAATCGGCCGTGAATTTAGTCGACTGCGCGTGCCTGCCACTGGACGCAAAGCCGAAGGCCAGCGCCGCCACAACGGCTAGCTCAAGTAATTTACCCTTAACGTCTCTTCCCTCCGTGAAGATGCCCGAAGCGGGGGAACCTTATATCCCTTCACCCCAATCCCCTCCCCAAGGAGTGGGGCTTGGCAATTCGGCTGCCTAACCCTCTCCCCACGGGAGAGGGTGGTTCGCAAAGCGAACCCGGTGAGGGGACATAGGGCGAACCGGCGGACGGGTAACAGATCTCATACTTCCAGACGGCGATAACGTGCCTCCTCAGTATGAGGTCTGTTTTAATTCACTTACCTCCTCATCCTGAGGAGAGACCGCAGGTCTTGTTTCGAAGGGTGAGTACTTGATCAATTTCGCTATAGCCCCACTATTCCGGATGCCCGGCTACGGTGCTATATCAGCGGCCTGTTTAAACGCAATTGCTAATCTTTAAGGGAAGGAACACCGGTGGTCGCGAACAAACCCAAGATGACCCGCCCGACGGTATACCAGTTCAAGCTCGGTGATTATACCATTACCAACGTGCTTGAGGGCTATATCCACCGCGAGGATATACACCCCTTCACGGCGAAGAATGTCGAGGCGTCCGATGTCGAGGCCGTGGCCGCCGAATACCGTCTGCCGTTCCCGCTGATGGAGCACAACTTCGTTCCGTCGATGGTCGATACTGGCGACAAGCTAATTGCCTTCGATCCCGGCTTCGGCGAGAAGAAGAACGCGCCCACGTCGGGCTGGTTCAACGAACTTTTGCCCGAGGCCGGCTATTCGCTCGAGGATGTCGACATTGTCGTCGTCACCCACTGCCACCCCGACCATATAGGCAACCTGATGACCGGTGGTAAGCCGACCTTCCCCAACGCCGAGATCGTGTTCGGCCGCGTCGAATTTGACTACTGGGTGAAGGGCGAGAACATTCCAGATTTCCGTCCGCCGACGCTAGAGATGTTCCGCGAGGTAGCCGAGCCCATGGGAGAGCAGGCGCGCTTCATCGAGGCCGGCGACGACGTCGTCACCGGGGTCACCGCCGTCGATGCCTTCGGTCACTCGGCCGGGCATATGACCTTTCATATCGAAAGTAACGGCCAGGAACTGATGATCATGTCGGACGCCGTGGCCCACTACGCGGTGTCGCTGTCGCACCCCGACTGGCATTTCTTCATGGACGATAATCCGGAGGAGGCGGCGGTGTCGCGGCGGCGACTGCTCAACCAGATTGCCGACGATAGAATGACGGCGATTGGCTTCCACATGCCGTTCCCCTCGGTCGGCTATATCGAGTGCTACGGCGACGGTTTCGTGTGGCTGCCGGCCAGTTACCAGATGAACCTGGCGTCTTAGGCGTAAAATACGCTAGCTCGCGAACGGATCCGGGGTCGGCGCGGCGGCGTTATTGAGCGCCGTCGCTAAATTCTCGAAATAGCCCTTTAGCTCATCGCCGAGCAGCACCATGCCGATGATGGCGAGGATCGAGATGAAGGCGATCAGGAACGTGTGTTCGGCCGTCGCCGCGCTGGAGTTAACGACTACGAGACGCATGAATAGCGCTTGCATATAGGCGAACACGCTCGTTCCGCTCTCGCGTGTCAAACGCTCCAGCCAAAAGTCGCCATTTTTCTTGTGCATACCCGCCTGCATACGATGAATACTCCAGGGAAACAAAAAAGAACGCAACGGGTGTTGGGGAAAACCGGTATTTATTCCAGAGAATTCTCGAAGGAGACGGAATTTTATCCCCTTGGGGCACGTATGATCGCCTTAGGCCCACACCGAATAATGTGTGGTTAACATTGCCTGAATAGGTCAACCCACGCCGAGAAATCAGAATAGAGGAGAAAGCGATGCTAATTCATAATCTGTACGAGGACGAAAGCGGCGTATCCCACTTTCGCGATATCGAAGTGGAGTGGGTCAGAGAAGGGCACGGCGGTAAGTTTTCAGAACTGTTTGCGGTGAGTGGGCTCGAGTTTCGCGAGACCTCGGGCGATTATGATCTCGACTGGCACCCGGCACCGCGACGGCAATACATCATCAACCTGGACGCCGGCGTGCAGCTCACCGCCAGCGACGGCGAAAGCCGCATCATCGGCGCCGGCGAAGTCATCCTGGTCGAAGACACATCGGGCTGCGGCCATCTGTCGAAATCAGTCGACGGCCAAATACGGCACTCGATATTCGTCCCCATCGAACCGGTCTGATACGGCCGATTATACAATTTGTTATCGTGGGCTTATCGAAGGATGAGAGACAATTCTATTCCCTAACCCTCCCCCCCCCTCCAGGGGGGAGGGTTGGGGTGGGGGTGGTCGGTTGTTGCGATAACCTCATCCTGTAACAAGCTCATAATGAGAGCACCGGGGTATTTGTGGTCGCGAAGAAGTTCAGGCGCGGGGGCGCTGGTAGCCCGGGGTCGACGCCGACAGCGCCGCCTCTTCTTCCGTCATGTCCTCTTCGATGTCGGCGAATAGTGGTGTCGACAGATAGCGCTCGCCAGTGTCGGGCAGCATTGCCAAAACAGTCGAGCGGGCGGGTATGTCCTCGCACAGCTTGAGTGCGCCGGCCATTGTGCCGCCGGCCGAGATGCCGACGAAGACGCCTTCCTGCCGCGCCAGCTCGCGTGCGCAACGCAGGGCGTCGGCGTTAGGGATCTGGATCAGCCGCTCGATGACATCGGTACCGACAGCGTCGGCGGTTAGCTTGGGAATAAAATCCGGCGTCCAGCCCTGCATTGGGTGCGGCTTGAACGACGGATGGCTTGCCGCCGGCGAGCCGTCCGGATTGCGTTCTTGGACCTGGCCGTCATGGAGCAGCGGCGCTTCCTCAGGCTCGCACAGGACGATCTTGGTATCCGGTCGCGCCTCGGCGAGTACCCGCGCCACGCCTTTCAGCGTACCGCCGGTGCCGTAACCGGTGACCCAGTAATCGAGTGCCTCACCGTCGAAATCCGCCAAAATTTCCTGCGCTGTGGTGCGCGAGTGGTAGTCGGGGTTAGCCTCGTTCTCGAACTGGCGGGTGAGAAACCAGCCATTGGCCTCGGCCAACTCGACCGCCTTATTAACCATGCCAGTGCCCTTTTCAGCGGCCGGGGTGAGTACCACTTTGGCACCGAGGAAACGCATGAGCTTGCGGCGCTCGACGCTAAAGCTTTCGGCCATGGTCATTACCAGGGGATAGCCTTTGGCCGCGCACACCATAGCCAGGCCGATGCCGGTGTTGCCGCTGGTTGCCTCGATGACGGTCTGGCCGGGCTTGAGCTCGCCGGCTTCCTCAGCGGCCACGATGATACCGAGTGCCAGGCGATCCTTGACGGAACCCAACGGGTTGAATGCCTCGCTCTTGACGTAAAGGTTGACGTCCTTGGGCGCCATGCGGTTGATCTTGATCACTGGCGTATTACCGACGGTGCTGAGAATGCTGTCGTGTCTAGTTCCCATTTCTACCCCCTGGGTTTTGGCTTGTTGCCTACGATAATACGTAAGTTTTACAGGTATTGGCTGTCGGGCGCTATGCCTGACCGACAGGTAGCCATCTAAACCTTCGCACCTGGTGCCGCCATGGCGCGCAGCAAAACCTGCCGGTAGGCACCGGCGCTGGCGAAGCCGCCATCAACGTCCATATCCATGCCGGTAACGAAGCCCGCCTCGTCGCTGGCGAGGAACAGCACTGCGGCGGCGATCTCTTCCGGCTGGGCGATGCGGCCCAGGGGCGTCATCCACTCCATGGCCTCCTTGAAATCGTCGGAGCCGGCGACGATCGCCGTATCGACGATGCCGGGGTGGACGGCGTTAACGCGGATGTTCCACGGCGCGAACTCCATCGCCGCGCTCTTGGTAAGACCGCGGATGCCCCACTTGGTGGCGGTATAGGCAGTAGCGAAGTGACCGGTAACGCCGGCGATCGAGCCGATATTGACGATGGCACCGCCGCCGCTGTCGCGCAGCGCTGGCGCGGCCGCCTGGGTGCCGAGGAACGGACCCGTCAGGTTGACGTCGAGTACCCGCTGCCATTCCTCGCGGCTGATGTTGAGCATCGAGGGCTTACGCAGGCCGATGCCAGCATTGTTGACTAGCACCTGCAACCCGCCGAAATCCGCTACCACCTGGCCGACAGCGGCCTGCCAATCGGCCTCATTGGTGACGTCGAGATGACGGAATTGCGCCGAGCCACCGTCGTCGCGGATCGAATGGGCAACTGCTTCACCCTCGTCGTCGAGCACATCGCAGAGCAGCACCTTGGCGCCCTCGGTGGCGAACAGGCGCGCCTCGGCTGCACCCTGGCCTCCGCTGGCGCCGGTAATTAGCGCGGCCTTTCCCTCTAGTCTGCCGGTCATGATGGTTCTCTCCCTGGATTGGCTTCCTTAATCGATCGCTAGGACCTGAAACGCATCGCCCCTGCGACCAACTTGGCACACGGAATAGGGCGGCGGAAAATGCGCCGGTAGCAGGCGGTGGCCATATTCCGCTGCTTCTTCGAGCACCGCACGCCGGGTCGTTCGCGCCGCGTTCTGGTCTTCGCAGGCGTAAGTGTTCACCTCCGGATAGGCCATTTCGATGGGTGAGTGCATGATGTCGCCGCAGAAGATACCGGTCTCACCGCCGCTGGCTGCGCGCAGGCTGCAATGGCCCAGTGTGTGTCCGTAGGACGCCTCGATGCACAGGTCGGTGTCGATCTCGTGACCGTCATCGACTAGCACTGCTTGGCCGGACGCGACGATAGGGGCAATGCTGTCGTCGAAGCAATCGCCCTGCAGGATAAACGGCGGCAGGGTCCGGGTGTCTGGGTTCCAATTATCGAATTCGCGGCGTGCCATGAGATATTTGGCGTTGGCAAAGGTTGGCACCCACTGGCCATCGCGAAGTTCGGTGAACCAGCCGATATGGTCGACGTGTAGATGTGAGCAGAAGACGAAGTCGATTTCCTCGGGTGCCACGCCCGCCGCCCGTAGCCGCTTGAGCCATGGTGTGTCGAGTTGGTCGACGCGGGGGTAGGACGGACGGTTCTTGTGGTTGCCGCCGCAAGCCTCGACTAGCACTGTGTAGCGCTGGGTGCGTACCACCCAGCCGTGGAGGCTGAGGATCAGTGCCGCCGCCGCGGTGTCGTAGAAAACTGGCGCGAACCAGTCGACGTTGCGCTCGACTGCGTCGGCGGGTAGCGACGGTAGCAGCGTCCAGGGATCGACGGCGGGGCCGCACAACTCATCAATGCGGTCGAGACGCAGTGATCCGATCGAGAAGGTATCCATGCGCTGTCCTCCTGCTGCGAATATTGCCACTATAGGAGCCAGACGGCCAGAAGGGCGACGTCGTTGATACGTTATTTCCTTGTCGTAGGGTTGGGCCGGTCCAACGAACTTTTGAAGCGGTACGGAAATGTCCCGCGACCTGAAGCTCGAATCCCTGGCGTCGGCGCTGGGTACCGAAGTCCGAGATATCGATCTGTCGGTGGCTCAATGCCTACGTGGTTGACGAGGAGGCGGCGGACAGCGAAGCGTTGCTTGACCGCCTATGGGCCTATTGTGATCAGGAGAAGTTCACCCGTCGCCACCTCTGGTAGCCGGGCGATCTACTGATGTGGGACAATCGCTGCACCATGTATCGCCGCGATTCGTTCGATAGTGCCGCGAGCCGGGTTATGCATCGCACACAGATCAAGGGCGATGTACCCGTTATCATGGCTCCTGTCTGAATCCTATACAGAATAGTGAACCTTGCCGCACCGTTCGACGGGTGAGTAGCGATCGGTATTTCCACCGCGGTTTCCGCACCGTGGCCCCGCACGCCGGCGATGCTGGGTTGACTGTTAGGTGGAGTCATGCTCGCACACCTCCCTGATGGGGTTTGTCCTGGGAGGCGAAGGTGTGAGACAACCAGTCGCGTCATCGGGGGCGTATGGGCCAGTGATCCCGCAACTTCGACATACAAAATATGCGCCCAATTGGGGCGTTTTTTTAAGCCAATTGATTCTGTGTTTTTCTAGCGGCTGGACTAGCCGGGCAGGTTATGACGCCAGGCAAAGGCCGTGTTCGGGCTGGAAGCTCAGGAAAACTTTTTGACCCGGTGCCAGCTGCTCGAAATGGTCGATCTGAATATTTACTTCGTGGCCACCTACATCAACGCGGCATTCGAGAAAATTACCCAGATAGACGGTATCGATGACCGCGCCTTCCATCACGTTGCCGTTGCCCGTGCCGTTGGGCGTAGTGGTGTGCAGGGTTACATCCTCGGGCCGCAGGCTGAGATAGATGTCCTGGCCAGCACTAGCTCCTTCCGCGCCGACAGCCTGGAGGCGCATTGGTGTATGCCCATTAGCCGATGGGACCTCCAGGTTGCAGACGTTGCCGCTGCGCCCCAACAGCTTACATTTGAGCAAGCTGGTGACGCCGATGAAGTTGGCAACGAAAGCGTTGGCCGGATTGGCATAGATGTCCTGCGGGTCGCCGATCTGCTGGATCACTGCCTTGTCCATTACCACCACGCGGTCGCTCATGACCAGCGCTTCCGATTGGTCGTGGGTGACGTAAATCGAGGTGATGCCAACTTCTTTTTGCAAGCGCACAATTTCGTCGCGCATTTGCTCGCGCAGTTTGGCGTCGAGGTTCGATAGCGGCTCGTCGAACAGGATGACCGTGGGTTCGTAGACGATGGCACGCGCCAACGCGACGCGTTGGCGCTGACCGCCCGACAGCTTGGTGGCGTAACGCTTAGCCTGCTCATCGAGGCCAACTAATTCCAGCGCCTGCATGGTTTTGCGCCCTATTTCTACCTTGCTGGTGCGGCGCACCCTAAGGCCGTAGGCAACATTGTCGAATACGGTCATGTGCGGCCACACGGCGTAGCTTTGGAACACCATTCCGATATTACGTTCCTCGGGGTTGAGGTAGATCTCATGATCGTAGGAGGCGACCATCTGATCACCAATACGGATATTGCCGCCGTCGGGCCGCTCGAGCCCGGCCACGCAGCGCAGGGTCGTTGTTTTGCCGCAACCCGACGGGCCGAGCAGGGTGACGAACTCGCCATGCGCGATCGACAAATTGAAGTCTGCGACCGCCGTTTCGGGCCCGAAATGTTTGTACAGATGGTCGATACGGACCATCGAGTCAGAATTGTTGCTCACGGCTGCACCGCCAATGCGTGTTCTGAATCGAAACGCAGGTAAATTTTATCGCCGGCCTTTAGACGGTCGCGCGGGTGGGCAATAACCTTCCATTCGAAATCGCCCCAGCGCACCCGGCAGTCGACGTAATTGCCTAAGAAGATGGCGTGCTCGACTTCGCCTTCGAGGCAGTCACTACCGGAACTTTCACGTACCGCATGCACGTTCTCCGGCCGTACTGACAGGGTGGTCTCGTCGCCGTCGCCAACACCTTCGCCGAGCTGACAAGGTAATTGCATGGTCTTGCCACCTTGCTCGATTGTCACCTCGCCGCGGCCCGGCTCTGTCACCTTGGCGACGCGGCCGTCGAGCAAATTGGCGACACCGATGAAGTTGCTTACATATTTGTTGACCGGCCGGCTATAGATTTCGAGCGGTCCGCCACGCTGCTCGATATTTCCCTTCGACATAACGATGATCTCGTCGCTCATCACCAGCGCTTCCGCCTGGTCATGGGTGACGTAGATCGAGGTGATGCCGACTTCGTTCTGGATGCGCTTCAATTCGACTCGCATCTGTTCGCGCAGCTTCAAATCTAGGTTTGACAGGGGTTCATCGAACAACAACAGACGCGGATGAGAGATAATGGCGCGGGCCAGAGCGGCACGCTGCTGCTGTCCACCCGACAACTGAGTCGCCATCTTATCTGCCATGTCGGTCAAGCCGACCAGTTCCAGCACGTCGGCGACGCGACCGCCGATCTCGTCCTTTGGCGCTTTACGAACTTCCAACGGATACGCGACGTTCTGGGTTACCGTCATGTGGGGCCAGATGGCGTAACTCTGGAATACCATGCCGATATTGCGTTTCTCTGGCGGCATGAATATGCCTTCCTCCGGCGCGGTATAGGTTAGTTTACCGACTTCGATGCTGCCGCCATCGATGGTGTGTAATCCGGCGATACTCATCAGCGTCGTCGTCTTGCCGCAACCCGATGGCCCCAGCAGGGTCAGAAATGCGCCCTCATCGATACCGAAGGTAATATCGTCGACTGCGCGGTCGTCGCCGAACCACTTCACCAGGTTCTTGACCTGGAGGTATTTGTCCGGAATGTCTTCGTTAGCCATTGTCTTTCCCCCCGATCAAGCCGTCAGCGCTTCGCGGCCGGCAAGCCGGCGGAACAGGTAGATGCAAACTAAGAGAACCACAGTCTGCGCCATCGACAGCGCCGCCGTTAGCGGTTCGTTCTCAAAGTTCGACAAGTAATACACGCCCACTGACAGCGTTTCGGTGCCCGTCGTGTAGAGAATGATCGAGATCGACAATTCGCGCAGGAAGATGATGAACAATAAAACCCAACCGGCAAACAGACCAGGTTTGAGCAGCGGGATGGTTATCCGCCACAAGGTGGTGAGCCAGGAAGCGCCGGCCATGCGCGAACTCTGATCCAACTCTTCGGAAATTGCCAGCATGATCGACGATATATTGCGCTGCCCGTAGGGGAAGAAGCGCGTGATATAGCCAAGCAGCAAAATCCACAACGTCGCGTAGATCGGCGTCTGGATGTAGGTCACCAATACGCCCATGGCGAGCACGATGCCGGGGAAACCGATGGGGACCACGCATAAGAAGTCGAGCAACCATGAACCGAGACCCTTGGTTCGGTGGATCATGTAGCTAACCACCAGCGCCAAGACCATGGCTATGCTGGCACCGACAAAGGCGAGAAGGAAACTGTTGAGGATACCGTTGGTCGCGGCATCGATACTTTCCTCGCGCCAGAAGAACAGAGTTTTTTCGTAATTGAAGAAGGTCATTTTGTCGAACAGGATTTCGCCCGTCCACACTGGGTGCAGGCTGACGATAGCCAATGCGACGATTGGCAGCACGACGGCGACTAGAATGAACACCATGTTGTAACCGAAGGCGACCCATTTCCAGCCGCCCAGATCGAGCACGTTGGGGCGGAAGCCTTTACCAGTTACCGTGGTGAACGAGCGAGGGGCGATATAGCGTTTCTGGATCCAGATCAAGAAAACCGTAATGGCGCCCAGCGCCATGGCCATCGTCGCGCCGAGGTAATGGTTGGCGTCATCGCCAACCGCTTTCGAGAAAATTTGCGTCGTCAGCGTTTCCCAGCCATAGGGAGCCGAGAGCTTGAACGGCACACCAAACTCACCGGCGCTGGTTACGAAGACGATGATTGCGCCCGACAGGATGCCCGGCATAACCAACGGTAGCGTCACCGTCATGGTAGTGCGGAATAGGCCGGCACCGGTGGTGCGCGCGCTATCTTCGAGAGAAGGATCCATGCGGCGCAGCGAACCGACAACGAACAGATAGACCAGCGGGGCGAAGAAGATGCCGGTTACCCAGATGACACCCCAGATGTTGTCGATATTCATTATGGCGCCTTCGATGCCGAATATATCTCGCGCCAGATTGTTGAGCAGGCCAGTCTTCGGTTCGCCCATATTATGCCAGGCGATGGCGCCAACGAAGGGGCTAAGGAAAAACGGTATGAGGTTGAACGGTTCTAGGTAATCACGCCACGGGCAGTTGGTGCGCGCATTAGTCCAGGCCAACGACACACCCAGGAAGGTTGCAAGGACCGTTGAACCGGTACAGATAATCAGCGTGTTGACAAAGGCTTTTGGGATGATTGGGTCGGTGACCAGGGTGACGTAGTTACCGAAGCCCCACTCGGTATCGAAGCCCAAATCGTCGAGCACCAGGAAGCTGCTGACAAATAGCGTGATCAGCGGTAGCACCACAGCCACAGCAACGATCAGGCTGACCACTATGGTGGTGATATTTTCCTGGGTGAACACGGCCCGCAAGCGGTTCGACCAGATAGCATCCTTGGATGCGCTAGTAAATGCGCCGCGGACAGTCTGTGTAATCATCGCACTTCACAAAAAATATAGAAAAAATTACGAAATTCGCGAAACCCGACTTGCGGGCTCCGTTCTAAGGTGTGGCGGGGCCCCGTCAATCGACGGGGCCCCGGCTCAATGTCAGACTTTAGGCCTTATTTGAACTGACTCTGCCACTTACCACGCACTTTTTTGAACTGCTTCTGTGCGCCGACCCAGTCCTTCATGCCGAGCAGCTTGTGCTTGCTCAGATCCATCAAGTAGGGAGCGGCCGCAGCCGGCGGCTTGTAGCCAGCGCGGAAGGAGTAGACGGCTTCGCCTTCTACATACAGATCCGCACCTTCCTTGCTGAGCATGAACTCGGCCAGCAACTTGGCGGCGTTGGGGTTCTTAGTACCCTTCAGTACGGCCATCTGGTTGCCCAGCATGACCTGGCCTTCTTTATAGGAACCGATCTTGAGTTTGCCGGCGAGATCGGGGTCCTTCAGCACGTTCTGGTACACGCGGCCTGCGATGTTCCACATGTCGACCGGACGCTGGCAGGAAATCACCATCTGCATCTTCGGCTCTGTACGGAACTCGACGATTGGATCCGTAGCTTTGAGATCCGACCAGAACTTGTCGAAGTCGACGGCGCCATTCTCGCCCAACGAGATTACTGTATTCGTGTAGGTGAAGCTCTTAGTAATATCAGACGAGATCGTCTTGCCCTTCAGGGCTGGGTCGATAACGTCGGCATAGGAAGTCACGCTGAAATTCTCCAAGCCCGGGCAGGAACTGTTCCACACCGGCGCAAACGTGTAAGCCAACGGTGTCACAACGTAGGGATAGTTGGAGTACTGCCCAGCTTTGGCGGCAACGCCCGCACTATCTTTCCAGTAGCCGCTATCGAGCTTTTCAAACGCACCGCGCTCGGCCGCGGCAGCGAAGAAGCCAGGCGCGCTGACGATGATGACATCGACGGTGTGCTTGCCGGCTTTGATTTCCTGACGTACCTGAGAAACGGTCGAACCCGTACCTTTGCGCAGACTGTTAAATTTAAAGCTGTCGTCCAAGCCGTAACGCGCCTTGAACGCTTTCGACATACGGGTTGCCGTGCGGTCACTGAACAGCGGGTGGATGAACGTAACCGAGCCTTCGGCCTTGGCACCGGCGATTAAGGCTTTTTCTTGTGCATTCAGTTCTGCCGCATTAGTGAGCGTCGCTGCGCCCAATAAAGCAACAGCCGACACCGCGCCAACGGCGGCGTTTGTCAAAAATTTCATGGTTTCCTCCCAAGTTTGGGGGACGCTCCCGCACTCTAGAGCACCCTCCTGTGATCATCTCATAGACCCTTGTTGTCGGGTCTTAAATCGTGGTGCGTGTGAGTCAAATAACCCATCCGAACACTCAAACATCCTGTAGTAATTGTCAAACTAAAATTAGTCCGGACAAATAATACACCGCACCAGGATATTTCGTGTTCTCAGGCGACTGTGACGCCACCGTCGACGACTAAAGTGTGGCCCGTAATCGAAACGGCATCAGGGCTTGCGAGGTAACAGACCGCGGCGGCGATCTCGCTGGCCTCGATAAATCGCTTGGTGGGAATACGATTGCGCATGCGTTCGATCACCTCTTGGGTTTTGTACATTTTCCGGCGCGAATTAGTTAACACGGTAGAGGGAGCGACGGAGTTGATACGAATACCCATCTCGGCCCATTCAATTCCCAACATTCGGTCCATCTGCATCATGCCGGCTTTCGAGATGCCGTAAACCGAGCGTCCGCCAAATCCGACTATCCCGTGGGTCGAGGCTATATTTACGACCGAACCCGGCCGTCCGGCGTCGATGCAATGACGCGCCAACCTGCAGGCCAGGAAGTAAGCCGCTTTTAGATTTACATCGACAACACTGTCCCATTCGTCCCAGGTCACATCAATTCCCTGCTTAAGCAGTGGTTGTCCGGCATTGTTGACTAGCAGGTCGAGGCCGCCTAGTGCTTCGGTGGCGGCGTCGAAGCCCTGATTGATGCTGTCTTGCGACAATAAGTCCATGGCGATGGGAACTGCCTTTACCGCGGCTAAATCCGCATGGGTCATGAGCTCGTCGGGTAAGCTTGTCCTATTATAGGTGAGGGCGACGTCATAGCCGCCGCGCGCCAAATGCAGGGCAATTTCGCGCCCCAGCTCTGATGCGGCACCGGTTACCAGGGCGTGGCGTGGGCTTTGTGTACTGGTATCGGGTTGAGAATCGGTCATGCAGAGAACTCCTAGCCAGTCCGATTCCGTTGTGTCGAAATCGTGTTTATTGTTAGCCGAGACTAGCGGTGCATCCAGAGCGTGGCTAGATAACGTCAGTGTGGTTTGGATAATAACGGTGCTCTGAAATGTTGGGCACGCAGTGGTGGGATCGGAAATGCGAATTTTGGTTTTAGGAGCCGGCGGCGTCGGTGGTTGTTTCGGTGGACGGTTTGCTGAAAGCGGAGCCGACGTCACGTTTTTGGTCCGTCCACGGCGACGCGCTCAGCTCGAAAAGAACGGTCTGGTGGTGCAAAGCTCCTTTGGCGATATTGCTGTGCCGGTAACCACGGTTGCGCGCGACGAGATTACGGAGCCCTACGACGTCGTGCTGCTGTCGTGCAAGGCATACGATTTAGACGATGCCATGGAGGCAATCGCCCCGGCGATGGGTGCCGATGGCGTGGTGTTGCCACTGCTTAACGGGCTGCGGCATATCGAAGTTTTGCAGAAGCGGTTCGGCGAAGCCAATGTGTGGGGTGGCACCTGCTACATCGGTGCGGCGTTCAATTCCGAAACCGGTGACATCCGCCATATCGGCAACTTCCAACGCATTATTTTCGGGATTCCCGACGGCAAACCGTCGGTGCAAGCCGATGCATTCGCGGCGCTGGACGCGACAGTAGGGTTCGATATCGAGTACAGCCCTGACATTATGCAGACCATGTGGGACAAGATCTCGATGTTGGCGGCACTGGCGACCGCTAACACAATTGCCCGCGGCACCATCGGCGAAATTCTGGAAGCTCCGTCGGGCGAGGCTTTCCTGCTTGCCGCACTGGCCGAAAGTCGCGATACGGCAGCGGTGCTTGGCCATCCGGTTAGTGCAAGGACGTTGGAAAACTATAACCGGATGTTCACCACTCGCGGGTCGGATTTCGCTGCCTCGATGTTGCGCGATATGGAGGCTGGCCGACAGACCGAAGGTGAACATGTTTTAGGAGATATTATCCGTCGCGCCACGGCCCAGGGCATCGACACGCCGATGATGCGTTGTGCGCTTGCGGCAATCGAAACCCACGAGGCCAAACTACGAACTGGTGCCGGTTCGGCACCAGTATAATAGAGCAGGGTGGTAGGCAGTGTCGTTCTTTGGGCCGTTTTTCGCTCTCGAATCGATGTTAGGTTGCGGCGATAAAAGGTTTTTTTATCTCTCGTTACGGTTCTGCTGGCGCTGGCCGTCGTACCGGCAGTGGTCATACTTGCCCGGTTAATCGGAAGCGGGGTGGATTATGGGATCATATGTGGATTATGGGATCATATAAAGTTACTGTAGCTTCAGCGGTTTGGTCGCTTATTTTGTTCAATCCGGCGCGGCTGGCGCCCAACAAAACGATGTCCAGATTGTACGCGGCGGCCAACCGGCGAACATTATCGAAACCGAAGAGGTCTGCGCGCGGGCTTATCACGGTTCGGCTGCTGCAAAACCGGCTGCCGCAGCGGCCGAAGCGAATGTCCAGGTTGTGTCAGCAGGGTCGCGTGTTTGGATCGTCGACCGGGTAACCAGTAGAGTAAGTGCGTGTCGGTTGGTGTCGACCACCCAGGTCGGTGAACGTAGAATCGACTGCCTCACGCGCCATTTGTAGCGCTAGGGCCGGACCGGTTCTTAACTCCAATTCGCCAACCTCGTTCGCTGCCCTTCAGCTGCAGGGCCGTATATAGTGCGATCAAACAAATAATAATTCGACGGGAGTGTACGGGAGTGGATAAAAAAATAGCGGTACTTGGCACCGGCGCGAATGGTAGTAGCACCGCGGCTAACTTGACCGATGTGGGCTACGACGTCGTGCTGATCGATCAATGGGCCAAGCATGTGGAGACCATGCGTGAGAACGGCCTGCTCATCAACATGCCGGACGAGGATTTACACGTGCAGCCGCGCGCGTATCACCTGAGCGATGTTTGTACTCTGAACGAGAAATACGATGTCGTTTTCTTGATGGCGAAAGCCTACGACACGCGCTGGATGTGCGAATTTATCAAACCCTATCTGCAAGACGATGGCCTGCTCGTTGGTATCCAGAACGCCATGACCGTCGACGATATAACCGACGTGGTCGGCCCTTCGCGCACCCTGGGGTGCGTGGTTGAGTTGTCGTCCGAGATATTTACGCCGGGCATCGTTCAGCGCAATACGCCGCCGGAGAAGACGTGGTTTGGTATCGGCAGCGTTGACCCGTCGACCGCCGGACGCGAGGCCGAAATTAAAGAGATCCTGCGCAATGTCGGTAAGGTTTCGATCTCTCCTAACATCCTGTCGGCCAAGTGGATGAAACTGGTGGTTAACACCATGTGCCTGGGCCCCTTTGCCATGCTCGGGCTGACCTTGTACGAAGCGATCCAACTGCCTGGCGTGCGCGACTTCATCTCGCGGGTAGGCACCGAAGCGCTAACCGCCGGTCAGGAGATGGGATACACGATCGAGCCTATATTTGGCCTGACGCCGGACGACATCAAAGACACCAACAGCCTACTCGATAAAATGCTCGACAAGCTGGTCAAGGACATCGGACCGAGCGCGCGCGATAGCGTTCTACAGGACCATTTGAAGGGCCGCTATAGCGAAGTCGATATGATCAACGGTCTGGTTGTCGAAGAATTTGAGCAGCGCGGCTTGGCGGCGCCGGCCAACGTTGCGGTGGCCGAGATTACCCGGCAAATTCAGGCTGGTGAACTTGAGCCCGATCCGGCAAACCTTGAGCTCGCGCAAAAAATGGTGGCAGCCTGAAGGCCACCCGGGTCTGCTGGATCGGCATCATATCTACATAAAACAGACCGGTTAATCGAAAAAGTAAATATTAGCCGAGGCCAATCTCACGGTTGGGCAGGCTGTGGCGGCTCGTCGAGTGCTTGTGCCATGTATGCGGCAATCAGTATTTAGAGATGAGTTGACGCCATCGATAATTCACTAACGAATCGCCAGTAAGATGCCAGAGCTTGAGTAATTTGACCGCCGCAATATTCTCCCTCATTCTGCTGATAACGTTTAGGTACCCCATCCAACTTTGGTGCAATCCCATTCCCATCCGCATGATCATTCGGGAACACCCATCGTCTTGTCTGGGAAACTTGAGGTTTCCTTCTATTTAGACAAACCGAAATTTAGGGTTTTGAAGTGACACATTCAGAGGTATTTTTTTATAAGATAAATCTGTGAAAAACTAAGCGTTTTTAGTATGTTGTGGATAGAGTGCTGCCCTGCAAAAACGAAATGCAACTGCGCTTCACCCGTTTGCTAGATGGCAACATCGTGCGTATCGTTCTGGCCCATCTCAAGCGCCAATAGGAGCTGCCGTCGGTTGTGGCGAACTTTCGTATGTCCGAATTCGACTATGTCATCATCGGTGCTGGCAGCGCGGGTTGCGTGTTGGCCAACCGGCTGAGTGCCGACCCGGATAACCGCGTGTTGTTGCTCGAGGCAGGTCCGCGCGACCGCCACCTGTTCATTCATATTCCGGTCGGGCTGGCGAAGATGATTCCCAACCGGCGCTACAATTGGGCTTACGAGACCGAGCCCCAGGACAATCTCGATAACCGGCGTATCATGTGGCCGCGTGGCAAGACCCTTGGCGGCACGTCGTCGCTCAACGGCATGATCTATATTCGCGGCCACGCCCGCGACTACGATTTGTGGCGGCAGATGGGGTTGGCGGGTTGGTCCTATGCCGATGTGTTGCCCTATTTCAAACGGGCCGAGGGTAACGAGCGTGGTGCCGATGCCTTCCACGGCGATTCCGGTCCGCTCAATGTTACCGAGGCGCACCACGATAACCCCCTGTTCGACGCCTTTGTCGAGGCCGGTCGTGAAGCTGGCTATCCGGTTAATCGCGACTTCAATGGTGCTGAGCAAGAAGGCTTCGGACGCTATCAGTTCACTATCCGCAATGCCCGCCGTTGGAGTACGGCGGCCGCCTATCTGCGTCCAGTATTGTCGCGGCCTAATCTTACGGTGGAGACGGAGGCGTTGACGCAGCGTATTGTTATCGCTGACAGTCGCGCAGGGAGCGTTGTCTACCGCCAAGGTAGGCGTGTAGTTACGGTCGGCGTTGAGCGTGAAGTGCTGCTTGCCGCTGGTGCGATCAATTCACCGCATATTCTCATGCTGTCAGGCATTGGCGATGGCAATCACTTGCGCAGTCACGGCATTGCGCCGGTGGTCGATTTACCTGAAGTTGGCCGCAACCTGCAGGACCATTCCAATATCCATACCGTCCATGCCGCCACGGTCAAAACCTTGACCGACGATCTGACGCGGATAGAGCGCGGCGCCTTTGCCGTAGCCCGCGCGATGGTGATACGCTCGGGTCCGGCGGCGGGATTTCCGCTCGAAGGTGGCGCATTTATTCGCACTGCACCCGAGCTTGAGTTGCCTGACGTGCAGTTCCATTTTAGCGCCGGCAATCTCATGTCACTAATCCGCCAGCCCTTCTCAGCGCCGACCACCGATCACACGCGCCCCGACGCCTTCATGTGCCACGCCTGCCTGTTGCGGCCCGAGAGCCGCGGCGAGATTACCCTACGCTCTGCCGATCCGGCCGAAGCGCCGGAGATCCAGCCGAACTATCTGTCGACGGAACGCGACCGCGCGACATTGCGTGAAGCCTTCAAGGCGATGCGCCACGTGCTAACCCAGCCTGCGATGACACGATACAGCACGGGCGAGATCTGGCCGGGAGCGGAGGTGGCAAGTGATGACGAAATTAATGCCTTCGTGCGTAGCGCCGCCAGCACTGTTTATCATCCAGTCGGCAGTTGCCGTATGGGCGCCGACAACGGTGCGGTGGTGGACGAGAGCTTGAAAGTTCGCGTCGTCGATGGCCTGCGCGTGATCGACGCCTCTATTATGCCGACCCTAATCGGCGGCAACACCAACGCACCGACGGTGATGATCGCGGAAAAGGCTTCCGACATGATCCTCGGGCAAGCGCCGTTGCCGCCGGAGTATGTCGTATAGGGCACCGGCGACCGAAGCTTCACCTTTAAATCTCAGCCACCATCATCACGTTGGCGAGGCGGCCTTCGGCGAGGCTACGGCCCGAATTGGCCACACGCTCCGGCGTGTCGGCGCCGGCGATGAGGCCGACACCAAGTTTGCTATGGCGGGCTTTTTTGGTTTGTGATTGTGCTGCGGCAATCACTTCGGCGCTGGTGTCGCGCCACTTGAGGATGCGGAACCCGGCGGCCTCGAGCGTAGCGCGCATGTCCTCCTGGGGCACGAGAAAGCTGATTTCGGGTACGCGCGCCCATGGCAGCGGAAAATGGGGCGGTCCGACAGCGCCGGTCGCCATCTCGGTCGAGGTGAAGCGCCCGCCCGGCTTTAGCACCCGGGCGATCTCGCGGTAGAAGGCAGCTTTGTCTTCGATGTTCATGGTGACGTTCTGGCACCACACCATATCGAAGTTGGCGTCGTCGAACGGCAGGTCGAGGCCATTGGCCTGGCGGAAATCGACGAAATGATCGAGGCGGCAGCGCTCGGTCAGCATTTTGGCGACGGCGACGAACTCTTCTGTCAGATCGACCCCGGTGACGCGGCAGCCGTAGGTCGAGGCCAGGTAGCGCGCCGGACCGCCAATACCGCAGCCAACATCGAGCACGTGCATGTCTTCGGTTGGAGCGGCGAGTTCAGCATGCTCGCGGGTCGCCAGGATACCCCTTGTGTGGAACTGGTCGATCGACGACAGGACTTTTGGCGTTAACGCATCGATGTCAACGCCCTCTTCTTGCAGAGCTGCCAAAATACGCTCGCCAATGCCCACTTCGCCATAGTGGGAGGCGACTTTGTCGAAGCTATCCGTCATTTATGGATTCTCCACGTTATATCGATCCGTCATTGGCCTGGCGGGCTTCGTAGGCTTTGAGGTGGGCGTAGGCGACGGTTAGTAAAGTGCTGTCGATCTCCAAGTCGCGCGCCCGTTGTAACATGAGGCCGACAATCTGCTCGCCCTCGGTGCGGTTGCCGGCCTCGATGTCGCGCAGCATTGAGGTGGCGTAGGCTCCCTGGCGGTCTGCGAACAGGGCACGATAGCAAGCCATGAATTCCGCGCTCGGTGGATAACCGCTGGCCTGTGCCACCTCGGCCGTAGTTTCGAGCATCTGCTGGAACAATGCGGCGCCCTCGTCAGTTGAAACAATCTGGCCGGTGTTGGCGCGCATCAGGCAGGTCATGCTGGCAGCCGTCGCCAAGTGGACGAATTTCTCCCACATCTCCTGCATAACATTATCTTCTGCGATTACCTCGAGACCGACGGCGCCGTCGAACGCGGCCTGTACCGCCAGCACGCGCTTGCTCAGCCCGCCGACCTGTTCGCCGAAACGCAACCAGTGCCAGTCGTTCATGTGCTTTATGGTGCCGTCGGCAAGGCGCGTGGCCGACAGCTTGATTGTCCCGCCGAGTACCCGCTCTTGGCCGAAAACCTGGTTAAGGGCTGCGATATGACCAAGTCCGTTGAGGATTGGTAGCACCATGCCTCGGGGCGCCAGGCCTGGCGATATGGCCGCGATGGCGCTGTCCAAATCGTAGGCTTTGCAGGTCAGGAGCACCAAATCGTAGTCGGGCGCCAGTCCTTTGGCGCTGACGGTGGCTACCGGGCAATCAAGGTCGCCGAACACACTGCGTAGGTGCAACCCATCGCGCTCTAACTGAACACGCCGGGCGTCGCGCACCAGAAAGCTTATGTCGGCACCGGCTTCCGTCAACCGCCCGCCGAGATATCCACCAATGGCGCCAGCGCCCAAAATGAGGATTTTCATGGTCTATCCTTTTACCCCGCCATCTTGGCATAGCCCGATATACGTGCGGTTTGGGGTGGTAATTTAGCGCCGAAATGTACTTACGTCAGGGGCTACACGCTCTACGAATATATAAATCATCTAAATTCAACCGATACTTACTAGTATCTTAATAGCGAATCAGTTTTCCAATCTTTGTGCCGGTCCCGGCTATCGCTATCCAGCTACCTTGGAAAACCACAATACCTGACGTGTTCAGACCGCATTGCTTGAATTCTGCGGCGTGGGTTAGCGCCATCATTTGTGGAATTTGAGCCGGCGCATCGATATCTTCGACCCGACCGATATGGCGCTGAAGTTTCGCGGCATATTTCTATCTGAGCTGAACAAGGCTGCTAGGGCGACGTGAGAGGACGGCTATCTGGTATTCTGTTTCAGGTGGGTTCGATATTTCGGGGGATCATGTCGTGCGCGCAAGTAAACCCAACCTATCGTGGCGATCAGGGTACATCGCGGTCGTCGCTGCGAACCGACGAAGACGAAAAGCGCGAACTTATTTGCAGCGACCGCCGCACGCGCTGCAACACGTCGACGGCGAGTCAGGAGATCTTCGTCGAAGCGGAGTTATGCAACAAAGCGACCCAGCGGGTCATCTGGTTGCCACGGTGTGTTGTCAGCCCCTGACCGACTGATGAGATTTGTCTCTAAGATTGTCACCGAAAATCTGGGGATAGCGGTTAAGCAAAAGGTCCTCTAAAAGCGAACCGTACGAAGAAAGGATTGGACATGGTCCCATTGGCTGCAAAGCCGGAACCGGTTGTCGTCGATTTAGCTCAAACAGCGTTGGTCGTCGTCGACATGCAGAATGCTTTCCTCTCGAAGGGCGGTATGTTCGATCTGGCGGGTTTCGATATTTCCGGCGCGGAAAAAGCTATCGAGGTTAACCGGCGGGTGTTGGCGACGACCCGCGCGGCGGGTGTGAAGGTAATATATCTGCAGATGACCTACAGCGCCGATTTGAGCAATGCCGGCGGCCCGGTTTCGCCCAATTACCATAAGGAATTGGGCATGGTAATGATGCGCAACCGCCCGGAACTGGCGGGCACGCTGATTACCGAAAATACCTGGGACTGGCAGATCGTCGATGAATTAACGCCGCAGCCCGGCGATCACGTGGTCGCCAAATCACGCTATAGCGGCTTCCGGGGGACTAATCTGGACAGCTATCTACGCAGTGAGAATATCCGCTATCTGCTGTTCACCGGTGTCGCCACCAATGTGTGCGTCGAAAGCACCGCACGCGACGCTTTTTTCAGCGAGTATTGGCCGATTCTAGTCGAAGATGCCATGAATCACTCTGGTCCCGACTTTAATCGCCAGGCGACCCTGTGGAACTTCGAACATGTCTTTGGCTGGGTGACCAACGCCGATAATCTGAGCACGGCGTTGGCGATCAAGTCGAACCGGTAACGCCTGCCAATCGGCTACAAAGGACATTGGCTGTAGTTGCGAATCTTCGCCACCGTCTAAACTTCTGGCGATATGAACGGCCTCATCGACACGGCGGCTCTTGAAGGTTACGCCGACGGCGCATTCGACTGGATATCGACGGAGCTATTAACCACGGCAGCGCTGTGGCAAGCCGGTGTTATCGCCATCGCATTTGTGGGGGCGATCATGATGGCACCGCTGTTTCGCCGCTGGCTGCAAAGGCGGCTCGACGAGGCCGCTGACGATTCCCGCCTGTCCTTTGCTTGCAGCACGTTCCTGACCCTGGTCACACCGGTGCTCTGGGTTATTTTACTTTGGCTTGCTGTGGAAATCGCCGCGAATACGCAATGGCCGAACAAGCTAATGTCGGTTGTCGTCAGCTTGGTCAATGCCTGGATTATCATCCGGCTGGTCTCGAAATTTGTGAGCGATGCGGCATGGGCGCGGTTTTTCGCCGTAATCATCTGGGCGATCGCGGTGCTCAACATCGTTGAATTGTTGCATCCCGCGCTGAGTATGCTGGACGGGATTTCCCTGCATATCGGCGATGTTCGGGTGACCGCGCTGTCGGTCGCCAAAGGCGTGTTCTATCTAGTAGTGCTGTTGTGGCTGGCCAATCTGGTCTCCAGCGTTCTGGAGCGGCGAATCAAAAAGCTGCCTACCCTGACACCCTCGATCCAGGTGTTGTTCTCAAAGCTACTTAAAATTGCTCTGATTATCATTGCCGGGGTGGTCGCAATCGATGCTGTCGGTATTGACCTGACTGTTTTCGCCGTATTTGGCGGTGCATTGGGCGTCGGTATCGGGTTCGGTCTTCAAAAAATTATCGCCAATTTCATCAGCGGTATTATTCTGCTGTTGGACAAGTCGATCAAACCCGGTGACACCATTGGCGTGTCGGGAACTTATGGCTGGATCCAGTCGCTGGGCGCGCGCTACGTCTCGGTAATAACCCGCGACGGTATTGAGCATTTGATTCCCAACGAAGAGCTGATCACCACGCGGGTCGAAAACTGGTCGTTTAGTAATTTACGTATCCGTCAGAAGATTCCAGTAGGGATCGCTTATTCGTCGGACGTGCGCATCGCCATCGCGTTGTGCATTGGGGCCGCTACAGCGAATCCGCGCGTGCTCGACACCCCGAACCCGATCTGTTTGTTGAGGGGGTTTGGCGACAGTGCGATCGATCTTGAGGTGCGTTTCTGGGTGGTGGACCCACAAAACGGCCTGTCGAACGTGAAAAGCGAAATTCTGCTGGAAATCTGGGACCGCTTCCAGGAGAACGGCATCGAGATACCGTTCCCGCAGCGTGACCTGCACTTAAGGTCGGTTGCGCCCGAGGCGCGGGCTTCCAGCTTACAAGCGGTCTCTGACCAGCCAGGGTGAGGTGACCCGTTTTCCGGTGACTATATCGATTTAAAGCAGCGCAGCACGGCATCGCGCGAAGCCTTCGCCGCGGCTTCCTGGTAGCCCGGTTTGTACGGCATCGCAAAATTGTGCTCGGCGCCGGGGTGGACAACGATCTCGGCATTGTCGCGGCCGGCATAGGCGGCCTTAATTGTGTCGACCTCTTCCATCGGCACGTGCGGGTCGTCGGCGCCGAAATGGAAGCTGACCGGGCAGGCGACCTGACCGGTCTCGTCGACGTGCTCACCGATCCGCGTGCCATGGTACGAGCCGGCTGCATCGACACCCAACCGTGCAGCAGCGAGGTGAGCGTAGCGGCCGCCGAAGCAGAACCCCAATACGGCGACCTTGCCGTTGCATTGGGGTCGCGCCTTCAGATCAGCGATAAGATCTTCGATGTCGAGCATGCCCTGATCAGCGTCGAATGCTTCGTAGCGTGCGAACGCTGTTTCCATGTCCGCGGTCGGCCCCGGCATGACTCGCCAGAAAATATCGGGTGCTGAGACGACGAACCCGTCAGCCGCCCAGGCGTCGGACAATTCCGTCATTTCATCGTCGACGCCAAATATTGCGGTGATTAGCAGGATACCGGGATATTTCCCGTCGCCATCGGGAGACGAAAGGTATCCCGTGAATGTCTCGTCATTGCGGGTCGTATAGGTAATCTCGGCGCTTGGCATTGTTTCCCTCCCCGGCGCAGTTTAGCGTTAGCGTTAGCGTTATTTTGGCAAATTTTCCTTGGCCCGGCCACAGCTTGTTAGGCCGATCCTCGGCTTACTTATAAGAGGTTTTTGATTTTCGCGAGAACCCGGCCATCCATCAGCGCCAGGCCAGCGGCGATCAGCAGCATACCGGCGATATGCTGGACCAAAAGAACTTCGTCTAATACCAAGATGCCCAGCACAATAGCGGTGATCGGCACCAGGAAGTTAACCAGCATCAAGTTGGTTGCGCCGGCTGACGCGAGAACGCGGAAATAGAGCAGATAAGCCACCCCGGTAGAGATAACTCCAAGGCTGCCGATCGCGGCCCACGATAAAGCACTGGGAGCGGCAAGTTGCCAGGGCTTATCGACGAGCAAGACCATGGGTAGCAACAGTACATTCGCTGCGCTCACCTGGCCCGTTGCGACGACCAAGGGCGGAATGTCCTGCTTGGAAAACCGCCGGCCATAAATACTCGCCGAGGCATAAAGCACTGCTGCAAGGATAATTGCGATCTGGCCAAATAGGCCGTTTCCGAAACCATCCAGAGCTTCCGGACCGATGAGAACGATAACGCCGAAAAGTCCGGTAAGGACGCCAGCCAAGCGGCTTACCGTCATGTGCTCGTCGGTCGTTGCGAAGTGAGCGCCGACGACGGCGAACAAGGGGGTTACCGCGATTAGTATCGACGCCAAACCGCTGGCTATGTGCGATTGGCCCCAGGCGATCAGTGAAAAGGGGACAGCGCCGTTGAGCGCACCCATGATCAGAAAGGATGCCCAAAGCCGTGGCTTCGTGGGCATCTTGATGCGCATTGAGACCAGAACAAGCCAAAGAAACAAGGTGCCGACAATGACCCGGAGAAAGGCGATGGTGATCGCCGGAAAGTCGCTGATGGCGATGCCGACGAACAGAAACGACCCGCCCCAGAACGTCGACAGTACGGTCAGCATGCCCCAGTCGAGCGGGCGCATCGATAGTTTAGGCGTATCTGTCACTACGTGTCTTCCAAACGCGATCCTCCAACGCTTAGAGGAGGGGCGGTGTGTAGGCTAGCCGTTTGTTGCCATGGGCCGTTGTTTACGCCTGGTGAATTTATTGAATCGGGCCACTCTTAGGCCTGGATGGAGTGCTCTCAAGGGGAGAAAGGCACACCAATAGGTGTTTGCGACACCTGTATGGCACTACTAACAAAGATCAATGAAATAAGCTTTCCATCGCTTAACAATATCGTACAGCCGTTTTCTAGCCAGCCAACAAACTCTTTATCCAATTAAAAATTAGGTTGGTGAGGCACTGGCTTAGAGGACCGACATGACCAGTCACGAAAGCGCACAAACCGGACTATTACTGACGGAACGGCGAGCTGACCTACCTGGTTCGTGCACCAATATGGTCATCAATCTCACAGAACTCGCTGGATTTATGGCCGCCATATATGTCTTCACACTGTTTCCGGAGGTGGATCCCGTACTGCATGCAGCGGCCTGTATATCAACCCTTGTCGCGCCAGTCGCTGTTCTCGAACTGATATTTCTAAAAATCCATCGTCGAACCTCAATCGGACTCGATTTCAGCGTACCCCAGCCTCGGAAACCATCTTGCCAAACGTTGATGGTCCAACCTACGCTGTTGATAGGCTATGCTCGGCCCATCAACTTAAACAGCGCCAAACTCTAACTTAAGCGGCGGGCCACTTAACGGGGGCAGGCCAGGAGGCTGCAGGGTTAATACACCATGAAAGGTATGGAATTTCTAATCTTTATATTAGAATTATCGTGTGTTATCAGTGTGTTATAAAATGTTAAGCGAGGTGTGGCATGGCCGAACCCCTAGATCGGAACGATGTAATCAGTCTTTTGGAACGACTGGGCAGCGAGCAAGATGTGGACGTGCTGGAAGCTGCGCGGGAATTGCATGCGCAAGTCAATGCCGCCGGTATGGATTGGGACGAGTTATTGATCACCGACACGTCGGCGGACCCTGTCGAGCCCAGCGATGATGCCGAGCCGGCGGCCAGTGCGACCGGTAAGAGCGCCGATACACTCGACTTGATAGATAAGCTTCTTGCCGGTCCCAATCGCTCAGATTCTCTGCGCGAGGAATTGGAAGAGTACAAAGCCGATATTGCCAACGGCGAATTTCACGCACGGGACCACCAGTACGTGCGTTCCCTCTATGAACGGCTGACGAAATAAAACTAAATTGGCAACTACAGTCGACTTTGCTTGCGCTGAGCGGCGACCGGTAAATCGCCCAGGCGTCTCAATTCACCCCGGCGAAACAGGCCGGGGTCACTGAGATAGTCGAGCAGCATATCGGTAACGTCGTCACCCCAGAAAATCTCGCCATCGATAGCGAACGTAGGCACGCCGAATACCCCAGCGGCGACCGCTTCGTCGGTATTCGCGCGCAATTGCTGTTTGACCGCCGGATCGTTGACAAGCGCCTGCCAATCGTCGACGCCCAGCGTTGCGGCCAGGGTGGTAAGGCTGTCGGGGTCTTGGCCGTCGTTTCCCGTGCCCCAGATGTGATGAAAGATGGTACCGACGGCGGCGGGATCGCCGTCGAGGGCGACCGCAAGCCGCAAAATGGCGAGCGGGTTGAATGGGTGGCGTGGCGGCGTCTTGAACGGAATTCCCCGCTTGCCCGCCTGCCAATGGCAGTAGCGGTAGGTCTGGCTCCGTTTGGTTGGGATTTCGGCCGGGCCCATATTGTCCCACGCAGCCAGCAATCCGGCGAACAGCACCGGCTTGATCCGAATCTCCAGATCTTCAGGCAGCCGATAGAACGTGACGAACTGTAGATAAGCGTAGGGCGATACGACGTCGAAATACCAGTCGGCGTGACGGGTCATGAATGCACTTTCCCTTGGTTCGCAACTTCGAAATGCGCAAGGGAGTTTAGCCAAGACGTGCTCTTTATGAAAATGCTGTTCGCGGCTTAGGTCCAACTGCCTGTACGTTCCAACATTGGCCAGTATTCGTCGAAATCAAAATGGAGTGGAAGGCTACCCTTGGTACCGGTGACCTGCTCGGCACGAAACCGGATCAGATGTTCCGCTCCCGTAGTAAAGGTCTCGATTTCCTTGTTGTCCCAGACGATTTTAGCCTGCCCGATCATGTAGACTAGGTCGCCATTGTCGAAATCGATAAACAGAAAACTGGCTTTTGGGTTCAAGAGAATATTGCCGACGGCGTGGTTGCCCCGCAGATTGAGAGTGGCGAACTGGAGATAGTGCTTCCGGGTTTTACCCCGCCACCGGTACCGGTCCATGTCATCCACAAGGAGCAGGGCCAGACGTCGGGCCGCGTGCGCCGTTGTCGTTTACCTGGCCGATCACCTCCGGCAGGCTACTGTGCTTAGTTAAAGCTTTGACGATCAGTCTGTAGCGACCGGCTTTAGAGTTAACTGAGGTTGCAGGTCGATTTTTTCCATCGAGCTTATTTGACCTAACCAGTGCTGCTCCGACCGCGACCAGATTTGCCGCCTGGGGATGAGCTTATTGCGCTGGCGAATAGTGCCGATGCGAATGCCGTGGATTTTCGGTCCGGTGCCCACTGAAGTGGCAAATATCGGCGTGCCGCACTCGGGACAAAATCCCTGTTCGCGTTTGGCACCGCTATCCGCTGTTTTCACATAAATTTTCGGCTTGCCGAAGCGCAGCTTAAAGGTGCCTTCGCGGCTGAGGGCAACGGTGCGAAATGCCGAGCCCGATAGGGTCTGGCAATCGGTACAGTGACAGATGACAACATTTTCGAGGTTGATTTCCGCTTCATAGGTAATGTTGCCGCAGTGGCAAGCGCCGTCGATTTTCATTACCGAACCGTGTTTTTCTCAGCTGCCGTCTGTCTCACTGCCGGGCTGGTGCTCGACATCGCTCGGCGTATCCTTCAGGGCTTCGGCTGCTGCTTTCTTAGCCTCGGCTTTAGCGGCCTTTTTCTCGGCCTTGCGCCGTTCGCGCTCAAGCTTTTCGAACTTGTAATTCGTTTTGCGCGCCATAGTGGCCCCTCTTCTTGTGTGCCGTTGCGGCCAAGCGTGCGACCGCCTTAACCGACATTCGTGGCTTGTACCACGCCTGGAGGGAAAAAGCCCGTGTTGTGATGAGCAGCTAATAGGTGTTGGCTGAAGAACGGGCTAATATGCTTGGATTTAAACTTCACGGGAGAGGGAGGACACAATGAAAGAGCGGGTCGTCGAGATCGAAACGCCAGATGGGCGAATGGACACCTTTATCACCCATCCCGAGCAGGGCTTGCATTGTTGTCGGTCAACACCATTCGACCCAACGTAAGCACTCTCGTGGCAGGCCACAGTGGAGCCTCGCGGTTCGGTTAGAGTAGGTCGGGGAACAACGCGCCCATACGGCATGGCCTCTAGCCTGTCGATGCACGTTAGCCTGAGCTAGCGCAGGTGTGAACGGCGAGACGGTGCGATCGAAGGTGTGTGATGGAAATTGATGCAGGACCGAATACCGCCTTGATTGGACAGCCCCGGTCACGATGGCGGCTGGCCACGCCGGCTCTTGTTGTTGATTTGGATGGTCTGGAAGAGAACATGGCGCGCATGGCCGGGTTCTGCGAAGCCCATGACATCGCTCTGCGTCCCCATGCAAAATCCCACAAGTCGGTGGAAATATGCCGGCGCCAAATCGCGGCAGGTGCGGTGGGAATTTGCTGTGCCACCCTGGGCGAGGCGGAGGTTATGGCGGCGGCAGGTATCGCCAAGGCAACGATAACCTCGCCGGTTACCGGTGGCACCAAGATCGGACGTCTGGTGGCGCTAAATGCTAGCACTACGGGTCTGATTGCGGTCAGCGACCATCCGGACAATGTGCAAGCGTTAAATCTGGCGGCACAGGCGGAGAATGCGCCGCTTAAATTGCTGGTCGATCTTGATATTGGTCACCATCGCACCGGGGCGGCGACCGTCGACGCTGCTGTCGAGCTGGCGCGGCGGATTGATACCGCGTCACATTTGGAATTCGCCGGAGTTCAGGCCTATGGCGGCCATCTGCAGCACATGCCCAATTTTTCCGTGCGCATCACGGCAGCGGTCGAGGCTTCGCAGCGGCTGCGCGATGCCATCGAAGCGCTCGATGCCGCCGGTCTGGAGCCGGCCATCGTGACTGGTGCGGGAACCGGCACCTATGAGATCGATACCGCATTGGGGCTCTATAACGAGCTCCAGGCCGGTTCGTACATCTTCATGGATGTGGAATATGCCGACGTGGCGCTGTGGCCCGATGGTGGCAGGCCCTTCGATACCGCGTTGTTCGTGCAAACGACGGTAGTGAGCGCCAACCATTCCGGCCAGGTGACGACCGATGCGGGGCTTAAGGCGTTCGCGACTGACGGACCGCTACCGGTGCTCTCGCGGGGCGCGCCGGATGGCGCCGCCTACAGTTTTACCGGCGATGAGTTCGGCTGCATTACCTTGCCGCCGGGTGAAGAGCTGGCTTTGGGGTCGGTGGTCGAGTGCATGGTTCCCCACTGCGATCCCACGGTTAACCTGCACGATTATTATCACTGTGTGCGCGGCGATAATCTGGTCGATATCTGGCGTGTCGACGCACGGGGGAAGTACTAACTCTAAGCTCAGGACGTGCTACGCGTGTTGGGCAAGAAGTGCGACGATTTGCAGAACGCCATCGCACTAGTCAAGGGCTTAAAGATCAAGCAACCGTTGCAGTATGTTAATCTCCGCGACTAACGGACGGTAACTGCTTTATCGACTGTCTCCGGGCCTTCGCCGCCAAACCGGGTGGCGAAAAAACCGATGATGAGGCCAATGATGGCGCCCTCGGCGGTAAACCATAACGGCGAGGTAAACAGGCCGCCCGTGCCGAAAACTGACATCAACACGGCTGTCATCGCGTCATAAGCGAAGAACGTCAGAACGAAATTCATCCAAGCCCCTATGACGGGTGCGCGAAACCACCATGGTATCGGTAACTTAATGATAGGGTGCCATGTGTAGACGCCGAAAACACCGATAATGGCACCAAACGTCGTATACCACAGCAGAATTCCCCAGCGTAGCAAGCCGTCAACCTCGGCCGGGAAAGCGGTCAGAAAAGCGAACCCGGCGATGCCAAACAGCGCTCCGAGCCCTTTGCCGATGGCGATGCGGGTGGTCAATGAGGGATTACCAAACATTTTAGCCTTCAACGTTAGTAGAGCTGCCGTCGACGCTAAGATATTGGCTATTCCGCGCCGGCAATTGACGGAAATCAACCGCAATTGTTGGCGAGCATAGTTGCGATATCGATCATCTCATCGAGCTTGGCGGCCGGGTCGACGTAGCCGTCGACGTGAACGCTGATCTTCGCGCTGGTGAGGAAATCCTCAAGATGTTGGTGGGAAGAGTCTAACAGCTTCTGGCGTAACGAAGAATTGAGGACGTGACGGGCGAATGCGCGATCGCCTATTTAAGCGGTTAATCGGGCCGTTAGCCAGGTGTCGGGGGGTGGTCACCTCGCTACGGACCGTACGTGGTGAAATCGTGCTGAGCTCGGAAAACGGCCCCTCGATCGGCTACACTATAGTCAGCGGCGTCCAGTCCTCAGATCTAGCAGTGCCGGCCCCCGGGGGGATGGCAAAACCTCCAGGTAAATTGAACTGCTGCGCCGAACCTGGCGATGTCCAGGCCAGTGCGACGAGCAAGCTGCCTATAGCGATGAAATATTTGATGCGCGCATATACTTTGCTCCTATCCATTTCAGTAACCGTCACAGTTTAAGCAATTAAACATTGCCACCCATTATGGTGGTATTTAGGCCTCACTACCAAAACTGTGAAGGCGCGCGCCAGTGTTTGTTAAGGGCCTCATTGTGGCTCGCTGTCTAGGCGCTTATTATCGCCGCAAATTTGGCACATATCTTGGGGAATCCGAGGAAGTTTATGGCAAAGATAGACCTCGGCCACATCACGCTTAACGTTGAAGAAGAGGGAGAGGGGCCCCCTTTTATTTTTATTCCGGGCCTGGTCGGGTTGCTGAATGCCTGGCAGTACCAGATCGAGTATTTTTCGAAGCGCTACCGGTGCATTTCATTGGATCATCGGGGCACAGGCGACAGCGACTGGCCGCCACTCGACCAATATTCGACGGAGGCGATCGCCGGCGACGTGATTGCTCTGATGGATACTCTCGGTATCGAAAAGGCTCATGTGGCTGGCACATCGACAGGCGGTGCCATTCTGCAGAATCTAGCTATCGATTATCCGGATCGGCTGCGCTGCTGCATTTTTTCCAACACTTGGACCAAGGCCGACGAATATGTGCGCCGGGTACAGACTGCGCGTAAACAGATCGCGCTGGCCGATGGCCAGGAGGCGTACGTGAAGGTCAGTTCGTTGTTCACCAATGGCGCCACGCAGTTTCGCTACAACTTGGACCGGGTTATGGAGGTCGAGAGGCGCTCGTTGGAAACCATTGCACCGTCCGAAATTCTGGCTGCTCGGCTCGACATGACCATGGCCCATGACCGTCTCGACGAGTTGCATAAGATAAGAAGTCCGTCGCTGATTATTGGTACTCGCGACGATGCCACCGTGCCGTTTTATTTCTCCGAGGATTTGCACGAGGTAATCGAAGGTTCGCGGTTGATCCTGGTCGAAGAGGGTGGTCATTATTCCTACCGTCGCCACTCAGATAAGTGGAATTCCTTGGTCGATTCTTTCCTCGAAGAAATGGAAGACCAGACCTGAGCCGCACACCCGTTGTTGATTCTGAAATATAAGCGGTGGCGATATGGATAAGGTGAAAGTCGGTATTGTCGGCATCGGATGGTGGTCCGACGTTCTAGCCGCGGTCACCGAGAACAGCGACAAACTGGATTTGTGCGCTTCGTCATAAATTTTCTCAATCCTG
>CAZHBA010000069.1:0-36978 GCA_964530225.1 uncultured Rhodospirillaceae bacterium | reverse complement strand
CCGGCATCCTTCAAGTACTGGACGGATCCCTCATGCCACGGAATGAACCAACTGTTGACCCTCAGCGCGTGGTCAACGGTCCATCTTTGGAGGTAGGCGTGCGTGTCTTTGTAGTTGTCGTACTGCTCGGCGACCTGCTTGGTGAGCCAGTATGCCAACTGCGGGTCCTGCCAGTCATAGGCGACGAGCTGGTAGTTGTAGGCCCACAGCGGAATTGGATTCTCCTTCGAAAGGCCGGCTCCGATAGTGGCAGGCTGCGGGTAGAAGGACGGGTTTACCTTGTGGAACCGGGCCCAGGCCTCGGTCTCCTGCGCCGGCATCGGGATCCAGTGGATCCCGTGGATCGAAGCCTCCAGCTCAAACATCTGGCCACTGGGCGTGGATGAGAAGGCGACGTCTGCCGAGCCGTCGAGGATCGCCCGCAGCGCCGCGCCGTACCCGCCGACTGGAATGGGTTTCACGTCATCCCAGGTGAGGCCGGCGTACGCGAGCGCAGCAACCATGTAGTAGCTGTTTAATGCAGGGTCCCCCTTATAGGAAACGACCCTGGCTCCCTTGAGATCAGCCATCGTTTTGATGCCGGAGTCACCGCGCGTGACGAGACCTTGTGTGAGGTCACCACCGTTCCAGAGGGTGCGCACTGACTGCGGAGGAAGGTTCAGCTTTTCGAACGTGATGCTACCGGTCAGCGCTTGGAGAACGATCGCTGCATACCAGATACCGAATTCACCGGTCTGGTGCTTCAACCCCAGCGCTTGCTCCGGTGAGCGCTCAAGCGGTACAAGCCGGAAGTCTACACCGGTCTGCTGGGTGATGGCTCCGAACATTGCATTGCCCGACACGTATCCGGTTGACGTAGTCCCAGTCGCCACACCGGTGACCACCTTGCTCGGTTGCCATTTGGGATCGATGTCAGCCGCAGATGCTGTGTCACCGTATGCCATTGCGACCAACATGAGGCCGGCGAGCACGCCCATTCTCCGAAGCCCCCACCGACTATTAACCTTGGACATTGACATTTCTTCATCCTCCCACTCTTGCGTTTTTTCACGTTTTATGAGGTTGCGAAACAATCACTCATGCTTACAAACCGTGATTCAGAAACACGCGAACATACTGCGTTCTCTGGAGGGGTCACGGATTGAGCTAAATCAATGAAAATAAAGGTCCGAGGTCGCGATTGGTCATGACCGGTTTTGATGCGGTGGACGGCTCCCCCCAACGGCATCGCAATGTGCCGGTCCGCGACAGCGATAGCCCGGCAGCCACAGCTATATTAGCTTTTGCTGAACGGCAGCTTTTGGCTATTTCCTGCCGTCAGTGGGTGCCGCTAATCACGACCGGTATGCCTCCGACACCGGACATGGGCAAATTTGGAACTAAAGTTGCCAAACCCTCGTGTTGGTAGGCTTTCAAAAACGGTCGTTTTTGACCGCCAACCCTCACCATCTAATTTCCACGCGTTTGCTCATTTCAAATACCTCCTCCTAAACCTTCGGGTTTTGATAGGGTTTTGATAAATTAACATTTCCTTCGCCATGCTCAGTACTAGCGCAGTTGGGGGGTGTAGGTGTTTGTGTTTCTTATGCAATTGCTCCGGCTGGTCGGCGGCGGCGATTCGCGGCCGGTAACACTGCACATGATGACTTCGGCGGCGATCGTTTACACACTGATTACGTTGGCACTCGGCGAATTCTCGCTACCGGCTGGCGCACCAGGGTGGTGGGCCTTTTTGGCTGGTCCGGCCTTTTACGCCTTCGCCATCACCACACTATTTATCGCGATCTCCAGGCTCGGGCCGATCCGCACGACACTGACCATGAACCTAGAACCCATATCGAGTATAATTTTCGGGTTCTTGCTGCTCGGTCAGGTCTTGACCGTTTGGCAAATGTTTGGCGCCGGGCTGGTCATCGCCGCCGTTGCGACTGTCCAAATAGTCCGCGCTTCCGAAACAGTAGCCTTCAAAGGAGACACTCCATGACCGATCTCACTCGCTTGTCGGCCGGTATCGCCGAGCAATTGAAGGAACGCGGCGAAACCGTCGCCGTCGCCGAAACTTCGGGCGGTGGTCTGATTTCCGCCTCGCTGCTCGCCGTGCCGGGTGCCTCAGCGTATTTTCTCGGCGGCGGCGTTCTCTACACGCAGGATTCACGGAACATCCTGTTGCGCGTACCGGACTCGGAGATGGTCGGCATCCGTTCGTCGAGCGAGCCCTATGCGGAACTGCTCGCCCGCACCATGCGCGACCGGCTCGAGACCGTTTGGGGCGTTGCAGAAACCGGCGCGGCGGGGCCAACGGGAAACCGCTATGGCGACGATGCCGGACATACCTGCGTCGCTGTTTCCGGCCCGGTCAGTGCGGTGCGGACACTTGGGACCGGATCGAACGACCGGGAGGCGAATATGCAGGCGTTTGCCAACGCCGCGCTCGAACTATTCGCGCAATGCCTTACAGAAGCGGCCTAAGGCGGTTGCGGATTGGCTTACACAACGAGAGCGGTAGTATAAAACGTTAACCGTACTGACGACTGGACCTGCAAACGTCGGAAGATAATTAATCCTCACGACACAACTTACCGGTCGCAATAAGTACTGTTTAAAGAATCTCGGAAAGTGGACGAAGTTATAAACCCAAAAATCATTCTCGCCGCCACAGCGATGGTGGCCCTAGCGGGTTGTGCCGGCGGCAGACTCGGCAAGGCCGAAAAGGTAGCGGCACAAGGCACCGATTTTGACAAATCATTGTCCACGGGTTACCTACGCTTGGGCCGCACCGAGCAGGCAGAGGCCGACTACGCCATGCCGGAGGAAGAAGACCAAGCCAACCCATTGACGTATTGGTTGTTACAAGAGCGTTGATAAAAGACGCCAATTTATCGGAAGAACGCACCATGAAGCGCAGCACGGAGAGAATTCTCGCCACCCACACGGGCAGCCTGCCGCGCCCGGCCAGCGTGGTCGATCTGCTTCTGGCCGAAGAGACAGACCGCGGCGCGCACGCTGCCGAGTTCGACGCCGCCGTCACCGCCGCCATCGCGGATGTGGTGCAGAAACAGGTCGCCGCCGGCATCGACATCATCAACGACGGCGAGCAGGGCCGGCCCGACTACACCTCGCACGTCAAGGACCGGCTGACCGGCTATGACGGGCCGTCGTCGCCGCCGCTGGGCACCGGCGAGGAGGGCTTCCCCGAGCTGTCGGAAATGCTCGCCCGTTTTGCCTCACCGCTGCAGAACCGCCCGGCCTGTTCCGGCGTTGTCGGCTGGAAGGACTGGGACGCCGCTGCCGCCGACATCGCGCGGGCGAAGAGCGTGCTCACCAACGCCGGCACGGTCGAAGCCTTCATGACTTCGCCCTCGCCCGGCCAGATCGCGCGCTATCTGAAAAACCTCTACTACCCGACCGAGGAAGAATACATCTTCGCGCTAGCCGACGTGATGGCGCGCGAATACGAGGCCATCGTCAACGCCGGCCTGCTCCTGCAGCTCGACTGCCCTGACCTGGCGCTGAGTCGCCACACCGTGTTCCGGCACTTGAGCCTGACCGATTTCCTCAAGGAGATCGCGATGCATGTCGAGGCGCTCAACCACGCGGTGCGCAACATCGCGCCGGAGGACATGCGCATGCACATCTGCTGGGCCAGTACTCTGGGACCGCACCACGAGGACGTGCCACTCAAAGATATCGTCGATATCGTGCTCAAAGGTAAACCCGGTGCGGTGTCGTTCCCCGGCGCCAACCCGCGCCACGAGCACGAGTGGAAGGTATGGCGCGACGTCAACCTGCCGGACGGCAAGATTATCATCCCCGGCGTCATCGATTCGACCTCGAACTTCGTCGAGCACCCGGAACTGGTCGCCGACCGGCTGATTGCCTACGCGCAGGTGGTAGGCAAGGAGAACGTCATCGGCGGCGTCGATTGCGGCTTCGGCACCTTCGCCGGACGGGTGCAGGTGGACCGCAACATCGTGTGGATGAAGATGGCGTCGTTGGCCGAGGGCGCCAAGTTGGCGTCGGAGCAGCTGTGGTAGGGGCCGACGACTACCCGGTTACGTCGGCAAGAAAGTCGCCCAACAGTCGCGCCAACAAGCTTGGTCCAGAGCAGCGAGCGGTTCTTTTCGCGACCTCGAAACATTGTCCCCATAGCAACGCAACGGAAAAGTATCATGAAAGCGATTACGCTAGACGACACCGGCATCAATGTATCCGAAATTGACCCACCCAGTCCCAAACCCAACCAAATCCTGGTAAAGGTGCATGCCTGCGGACTCAACCGGTCGGACCTGCTGACGACGCAAGGACAAAATTACGGCCATGTCGGTGGCGCGGCAAAGGTAATGGGCGCGGAATTCGCCGGCGAGGTGGCCGAGGTTGGCAGCGACGCCGAGGGCTTTGATGTCGGCGACCGGGTTATGTGTCTTGGCGCGGCCGGCTGGGCCGAGTACGCCCTCGCCGACTGGCGCCGCACGATGCCAATCCCGTCGGCAGACATCACATGGGAACAGGCCGCCTCCGTGGGAGGCGCAATTGTCGTGATGCACGACGCCATCGTCACCAACGGCCGCTTCGCCGCCGGCCAGGCGATTCTCATCCAGGGCGCCAGTAGCGGCCAAGGCCTGATGGCCATGCAAATCGCGCGCGAGAAAGGGGCAAAACTAGTGATCGGCACCTCGACCAATCCCGGCCGGCGGGCGCAACTGGCAGAATTCGGCGCCAGCATGGCGCTCGATTCACGTGATGAGAGCTGGGTCGATCAGGTCCTCGAAGCAACCAACAGCAAGGGTGTCGACGTCACCATCGACATGGTGTCGGGCTATACCGCCAACCAGAATATGGCGGCGACCAAAATCAACGGGCGCATCATTAATATCGGCCGGCTCGGCGGGGATACCGGCGAGTTCGATTTCAACCTGCACGCTCTGCACCGCATCCACTATATCGGCATTACCGGCCGTACCCGCACACCAGAAGAGGCTGCCGAAGTCACGCGGCTGGCGCGGGATAATCTATTGGAGACACTCGGTACCGGCAAGCTGTCGATGCCGGTCGACAAAGTGTTCCCGCTGGTAAACACGCGCGCGGCGCTCGACCATATGGCGGCCAATGAGCATTTCGGCAAGATCGTTTTGCGGGTCTAGCCGGCAGGAGTGGCGGCGTCATGAGTGAAGAACCACGCTACTGCAGCCAGATTGGATTCTCGGTGCGAGACTTCGATGCGGCGATGGCGCTGTGGAGTACGAATAAGGGGGCCGGACCCTGGCACTTCATGCCCGAGGTCGGCGCCGACAACTACATTTGCGGCCAGGTCACCTACTTCGTTCATGACTTTGAGGCGGGCACGCCTGTTCGCAAACAGCCTTTTTGGGTTGCAAGCAACCCTGCGAAGCCCTGGCGAAGCAGAGTGGTGCGGGCGGCCGGACTTGAACCGGCAAGGCCGTGAAGCCGAGGGATTTTAAGTCCCTTGTGTTTACCAATTTCACCACGCCCGCATACCGGCACCGTTTGACCAACAGAAGCTAGTGGGCGACTCTTCGTTGCGCAACTAGCATTGTCGGCGGCGCACCAGTCTTGCTAGATTTAAGTGTCCTCGCTCTCCGGCACTTCGACGCCGCCTTCCACCGCCTCGCCACCAAGATCGACAATGAGGTCGTGCAGGCGCGCGCAGGCCTCGTCGATGCGTGCCTGGTCGGGCCCGCGCAAGACGAGGTTACTGCCCGGCTTGCCGTCAAAATAGAACGGGTAACTACCGATATCGAGATCGGAGTAGTCGTCTTGCAGCAGGCCGAGGCTAGTGGCGATGGTGCCCTCGGGCACAAAGCTACCGATAGTGCGCGACAACAGGGTAACACCGCGCTCGAGAAACGGAATGGCGGCCTGGAACATGGCCCGCATGACACGCGGAATACCCGCCATGACGAACACATTTGCGACCTTGAAACCGGGCAGACCGCTAACCTCGTTGTACAACAGCTCGGCATGCTCGGGGGTGCGCGCCATGCGCAGCCGCGCTTCGGTTACCTCGCTGCCCATTGCCTTGATGCGTTCGCGCAAAATGCGCTCAGCCTCGGGATGCAGGATCAGCTTTTGCCCGAACGCCTTGGCAACGCAATCGGCGGTGATGTCGTCGTGGGTCGGGCCGATGCCGCCGGTGGTGAACACGTAATCGTATTTGACGCGGCACTGGTTGATGGCCGCGACGATCTCTTCCTCGATGTCAGCGACGACGCGCGCTTCGTACACCTGGATGCCCAGCTTGTTCAGCTCGATGCCCAGATACTTGAGGTTCACATCGTGTGTGCGACCCGACAAAATTTCGTTGCCGATGATCAGCGCTGCCGCGGTAATACGCCGTGGTTCGTTCATACTTTTCCTTGCACCCCAGCCAAACTCGAATAGACCTCTATATCGGCCCTATTTCTCTTTCTGTGAATGGCCACGAGCCTTCATGCAAGCGGCAAAACCCAGTTGTAGCGGCGTTCGACGTCAAAATCACGGATTGTCTCCAGCGGGCACGACGAGTCTGCCGATATGCGGCAGGCGGCATTGTCGACGCGGATTTCCTCCTTGGTTGCACCCGCCTTAACGAAATCGGCGCTGATACCGGCACACTCCGCCAGTGCAGCCAGTAATAGACCGATCGGTGTACCGCGCGTGCTCATTCGTAGATTCTTCAGCATCTGGCTCCTGCACCTCGCTAACGCAGCCGTATCACGCACGTAACGGTGCGTCAAAGTGCTGGGTATGCCCTTAATATGGGACGTCGCATGGCAAAATTCGAGGGCCGGGGTTTGCCTGCCAAGCACACCTTCGCGTATTACCCGGCGATGCAATTCCCCGACCCCCTGCTGCGCGGCACCCTGCGCCAGCACTACAAGCGCTTCCTTGCCGACGTCACGCTGGACGGCGGCGGCGACGTCACCGCACACTGCCCTAATCCGGGTTCGATGATGGGGCTGAACGCGCCGGGCTCGGAAGTGTGGCTGTCGCCGGCGCTGAACCCCGAGCGCAAGCTACGCTATTCCTGGGAGCTAGTGCGCTTTGGCGGGGGGGGGCTGGTGGGCATCAACACCGGCCATCCCAACAAGCTGGTCCAAGAGGCGGTCGATAACGCCGTAATCCCAGAACTCGGTGGCTACGACAGCCTGCGCCGCGAGGTCCGCTACGGCAAGAATTCGCGTATTGACCTGTTGCTCGAAGGCGGTGGCCTGTCCGGTTGCTACGTCGAAGTGAAAAACGTCACCTTGAAGCGTGGCGCATCAGGAGATAGCGGCGCGGCGGAATTTCCCGACAGCGTGACCAAACGCGGGGCCAAGCATCTGATGGAAATGAGCGCTATGGTGGCCGCTGGTAACCGGGCGTTAATGGTTTATGTGGTTCAACGTGAAGATTGCGAGCGTTTCAGGCTGGCCGAAGACATCGACCCGGGCTATGTCGAGGCCTTCGCGGCGGCGCGCGCTGCAGGGGTCGAAGCGGTATGTTATTCTTGCAAAATTAGCCTCGATGGCATTCACATTGCCGCGCCTTTGCCCATATCACTGTGACGCGAAAGTATCCGTAGTTAGATGACCGACTTACATCAAACCATCCCGGACGCCGAACCGCGGCGTATTCGCATCCACGACGAAGCGGGCTTCGCCGGCATGCGCGCGGCCGGCCGTCTGGCGGCGGAAGCCCTCGACTACATCACGCCGTTCGTGGAGCCCGGCGTGACGACGGACGAGATCAACCGGCTGTGCCACGAATTCACCGTCGGCCACGGTGCCATCTCGGCGCCGCTAAATTATCGCGGCTTTCCCAAGTCGATTTGCGCCTCGGTCAACCACGTCGTCTGTCACGGTATTCCCGGTAAAAAGCGGCTAGCCAATGGCGATATTCTTAATATTGACGTCACCGTTATCCTCGACGGTTGGCACGGCGACACCAGCCGCATGTACACCGTCGGCGACAAGGTCAAACGCCTGGCCGAGCGACTGATCGACGTGACCTACCAATCGCTGTGGAAAGGTATCGAGGTGGTCAAACCCGGCGTCACGGTGGGCGATATCGGCCACGCCATCCAGACTTATGTCGAGGCCGAACGGTTTTCCGTGGTCCGCGATTTCTGTGGCCATGGGCTGGGACAAGTATTTCACGACGCACCGTCGATCCTGCATTTCGGTACCCCCGGCACCGGCTCGGAACTGCGCGAAGGCATGTTTTTTACCATCGAGCCGATGATCAACGCCGGCCGCTACGACGTGAAAATCCTCAGCGACGGCTGGACGGCGGTGACCAAAGACCGTTCGCTATCGGCGCAGTTTGAGCATTCGATCGGCGTCACCGCCGATGGCTACGAGGTCTTTACGCGCTCGCCCCAGGGATTGGACCACCCCCCCTACGCATAAATCTCCATTGGAGTGATAGCTGATGACATCCTCAGACAATCAGAAAGGTCATCGGGCGCAGTTGCGTGCGCGCTTCCTCGCCGACGACAGCGCCGCAACCCCAGATTATGAACTACTAGAACTGCTTCTGTTCTCCACCGTGCCGCAGGTGGACACCAAGCCGCGCGCCACGGCAGCTACGTCGGCGGAAAATCAGCCGGGACCCGATAACGTCACTGGATGCAAAAAAATCATGGTGACACTCCGTCTTATGGGCACGGAGTATTCCACTCGTTTACTTAATATCGCGTTAAGCATTCCTAGTATTCTATCTATACACGCTAAATTACCGCGATTTTCGATCGCTTTTACGTCCAACTGCTACTGGTGGCACCAATTCGCCCAGATCACGCAATTCAGCGCATCCAGAACGGTTCATTCTGGCCGCATACTGCTCTATTGTGTGCCCACCGCTTGCAGCCACCGGATATAGCAATGATTCCCCGTTACAGCCGCCCCGAGATGACCGCCATCTGGGAGCCCGAAAACAGGTTCCGCATTTGGTTCGAAATTGAGGCCCACGCGTGCGATGCGATGGCCGAGCTCGGCATCATTCCCAAAGAGGCGGCACAGGCGATTTGGCAGCGTGGGGAATGGGATATAGCGCGCATCGACGAAATCGAGCGCGAGACCAAGCACGACGTAATCGCCTTTCTGACCAATCTGGCCGAGCATGTGGGCCCGGAAGCGCGGTTCGTCCACCAGGGTATGACCTCGTCGGATGTGCTGGATACCTGCCTAGCGGTGCAGTTGACCCAGGCATCCGATCTGCTGCTCGCCGATTTGGATGGCTTGCTGGCGGCCCTGGAGCAGCGCGCGCGGGAACATAAAAACACCGTCTGTATCGGGCGCAGCCACGGCATTCATGCCGAGCCCACCACGTTCGGCCTCAAGCTTGCCGGCCACTATGCCGAATTCGCCCGTTGTCGAGATCGCCTGGTCGCCGCGCGGGCCGAGATCGCCACCTGCGCCATATCGGGCGCCGTTGGTACCTTCGCTAACATCGATCCGGCAGTCGAAGCCCATGTCGCGGAGAAATTTGGGCTCGCGGTCGAACCGGTCTCCACCCAGGTCATTCCGCGCGACCGCCATGCGGCGTTTTTCGCTACGCTGGGCATTGTAGCTGGTGCCATCGAGCGGCTGTCGATTGAAATACGCCACCTACAGCGGACCGAGGTGCGCGAAGCGGAAGAATATTTCGCGCCCGGCCAAAAGGGCTCAAGCGCTATGCCCCATAAGCGTAATCCGATCCTGACGGAAAACTTGACCGGCATCGCACGGCTGGCGCGCAGTGCCACGGTGCCGGCGATGGAAAACATCGCCCTGTGGCACGAGCGCGACATATCCCATTCGTCGGTCGAGCGGGTCATCGGCCCTGACACGACGATCGGCCTCGATTTCGCCCTCGCCCGGCTGACCGGCGTGGTCAAGAAATTGTTGGTCTATCCCGAGGCGATGCAAAATAACCTGGATCGTTTGGGCGGCCTGGAGCACTCGCAGCGGGTCATGCTGGCACTGACGCAGGCGGGCATGGCGCGCGAAGACGCCTACCAGGCGGTGCAGCGCAACGCCATGCAGGTATGGGAGCTGGCCGAGGCCGACCGACCCGGCGCCTTCCAGCGGTTCCTGAAAGCAGATCACGGCGTGTCAACCAAACTCGACGCGGCCACACTCGACGCACTGTTCGACCTAGACCATCACACCAAGCATGCCAGCACGATCTTCGCCCGTGTCTTTGGCAAGGCATGAGCGACGGCCGCCTACCAACCGAAATTTGGCTGATGGCGGGGCTGCGCCGTTGTAGCGCCGAGGGCGTATCGGCCACCGTCGTGCGCCGCGGCGAACGGCAGAGCGGCACCGTTATCCTTAAACTCAATCAGCTCAAAGACGGTTGCCGCATCCTCACCCAAGGCCGCAACTTGGACGGCGAACTAACCTGGTTTCCAGCCCTGGACGGGGCGTTAATAGACGAAAGCGAAGCCGACGCCTATCTGGAACGCGCGGCGAGCCGCGACCCCGACGTTTGGGTCGTTGAAATCGAGCATAAGGAAGGTTGGTACCCCTTTCAGGATGGTTTGTATTAGGCGGCGCGGGGCCTAACCCTTGGATTGCACCTGCTCGACAGCGACGCCCATAAGCTCTTCCATATGCTTGCGCACCAACCGATCAGACGTCTCGACACCTTTGCCTTGCAGGTCGGCCAGTACCTTCTGCAGCACGTCGTCGTCGCCCGGCGCTTCGAAATCGGCTTTCACGACTTCCTTGGCATAGGCCTCGGCCTCGCCCTCATTCAAGCCCATTTGTTCGGCCGCCCACAGACCCAATAGCTTGTTGCGGCGCGCCGTCGCCTTGAAGCGTAACTCCTCGTCGAGCTTGAATTTCGCCTCGAATGCCTTCTCTCGCTCATTGAATTTGGTCATAGCTGCACCGCTTTCCTTACTTCAGGCTGATTACCCTGTATTGTTGGGCCCGCTCATAAGACTAGATATAGTTCGCCAAGCGCCCACTTTGTAGCCCTTTTTCACCGGATACTATGTGTACTCTTGTCATTCTTCGCCGTCCCGGCCATGCCTGGCCCCTGCTATTCGCCGCCAACCGCGATGAAATGCTCGATCGCCCCTGGCAACCGCCGGAGCGCCATTGGCCCGACCGCCCCGAGGTCGTCGCCGGCCGTGATGAACTCGCCGGCGGCACCTGGCTCGGCGTCAATGATCATGGCATCGCCGCGGCGGTGCTTAACCGGCTTGGCTCGTTGGGGCCTTCCACCGACAAGCGCTCGCGTGGCGAATTGGTGCTCGAGGCCCTCGACCACGCCGACGCTGCTGCTGCCGCCGAGGCGTTAGCCAAACTCAACGGCAGCGCCTACCGTTCGTTCAACCTGGTGATTGCCGACAATCGCGATGCCTATTGGGTGCGCAGTACAGGCGCGGAACGCGTCGACGTAGCGCCAATTCCCACCGGTCTCAATATGATTACGTCGGGCGAGCTGAACCAAAAGGAGAGCGCGCGGCTGCGCAACTATCTCGGCCCGTTTCGCGATGCGGCGGCCCCCGACATCGATGCCGGCGACTGGTCCGCCTGGGAAGCCTTGCTGGCGTCGCGGCTTTATGACGCCACTGCCGACGACCCGACCGAGGCCTTGTGTATTGTCACCGACCGCGGCTATGGCACGGTGTCGAGCTCGCTGATCGCACTGCCGTCGCCCGAGCACACCGAACAAGACGCTGTCTGGCGTTTCGCACCGGGGTGCCCGGGAGATGTCAATTACGCTCCGGTCGGCGCCTTAATCGGCGGAGAAATCGCATAATCAGTATCGCCACCATAGTGCTCACCGTCGCGTCGATCGAGCGAACCTGCGATTTCCATCAACACGCTCTTGGCATGGGCGTGAAAACATTCGGTGGCGGCCGGGCGGCTCTTATATTCGGCGACCAGAAATTTAACCTGCACGAAATCGGCAAGGAGTTCGAGCCCAAGGCACAGACGCCGCTGCCCGGCAACGCCAATTTCTGACTCATCGCAGACACGCCGTTGGATGAGGTCGTGGCGCATCTGGCTGCGCAAAATATCAAAATCGAGTTGGGCCCGGTCGCACACACCGGAGCAGCCGGACCAATCCGCTCAATATATCTGCGCGACCCCGACGGTAATCTGGTCGAGATCGCCAATTACGACAGCACGTCTACAAGTGCTGCTTGAACCAGGCGACCGCTTCCGACATGCCGAGCTCGTGCATCTCGGGATTGCAGAAATAGTACGATTCGTAGTGCTGCGCGCCGGACAGCTTGACCAGCTTCTTCGGCTCGCCCAAATTGGCATAGCAACACAACTGTTCCTCCGGCGGCACCGTGCAATCGTCTTCCGCGTAGATTACCAGAACCGGGCGTGGCGAGATTAGACGTGCCACCTTTTCCGGTTTGAAGCGAATGCAAGCCTCGGCGCTTTCAAGATCGTAGTCGGTAACGTAGTGGCCATGCTTCTGGTGGTGCTGCTGGATGACCCCCAGCGTGTGCGGGTCGGTCAGCATGATCTCGAGCAGCGGCATCATCGTCGGCTCGCCGGTGCGCACCCGTTTGCGCGCCGCTTCATCTACCGCATTGCGGAACGATTGCCATTCGTGCGGCCGGCGCGCATGGGCGAGCCAACGTTCGCCGTCGGAAACGCCGACCGAATTGACGATCACCTTAATGCGTTCGTCGAAGGCAGCGCACCAAATGGCCGATGCTCCACCCCAACTGGTGCCGTAGAGCCCCAACCGCGCGCGGTCGACCCCGTCGACGGTTTCCATGAAGGTGAAAGCGTCATAGACGTCTTGCGCCTGTTCCAGCGGCCGGTGGCGACCGCGGCCACCCTCGCTTTCACCGAAACCGCGATGGTCGGGGGCGATGACGAAGTAGCCCTCTTCCCACAGCCGCCGCGGCACATCCATGCCATAGACTTCCTTCATACCGGTATAGCCGTGCAGGCAGACGATGCCTGGGCGCGGCGGTTCACCGGGGCTCCAATCGGCCGGCGTGTAAAGGTGGGCGACGATGGTCAATCCGTCGCTGTAAAAGGTAACGTCCTCCCAGACTTTTTTGCGCTCGCTCATTGCCTCTGTCCCCCGGCGTTATAGTTTGCTTAGATCATCGCAAACGCGGAAATGAACGGCAATCGCGAATCGGGAGGCGCGCTTTCATGAACAACATCAAGTTGCAAGGAAGGACGGCCATCGTCACCGGTGGCGCCAAGGGCATCGGCTACGCTATCAGCAAACGGCTGCTGCAATCGGGTGCCACGGTTACGGTGTGGGATATCGACGCGGCGCGGCTGACAGACGCCGCTGCTACACTCGCGAATTCAGGCCCGGTTACAGCCGATGTCGTCGACGTCACCAACGCGGACGCCGTTACGGCGGCAACAGCGCGCGCCCTCGACGCCATGGGCAAGATCGACATCCTACTCAACAACGCCGGCGCCGTCGGAACCCTTGCGCCGGTATGGGAGCAACCTATCGAGAACTGGGAGCGCATGCTACGCTTCAATCTTACCAGCACTTTCCTGTGCTGCCGGACTGTCGTCCCGGCAATGATCGAGACCGGTTATGGCCGCATCGTTAATATTGCCTCCAACGCCGGCAAGATGGGCACCCGCAACAATGCCGCCTACGCCGCCGCCAAAGCCGGCGTGATCAGCCTCACCAAATCACTGGCTAAGGACGCCGCGAAGACTGGCGTTCTGGTTAATTGCATCACCCCGGGCGGTGCCAATACCGAATTGTTCGACGATTTGTCGGCCGAATACCGCGCCCAGATCGAAGACGCCATGGAGCTCGGCCGCCTGGTCGAGGCGCCGGAAATCGCGGCGCTGGCCGCCTGGCTGGCCTCTGAGGATTGCTCGTTCAGTACCGGCGCGGTTTTCGATATTTCCGGTGGGCGGGCAGATTACTAGCGCTAATACGAACGTTTTATTAACTATAAAATCGGCGAGATTTCGTTAAAAATTCAGCATGCGAATCGATATTACCCGGTTCCGATTGTCTCCCCTGCCAGCGGTTGGTATATCTCGCCTGGCAAGGTACCCTAAGAACGTGGGCAGGTGTACCGCAGACCCGAAAGCCACGACGATGCCACGACGCAGAAAAATATACGAAGGTAAAGCGAAGGTTCTTTTCGAAGGGCCGGAACCGGGTACACTCGTCCAGCATTTCAAGGACGACGCGACCGCCTTCAACAATGAGAAGCACGGTATCATCACCGGCAAGGGCGTCCTCAACAACCGGATTTCGGAATATCTGATGATGCGGTTGGCCGAGGCTGGCGTGCCCACTCACTTCGTGCGCCGCCTGAATATGCGCGAACAGCTTGTGCGCGAAGTCGAAATCATTCCCGTCGAGGTGGTCGTCCGCAACATCGCCGCCGGCTCGATTTGCAAACGCTTTGGCCTCGAGGAAGGCTCTGTCCTGCCACGGTCAATCGTCGAGTACTATTACAAATCGGATGACCTCGGCGACCCATTGATTTCCGAAGAGCACATCACCGCGTTCGGCTGGGCTGCGCCGCCGGAAATCGACGACATGCTGTCCTTAAGTTTGCGCATCAACGATTTTCTCTTGGGCCTATTCTTGGGCGTCGGGTTGCGCCTGGTCGACTTTAAGCTCGAATATGGCCGCCTCTATGAGGACGATCAGATGCGCGTCGTTTTGGCCGACGAGATTACGCCGGACGGTTGCCGGTTGTGGGACATCGAAACCAACGAAAAAATGGACAAGGACCGCTTCCGCCGCGACCTTGGCGGGGTTGCCGAAGCCTATCAGGAAGTGGCACGGCGCCTCGGCATTACACCGGAGGCCAGCCAGCAGGACGTCAAAGGTCCTGTGCTGATACAATAGCCCGAACGCACGCGCATCCAAGTGAAAGCACGTATCCATATCACCTTGAAAAACGGGGTTCTCGACCCACAGGGAAAAGCGATTCAGCAGGCCCTCGCCGGCCTGGGGTTCGACGCGGTGGAAGACGTTCGCCAGGGAAAGTATATCGAGGTCGAACTCGCCGAATCCGACGCCGAGTCGGCGCACACCAAAGTTTCCGACATGTGTGAGAAGTTACTGGCCAACACGGTTATCGAGAATTACGACATCGAGATCGTTCCTTAGTGCAACAACAAGCACCCGATCCACGCCTACGCGAAGCTCTTGGTCTGCACCAAGCGGGCCAGCTTGGCCAGGCCGAGGCCGCCTACCAAAAGATCCTCGATACGGACCCCAACCAGGTCGATGCACTGCAGCTTATGGGCGTGCTGTTCGGCCAGACGCGGCGGCTGGATCAGGCCCACAACATGCTTAGCCGAGCCGCGACAGCACGGCCCGAGGATGCCAACATCAAATACAATTTGGGTGAATGCTGCCGTCAGCTAGGCCGAACTGGCGACGCCCTAGACGCCTATCGGGCGGCACTGACAATGGCACCCGACCACGCCGATGCCGCGGCCGGCCTGGCCGGCTTGCTGTTGCAAGAAGAAGAGGCGGACGAGGCTATTGAAGTTTGCCGGAAAATTTTGAAACGGGTGCCGAAAGATCCAAGACTACACAACCAGCTAGGCTGCGCGCAGCTCGATTCCGGCGATGTCGTCGGCGCGCGCAAACGGTTTCAGAAAGCCATCGAACTGGCGCCAAATGACTCCACGGCCCGGCGTAATCTGGCGGTCGCTCTGGTCCGGCTCGACGAAATGCCACAGGCGCTCGAACTTCTGGACGCATTGATCAAAGACGAGCAGGATTCGGTCGACCTGCTTTATCTTGCAGCGCTCGCGCTCAATCGGGTCGGCCAGTACGCGGACGCCCTGCCCTTGCTGGAGCGCATTCTCAAACTCGAACCGGATAACGTCGGCGCTATCGCCGCCATGGCCAGAGCCCACCGCAATCTGTTGCAGACAGACAAGGCTATCGCCTGTTACCAGCGCACGGTCGAATTGGCCCCGCACGATGCCAGGCAATGGGCGCTTTGGGCTGAAATGCTGACCCGCATATCGCGGCTCAACGAAGCTCGCGAAGCACAGGCGCGGGCCAAATCTTTCGATCCCAACGATGAGATCGCCGCTCTGGTAGGCGCGCAACTGGCACGCCGCGACGGCGACAACGACACCGCATATGCCGAACTAAAACCGCTGGCCAGTAGCAAAATCGATCGCCGATTCCGCGCCGGTGCCCGCTACGAACTGGGCGGCGTTTGCGAAGCCATGGGCCGTTACGACGAAGCTTTCCAGGCTTACTCGGATGGCAATGCCGACCGCGCCCACACCTGGGGGGTATCGAGCCTTGATCCTAAATTTTATCCACGTTTTATCAAAGGGATATATGAGTATATTTCAGACGACACATTAGTATCACGGCTCGCCTCATGGTCCGATCTAACGCCCAAGGATAGACTGCCAACGCCGTATTTCCTGGTCGGGTTTCCGCGCTCGGGCACGACCCTAATCGAACGGCTACTCGACTCCCATCCTGATATCGCCACCACCTCCGAGCTGCCCATCGTCAACGCCATGGTCAAAACCTTGGACGGCCAAACCGGGGGCACCGGCGCCTATCCGGCGGCGCTCGACAACCTCGACGAGGACGCATTGCGGCGGTTGCGGCAAAGCTATTGGGATTACCTGCGCGATAAACACGCCGATCTCGTTGACAACCGACAGGTAATCGACAAGCTGCCGCTCAACCTGGTTCATCTGGGACTCATATTTCGCGCCTTTCCCGACGCCAGGGTGCTAGTGGCGCTACGCGACCCGCGCGATGTCTGCATAAGCTGTTTCGCCAACAATTTTTTACCCAACCGGGCTACCGTGCAATTCCTCGATTTAGAACGCACGGCACGCACTTATGCCGCGGTGATGGCGCTCTGGCAGCGCTACCGCAAAGTTCTGCCCCTACAAACCTACGCCTACCGGTACGAAGATCTGGTGGCGTCGCCGCGCGAGGTGTTAGGCCAAATCGTCGAATTCCTTGGCGTTCCGTGGCACGACGAACTGCTGGAAGGCGGCCGTGACAGCGTCGGTACCTATATCTCCACCCCCAGTTACGTATCTGTGGTAGAGCCGATCAATACGCGCGCGGTTGCCCGTTGGCAAAACTATGCCAGCAATTTGGCACCGGTTTTGCCGTTGCTGGATCCCTTCATCGAGGACTTTGGATATGGCGACGCGCCAGCCACGGAAGGCTAGAAAAGCTGTAGTGGACGGGCATCTCCCCGGTTTTCACAGGCGCCACAATTGCGACTCATCGGCCAATACTGATAGCTGAAAGCGGAGTGTAATTGATGCCTGCAGCCGTCATCGTCTTCCCCGGATCGAACTGCGACCGCGACGTCGCAGTGGCGATCGAGGCTGCCCTGGGCCGCCCGCCGGCCATGGTGTGGCACCGGGACAGCAGCTTGCCACCGTGCGATCTGATCGTCGTCCCCGGCGGCTTTTCCTACGGCGATTATCTGCGCTCCGGCGCCATGGCGGCGCAAAGCCCGATCATGCGCGCGGTGATCGAACGGGCCAACGCCGACACGCCGGTTCTGGGTATTTGCAATGGCTTCCAAATTCTTGCCGAGGCGGGGCTGCTGCCCGGCATTCTGATGCGCAACGCTAGCCTAAAGTTTGTCTGCCGCGACGTTCACCTGCGCGTCGAGAGGGCCGATACGGTATTCACGGGTGCTTATGCCGCAGGTCAGGTCTTACGCGTTCCCGTCGCCCACCATGACGGAAATTACTTCGCCGACGCCGAGATGCTGCAGCGCCTCGAAGACGGTGGACAAATCGTGTTCCGCTATTGCGACCTGGACGGCAACGTCACCGCGGAGGCCAACCCGAACGGATCGATCGCCAATATCGCCGGCATCCTCAACGCCGAAGGCAACGTGTTGGGCATGATGCCCCACCCCGAACGTCTCGCCGAATCCCTGCTCGGCGGCACCGACGGCGCACCGATGTTCAGCGCACTGGCGGAGGCGATCGCGGCATGAGCGATTTCCAATGAGCGATATTGCAGCCCGCCCCGCCGACCTGATGGGTCTGAGCGATGGCGAATACGATACGATATTGGAGATACTGGGCCGCGACCCGAACTTTACCGAGCTCGGCATCTTCTCGGTGATGTGGTCCGAACATTGTTCCTACAAATCGTCGAAGAAATGGCTGAAGACACTACCCACCAAAGGTCCGCAGGTCATCCAGGGGCCCGGCGAGAACGCCGGCGTCATCGATATCGGCGACGGTCAGGCCGCCATCTTCAAGATCGAGAGCCACAACCACCCCAGCTTCATCGAGCCCTATCAGGGTGCGGCGACGGGCGTCGGCGGCATATTGCGCGACGTGTTCACCATGGGCGCGCGCCCGGTCGCTAACCTCAACGCGCTGCGCTTCGGCAGTCCCGAACACGCCAAGACCCGCCATCTGGTTGGCGGCGTAGTCGCCGGCATCGGCGGCTACGGCAACTGCATCGGTGTGCCGACGGTGGGCGGCGAGGTTAATTTCGATCCCGCCTACAACGGCAATATTCTGGTTAACGCCATGACCGTTGGCATCGCCGCGACCGACAAGATTTTCTATTCCGCCGCCACCGGCGTCGGCCTACCAGTGGTTTATGTGGGTTCCAAGACCGGGCGCGATGGCATCCACGGCGCCACCATGGCATCGGCCGAGTTCGCCGATGATTCGGACAAAAAACGCCCGACGGTCCAGGTCGGTGACCCGTTCACCGAAAAGCTGTTACTGGAAGCCTGCCTGGAACTGATGGCAACCGACGCCATCGTCGCCATCCAGGACATGGGCGCGGCGGGACTGACCTCGTCGTCGGTCGAAATGGCAAGCAAGGGCGACGTCGGCATCGAGTTAAACCTCGACCGGGTACCGCGGCGCGAAACCGGCATGACCGCCTACGAGCTCATGTTATCGGAGAGTCAGGAGCGCATGCTGATGGTGCTCAAGCCAGGCCGCGAGGACGAGGCACGGCGCATCTTTGAGAAGTGGGAGCTCGACTTCGCCGTCATCGGTGCAACCAACGACAGCGGCCACATGACGCTAATCATAGACGGCGAGGCCGCCGCCGATATTCCCATCTCGCCACTGGTCGCCGCCGCGCCCGAATACGACCGACCGTGGACTGCCTCTCCACCGCGCCCCGTTATAAATGCCAACGAAGTGCTGGCGCCCTGCAAAATAGACGACGCGCTGACCGTATTGATCGCAACCCCTGAATTGTGCTCGCGCCGCTGGATATGGGAGCAATACGACCACATGGTCATGGGCGACACGGTGATCCGCCCCGGTGGCGACGCGGCGCTGGTGCGCGTCCATGGTACCGCTAAAGGTCTGGCAATAACCACCGACTGCACGCCACGTTACGTCGAGGCCAACCCAATCGAGGGCGGCCGCCAGGCGGTCGCCGAGGCGTGGCGTAACGTCACGACGGTGGGCGCCACCCCGCTGGCGGTGACCAATAATCTCAATTTTGGCAGTCCTGAGCGGCCCGAAATCATGGGCCAGCTTGTCGGCACTGTTCAGGGTATGGGCGAAGCTTGCGCAACGCTCGATTGCCCCGTCGTCTCAGGCAACGTCTCGCTGTACAACGAGACCAATGGCAAGGCGATCCTGCCGACCCCCGTCATCGGCTGCGTCGGCGTGATAGGCGATTCCACGAAGGCAGTAACCGCAAATTTCAAGGCGGCCGGCGAGGCCATCTTCGTCGTCGGCGAGACCACCGGCTGGCTCGGCTGTTCACTGTACCAGCGTAATTTTAGCGACAGCACGATCGGTGCACCGCCGCCGGTCGATCTCGAAGATGAACGCAAAAACGGCGATTTTGTTCGCCGTCTCATCGCCGACAGAGTATTGACGGCGTGCCACGATGTCAGCGACGGCGGACTGGCCGTCGCCTTGGCGGAAATGGCGATGGCCAGTGAAATCGGGGCCGATATCGGCGCAGAAATCGATATCGCGCCCGATATTCCAACTCATGGCTGGGCCTTCGGCGAGGATCAGGGCCGCTACGTTATTACCACAACCGCACCAGGGACGGTCACGGCCGCCGCAAGGGCCGCTGGTGTACCGCTGCAAGCGATTGGGACAACCGCCGCCGCCACATTGACACTGCCCAGCGCCAGACCTATATCCGTCGCGAAGTTACGGGCAGCCCACGAAGGCTGGCTGCCTGGCTATATGGCAGCGCAATAATAGCGGAAAAGCAGGTGCGCGGACCAATTGGGAAGGAACCTACCGATGCCAATGGCAGCAGATGAAATAGAGCGGTTGATCAAAGAGGCCATGCCCGACGCCGAGATACGCATCGAAGATTTGCGCGGCGACGGCGATCACTATCTCGCCCATGTCGTCTCCGACGCCTTTACCGACAAAACGCGGGTTCAGCAGCACCAAATGGTGTATGAGGCGCTGCAGGGCCGCATGGGCAGCGAGTTGCACGCGCTGGCGCTGCAAACCGCAGCCCGCGAGAACGCTTAACCAAAATCAAACCGTAGAGATTACCGGATAGGATTACAGAAGATGACCGACAATCCGACAATCGAACGCATCAAACAGGAAGTTAGCGGTAACGATGTTATGTTGTTCATGAAGGGCACGCCGGTATTTCCCCAATGTGGGTTCTCCGCCGCCGTGGTGCAGATCCTCAATCACATGGGCGTAAAGTTCAACTCAAGCGATGTTTTGGTGGACCCTGATATTCGCCAGGGTATCAAAGAGTTTTCCAACTGGCCGACCGTTCCCCAGCTCTACGTCAAGGGCGAGTTCGTCGGCGGTTGTGACATTCTGCGCGAAATGTTCGAGACTGGCGAATTAGAGGAATTTTTCAATCAGGCCGGCATCGAACGCAATCCCGCCTAGCCTGTCCCTAACCCTCTAATAATTATGCGAACCGCGATAATCGGGGTCCGTTTTGTTTGCCGTTCAACCATAATCCTATAGGGTTTGTGCGCCACAGCTATTTGTCGAGCCCGTACCCTGTCACCGCTACCACCTGAAATACCCCTCAAAAAAAACCTCTCGCACGATGAGACGGCGGGTCTCGGCTTTGCCGTGTCGGCGTTTCTGATCTGGGGGTTCACGCCATTCTATTTCCGCGCGCTGGGCGATCTTGGCGCTGTCGAAATCATCGCCCATAGGGTCGTCTGGTGCATTCCGTTCATGCTTTTGGTGTTGACTGTTAGCCGGCAGTGGCCAGCGACGTATGCCGCGCTATCCAACCGACGGGTCTTCTTCACATTATTAGCGAGCGCGGCTTTGGTTAGCGTCAACTGGAGCATGTACGTTTTTTCCATCGCCACCGACCAACTCGTCGCATCGAGCCTGGGCTATTTCCTGAGCCCCCTGGTCAGCGTGTTTCTTGGCTTCGTCATTCTACGTGAGCGTCCCAACCTAGTGCAGTGGATAGCGGTCGCCTTGGCCGCCAGCGCCGTCACCAGCCAATTTATCGCCTATGGCAGCCTGCCGTGGATCGCGCTGGTTATCGCCTTCAGCTTCGGTATCTACGGAATGATCCGCAAGACGGTGAGCGCCGGCAGCGCCGTCGGCCTGTTCGTCGAATGCCTGCTGCTATCGCCCTTTAGTCTGGCCTTCCTATTCTGGCTTGAGTGGCACGGCACTGGCGGGTTCGGCAGCAAAGGCCTGAATTTCGATCTGCTGATCGTCACCGCCGGAATTATTACCGGGGTGCCACTACTGATGTTCGCCGCCAGCGCCCGCCGCATTCGCTTGACGACGATCGGTTTAATCCAATATTTCACACCATCGGTCTATTTGGTCCTAGCGGTCTGGTTTTTCGGCGAAACGTTTGGTGCCAACGAATTAGTGTCATTTGGACTATTATGGGTGGGGCTGTTCCTGTACTCCGGCGAGGTCTGGCGTACACGTCAGGTATGAAGCATAACCGCATTGAAACACTTGGCTGACCGTCGCAAAATAGAGGCATAAAACGCAAGCCCGAAGGGGATACAAAACCGATGACTATGGCATGGCTCGACCACGTTAATATCCGCACAAATCGGCTCGACGAAATGTCGGCGTTTTACGAAGACGTCATCGGCCTCAAGCGCGGCAAGCGGCCACCTTTCGAATTCGGTGGCGCGTGGCATTATTGCAGGGGCCGGGCAATCGTCCATCTCGTCGAATCGACCAAACGCATCCCCTCCGGCGAGGCGCAGGTTGAGCATTTCGCGCTGCGCAGCACGGGCTCAATGAAAAGGTTTCAAACCAAGTTGCGCAAGGCCGATGCGCCCTACTATGTGGTTTTTCTAGACCGCATTAACGTGTGCCAGGTAAACGTATACGACCCCGACGGAAATAAGATCGAAGTGCAGTTCGCGGGATCTAAAAACGATGATCTAGAGCCCTTTTATGGTTCCGCCAAGGCGCGCAGGCGAACCCGTAAGGGCGAAGCGCTAAACAAAACAATGCCGGTGCGCGTGGGTAAATCGAAGTCCAAGGTGGCCAAGTCGAACAAAAAGCTCGGCTCGCCAACACCGGTCAAGGCACCTGTTGCCAAACGACCAAAAAAGCGTAAGGCTGCATAGCGCCGACCTTTAAATACACCAGTGTTCAAAAAAAGTGTTGTAAAAGCGACCAACGCTTAACCGCCACCTATCTATAATCGCTCCCGCATAAGTGCTTGCCGCAAAGGAGCGATTCTCGTTGTCGTCAAGGTATTTCCTAACCGGCCTATTGAACGCTGGGTTGGTGGCGCTGTTTTTGGCAAAGCCTTCCGGGCCATATCGTCCGCTGAGAATCTAGACATTCTCGACAAGGGTCCGATTGCCGGTACGGCGCTACCCCACCCGTTGACGGTCGTCGACCAATTTGACGAAGTGCGTGAATTCTCTTTACTGAGACGCAAGCGCGGTTTGATCCTGCTGTTCTCCCGATCATTCGATTGGTGACCCTTATACATTATCCAGGCGGTCGCCTGGAACGAAAGGATCGATGAATTCAGGTCGCTTGGCTACGAGGAGGCGACGGTCATCTATGATTTGGCTAATCAACTGTCGCGGTTCACGACCGGATTGCAGAGCACAGCAGCAGCCAAACGCACAACACGAGCGCGGCCGAACACCTTCAACAAGCATTATAACATCAAGGAATTGACCGGTGTTTTGACACCTGCCGATATCGATTACCCTGGAGGCGGTCTTTCGAAAATTACTTTATAACGCTTACAGCGAGTAATACTCGATAACCAAGTTCGGCTCCATCTGTACCGGATAGGGCACGTCGGCCAGACTGGGACCGCGGGTAAATGTGCCGCGCAGGCGGTCGAGATCGACATCTATGTAATCGGGCAGGTCGCGTTCGGCCGAAGCACTGGCCTCCAGAACAATCGGGATCTCGCGCGACTTTTCCTTCACCTCGATAACATCGCCATCCTTGACGCTGTAGGAGGGAATATTGACCTTCTTACCGTTGACCAGGATGTGGCCGTGGCTGACGAACTGGCGTGCGGCGAAAACCGTTGGAACGAATTTCATTCGGTAGATAGCAGCGTCGAGCCGGCGCTCAAGTAGCTCGATCAGATTCTGGCCGGTGTCGCCGCGGCGGCGCACCGCCTCGACGTAATATTTGTGGAACTGCTTTTCGCCGATGCTGCCGTAGTAACCTTTAAGCTTTTGCTTGGCGGCCAGGTGGAGGCCGTAATCGGACGGCTTTTTGCGCCGGCGGCCATGCTCGCCGGGGCCGTATTCGCGGCGGTTGAAGGGGCTCTTTGGCCGTCCCCATAAATTGACGCCGAGCCGGCGGTCGATCTTGTACTTCGAGTTGTGACGTTTCGTCATCGTTTGCTTACCTTTTACTGGCTTCTATTTTGTTGTCCCGGTAGGCGCGTCGCCGCAATATAAGCGGCTTTGCACGGGAGACAGTCCTTTCGGCCGGTCCGCGTTCCCAGGAATCGGGCGCATTTACAAGGAACTAGTGGTTCATGTCAAACCTTCGTTTCGAGCCCGGCCCGCCCCCGGCTTTCCCCGAAAATACCGCGGGTCCTTATGCCTGGCGCTAATCCGGCGGCAAGCCCGCAAACCCGCGGAATCGCTATCGTTACGTTGGGTGTGCTAGTTCTGACTCCCGACGGCCTGTTAACCACCCTGGTTAGCGCCGATATCTGGACCATGCTGTTCTGGCGCGGGCTGTTGATGGCCATCGCGTTAACCCTATTTTCCTTGGCATGGCAAAGGCGGCAGCGCAAACCGGCCCCACCGTTTTTTGCTCTGCCAACCCTTGGCGTCGCGGTTCTGTTCACCAGTTCGTCGGTCGCATTCGTCACCGCGGTCGTCATCACCAGCGTCGCCAACACGCTGTTTCTCGTCGCCGTCGCGCCGCTTTTCGCCGCGATGTTGGCCTGGCTGTTTCTCAAAGAGCGGGTGCCGCAGCGGACCATCACCGCTATCGCGATCGCGCTGGCTGGCATGGCGATCATATTTGGCGACGGGCTTGGCCGCGGCGACATATTAGGCGACCTAACCGCCGTTCTTGCCGCCGCCTGCTGGGCGGGCACGCTGGTCGTCCTGCGCTGGGCGCCGCATACCGACGCCCGGCTCGCCGTCGCCTGCGGCGGCTATATGATCGCGGTGATCGCACTGTTTTTCGCACCCACCCTCACCGTTAGCGAACTCGACGCGCTGTGGCTGGGGCTACTGGGCTTTGTCGTGCTGCCCATCTCGTTTGGCCTAATCAGCCTAGGCCCGCGCTATCTACCGGCCCCCGAAGTCAGCCTGATTGTCCTGCTTGAAGCGGTGATCGGCCCACTCTGGGCCTGGATTTTCATCGGCCAGGTTCCGACCCTGGTTAGCCTCGGCGGCGGCGCGCTAATCGTCGTCACCTTGGCGGTCTATTTCTTGATCAGCTTGCGCCGTGAGGGGGCCGTTGCTCGAGCTTAATCGTCCAACTCGCCGCGGTAGCGGCGTTGGTTTTTGGTGTCCCGCCAGCTCTCGGTAAGACAGGAGACGACGCCGTGCAACGTGCGCACCTCCTGCTCGGTGAGGTTGGCACGCTGCAGCATAACGCGCAAATTACGCACCATCGAGGGACGCATATCGGGCGAGCGGAAAAAACCACCGGTATCTAGGGCGGTCTCGAAACGCGCAAAGAAATCCATCAATTCAGATTTTGTAGCCGGCCTGGTATCGGGTTCGACCATCTGTTCAGCCGGGGTGTCCGTTTCTGCCGTAAACCACTCGTAGCCCACGACCAGCACCGCCTGCGCCAGATTGAGCGACGCATAGGCCGGGTTCAAGGGCACCGAGATCAACGTATCGGCCAGCGCAATATGTTCGTTCGTCATCCCGGAGCGTTCTGGTCCAAATAAAACCCCGACAGCCTCGCCCGCCCGCCACGCCGAGCGCAATTCGCCGGCGGCCTGGCGGGAGGTGGTTACCCTAACCGTCATTTCGCGCGGCCGGGCCGTCATCGCATAGACCCGGTTGAGCCCGGCGATCGCGTCCTCGACGCTATCGAACAATTGCGCGTTGTCGAGCACTTCGGTGGCGCCGGACGCCATGGCTTCGGCCCTTGGGTGAGGCCATTCCTGGCGCGGCTTCACCAGTGCCAGATCGGTAAGGCCGCAATTCAGCATCGCGCGCGCCGTCGCACCTATATTTTCCGCCAACTGCGGCTCGATGAGAATGATACGGGGGCCGCCAATAACCGGCGGCTGTGTTCTGTTGGTACCGGACATTAGCTTTGCCTCCATAACCGCATATACGCCGCAGCGGCGGCGAGCGCAAAGTTGACAGCCGGAAAGTTCAGTAGGCGTAGATCGCCGGACCGCCATCGGTGACGGGCACGGCCGGGCCGCGGCCATAGAGATCGGGATAGAGCTTGTCACCGCCGAAGATCTCGGGGTTCATGAGCGTCGCCGGCCGCTCGCCGGCGATCAGCGCGACGATGCCCTCGGCGACAGCGTTCAGCATGAAGCCACGGGTATCCCAGGTAGCGCCGCCATTATGGGGTGTGAGGATCACGTTCTCCATCCGGCAGAGCGCTTCCGGCACCTCTACTTCCCACCGTTCCGGCGGCTCGCTCGCGAAGGTTTCGATGCCGGCACCGGCGATCTTGCCCTGCTGCAGCGCGTCTATCAGGTCCGCCTCAACTACGATGCGCCCGCGTGCCGTGTTGATGAAAAACGCCGTCGGCTTCATCAGATCGAACTGGCGGGCGCCGATCATGTCCATAGTATCCAGTGTCAGCGGACAGGCGACGACTAGAAAATCCGCCTGCCGAAAAACGTCGTCCATGTCGGCGGCCCACTCGACGCCAAGCGCCTGCTCCTTGTCCTGCGCAAGCCGCGAGCGCTTGTTGTAGACGATCCGCATGTGCAGTGCGCGGAACACCGGCGCCATGTATTTGCCCATACTGCCGAGGCCGATCATGCCCACCGTCTTGCCTGGACAACCGACGCCCATCAGCGCCATGGTCTGGTTCTGCCTGAACTTGCCAGCGTGGGTATATCGATCCGCCTCGATGACGCGGTAGGCCAGATTGAGAACCAAGGCGACAGTGAGGTCGGCGGTATTCTTGTTGGGCCCGCCACCGGGGATGCCCTCGCGCCCGATCGAGACCACCGGCACCTTGAGCTCGAGCGCCACGTCGTAGTCGACCATGCCGGTTTTACCCCCCAGAATCCCAACCCCCTTGAGGCTGGGATTAGCCCTCAGCACCTCAGCGGGGATGAAGTTCTCGTGCAGCGCTAGCAGGTAATCGTGGCGCTGCGCCGCGCCGATCATCTCGTCTATCGAGATCATGCGGTCGAGATGGGGGTAGACCGTCACCTCGGCGGCGGCCACGAGCGTGTCGATGGCAACCTGCGGGACCGGTTGGAAGACGAAGACGCGCGGTTTCATGGGCTGATCGTAATTGCTGCGGCATGAAATTGTCCAGCCAGCTTCATGGATTTCCCATGCGGTTTACCGGGGTATTCCCCATTCTTCGAAACGCGCCTTCGGCCCTCTTCAGGATGAGGATTTTCTGTTCGCGCCTTAACTCAAGACATCACACTGAGGAGCCACCCGGAGGGCGGCGCCTAGAAGAGCGAGGCCGTCGCCTACGATTTCCCTGCGATCAGATCAGACTTCAGGACAGCGCCCGGCATCGGTAATCTGGCCGCTCAAGTTGACAAAAGCCATGCGCGCGGCGTGGTCGGAGCGATTGTACCAAGCGTGGGACGTGCCGCGCTGAACGACGACGTCGCCGGCGCGCAACAATGTCTCCGCCTGCTCAAGTACCAGGTGAACCTCGCCGGCCAGAACGATCCCATAGTCGACGGTGTCGGTGCGGTGCATTTCGCGCCGGGTGCCGGCAAGCATGTCGACGACGCGAAACTCGCTGGCTCCCTCAACCGCATTCGTGACTGTCGCCCAGACCTCGGTCGGCTCTCGGCCGTTCTCCGGCTTGTCATCCAGGACAATAATCGACTTGCCCTCCGCATCGTAACCCGTGACGACGCGGCGCAGCGTGTGTTTGGTACCCATATGGTCCCTCCCTCGGGTAGTGACCGCGGGATTATATCACCGGACGCGTTACTGATGGATGATGACGTTGGTAGAAGTCCCTAATCATGGGCCAAAGGTAACGGCGTGCGTCGCCACGTCCACCCGACGGTTGCTCAAATTGCCGTGATTAGCCGCTCTCCTTGAGGAGAGGGGTTGGTGCTGTAGCGCGAACCTCCGTGCCACAGCGCGACGAAAGTCGCTTCGCAAAAAACTTTGGTTGGCTTACGCCACGCCATTGGCGTAACGGTCCTGCCTCAGCCCCCTTGATGGGGGAGAGATGGAGTGGGGGTGACCATTTTATGTAACAACACCACTCTAACTCCCCCGCCGCCAAGTTGTGCCATCGAGGCCGTCTTCGAGCACGATGCCATCAGCCAACAATTCGTCGCGAATGCGGTCAGCCTCGGCGAAATCCTTGACTGAGCGCGCGGCGTAGCGGGCGGCAATCATATTTTCGATTTCCGCCACGTCGCCGCCCTCACCCTGAAACCACGCATCTGCGTCCTGTTGGAGTAAACCAAGCAACGCCCCGGCAACCCGCAATTCCGAAGCTTGCGCATCGCCGGTGTTCACGCGGCGCAACAGCCCATGCAGCTCAGCTAGCGCAGCCGGGGTATTTAGATCATCGGCCAGTGCACTCAGCACCGGATCAGATGCGTTGCCGTCTTGCCTGTCCGCGCCGTCACGCAGCGCGCCATAAAATCCGTCCAGCTCCCTTTTGGCCTCACGCACGCCGTCCTTGGTGAAATCCAACGGCTGGCGGTAGTGGGTCTTGAGCAGCGCCAAGCGCAATGCTTCACCGGAGAATTCGTCGAGCAGTTCGGTGACGGTGTAGAAGTTGCCAAGCGACTTCGACATCTTCTCGCCTTCGCTCATCAGATAGCCATTGTGCACCCAGAAGCGCGCGAACGGCGCTTGCGGATGAACGCACACCGACTGCGCGATCTCGTTTTCGTGGTGGGGAAACACCAAGTCGACGCCGCCGCCATGGATGTCGAACTGCTCGCCCAGATATTTCTCGCTCATCGCCGAGCATTCTATATGCCAGCCGGGCCGACCGTGGCCCCACGGGCTGTCCCAGCCGGGCTGATCACCGATCGAGGGTTTCCACAGGATAAAATCGGCGGGATCGCGCTTGTGGCTCGACACTTCGACACGCGCGCCAGCGATCATCTCGTCGCGATTGTGTCCCGACAATTTGCCGTAATCGGGCATCGACTGCACGTCGAATAACACTTCGCCTTCTGCTTCGTAGGCGTGGCCTTTTTCGATCAAGGTGCCGATCAGCGTGATCATTTCCGCTATGTGGTCGGTGGCGCGTGGCTCCACGTCGGGTTCGAGGCAGCCCAACGCCGCCGTCGCCAAATGAAAGCGCTCGGTGGTGCGGCAGGTTAGATCGTCTATGGTCTCGCCAATCTCCGCCGCCCGGTCGATAATCTTGTCGTCAACGTCGGTGATGTTGCGCACATAGGTGACCTTGGCTTGCGGATAGCTGTTTCTAAGCAGCCGGTAGAGCACATCGAACACCACCAGCGGCCGCGCATTGCCGATATGGACATCGTCATAGACCGTCGGTCCACAGACATACATGCGCACATGGCTATCGTCGAGCGGTGCAAAAGCCTGTTTCGTGCGGATCAGCGTATTATGGAGTTGGAGCGTCATTGGGTGGTTCCCAGGGTCAAATTGCGCGGCAAGCCTGTGCGGAAACCGCGCAGCAGCAACGTCTTCAGCCGGTAATTCGCCGGCCGGTTGCGCAACATCGATGGGAACGAATCGCCATGACCAAGCTGTATAGCGCCGAACGGAAATTAAGGCAAATCAGGAGGTTAACCAAAACTCCTCATCCTTCGAGACGTCGCTACGCGCCTCCTCAGGATGAAGGAGTTTTTAGATTCGCCCTACCAACAGACCTCATGCAGAGGAGCCAGTGAAGCCGACGTCTCGAAGCATGGCAATAGCTAAGCCTTACCCTTGAAGGCATTGGTAATGGGGTAGCGGCGGTCGCGGCCGAAGGCGCGGCTGGTGAGTTTCACCCCCGGCGGCGCTTGGCGGCGCTTGTATTCCGCCGTCTCGAGTAGCCGCCAGATGCGCTGCACGACGTCCGCGTCGAAACCGCGGCCGGCCAGATCTTCGGCACCCAGATCCTCTTCGATCAGGCCGTGCAGAATGGCGTCGAGCTCATCATAGGGCAGCAGCGAGTCTTCGTCCTTTTGGTCCGGCCGCAACTCTGCCGACGGCGGCTTAGTGATCATGCGTTCGGGGATGGGGCCGCTGACCGGGCCGAACACGCCGGTGGGATAATGATCGTTGCGCCAGTGGCACAACTTAAACACGTCGGTTTTGTAAACATCCTTCAGTACCGAATAGCCACCGGCCATATCACCGTAGATAGTCGCGTAGCCGACCGACATTTCCGACTTGTTGCCGGTGGTCACCAGCATATCGCCGGTGGTGTTGCTGATCGCCATCAGGGTCACGCCGCGCGCCCGGCTCTGGATGTTTTCCTTGGTCACCCCCGACGAAGGTTCGTTGAGGCCCTGCTTGAGCATCTCGTCGAAAGCGTCCATCGCCGGTTCGATACCGATGCTGTCGAGGCGCACCTCCAGGCGGCCAGCTAGTTCCTTTGCGTCATCGAGGCTCTCCTTGCTGGTGAACGGTGACGGCATCATCACGCAATGCACCCGTTCGTGGCCCAGCGCGTCGACCGCCACAACTGCCGTGAGGCCGGAATCGATGCCGCCCGATAGGCCGAGCACGACGCCGGGAAAACCGTTCTTGTTGACGTAGTCGCGCAGGCCCAGAACCATCGCCTGGTAAATGCGCTCGCTGCCCTCGATCTGGGGAATCAGCTCGCCCTCCGCGCAATGCCAAGGCGCTTGGCCGTTGCCACGCTGCCACCTTGTGACCGCCACGCTTCCGACGAATTGGGGCAAGGCCGCAGCCATCTTGCGGTCGCTGTTGAGGATGAACGAACCGCCATCGAACACCAGTTCGTCCTGGCCACCGGCCTGGTTCACGTAGATTAGCGGCAGGCCGGTTTCGGTGACCCGAGCGACGGCCAGGTTAAGGCGCACGTCGACTTTGTCGCGTTCGTAGGGGCTGCCGTTAATAAAGACCAGAATCTCGGCACCCGATTCCACCAGCGTTTCGGAAACATCCGGTGTCCACATATCCTCGCAAACAGCGAGCCCCAGCCGCGCGCCGCGGAAATTCACCGGACCCGATGGTGCGCCGGCATCGAACACGCGCTTCTCGTCAAACACGCCGTAATTAGGCAGATCGTATTTGTCGCGACGGGTGACGATCTTGCCGCCATCGAGCACTAGAGCGGTGTTGTAACGCTTACCATCGCCGTCGAGCCACGGCGCACCGACGATCAGCCCCGGCCCGCCGTCGGCAGTCTCCTCGGCCAGCACCTCGACGCCGGCGCGCACCGCTTCGAGGAAGGCGTTCTTTAGGACCAGGTCCTCTGGCGGATAACCCGATACGCAGAGCTCGGTGCCAACCACCAGATCGGCCCCATCCGCGCCCGCCGCCAGCCGCGCGGCGCGAATACGGGCGACATTGCCGTCGATGTCGCCAACCGTCGGATTTAGCTGCGCTAGCGCGATGGTTAATGAATCTGTCATCTACAATTTTTCCTTTGAACGGCGGCGACCCTATGTCTCGTTGTTAAGCGCTGTCAATCATCGCAGCCGATTTCGATAGACGGCCAGCGCAGCGATCTTTAACAGGTAAGCCAAAGCATGAACATCGAGCACCAAACCGGCTGGCACCGCCCGGAAGTCCTGTTGCTAGTGATGGCCGCGGCATGGCCGCTAAGCCTGTCGACGTGGATGGCGTTGATCAACAATTTCGTCATCGAACGCGCCGCCTTCGATGGAGCCGATATAGGTATTCTTCAGTCGGTGCGCGAGATTCCGGGCTTTCTCGCCTTTACCTTCGTCGCCCTACTGTTCTTCCTGCGTGAGCAAACCCTAGCCATCGTTATGCTTCTGGTGATGAGCGCCGGGATCGCGCTGACCGGCCTGTTCCCCAGCTTCTTTGGCCTGCTGGTGACAACACTTATCATGTCAACCGGCTTCCACTATTTCGAAACCGCGACCCAGAGCCTGGCTCTGCAATGGTCGAGCCGCGACCAGGCGCCGATCGTCATCGGCCGCATGATATCGGCCTCCAGTTTTGCCTCGATCATCACCTTCGCACTGACCTGGCTGGGGTTGCAGGTACTCGAGTTCGATTTCGCCATCCTCTACGCCATTGCAGGCGGCTCGACGGCGGTAGTCGCGGTGATCGTCGCTTTGGCCTTCCCCCGCTTCAAGGTGGAAAACGAGCAACGGCGCGAACTGTTCCTGCGCCGACGCTACTGGCTGTTCTACCTGCTGACCTTCATCAACGGGGCCCGGCGGCAGATATTCATCGTCTTCGCCGTCTTTTTGATGGTGGAAAAGTTTGGTCTGTCAGCGGCAAACCTCACCCTGCTACTGCTGATCAACCACATCATCAACACGTTTTTGGCGCCGCGAATCGGCCGCTTCATCGCCCATTTCGGCGAACGCCGTTCGCTGACCCTGGAATATATCGGCCTGATCGGCATCTTCGTCGCCTACGGATTGGTGGAAAATGTGTGGATCGCCGGCGGGCTCTACATCGCCGACCATCTGTTTTTCGCCATGGCGATGGCGTTGAGGACCTATTTCGGCAAGATCGCAGACCCGCGCGATATCGCGCCGACCTCGGGCATCGCCTTCTCGATCAATCACACCGCCGCAATCATCGTACCCGCCAGCTTCGGGCTCATCTGGCTGATCAACCCCAGCGCCGTGTTCTACACCGGCGCCGGCCTGGCAGCGGTAAGCTTGCTGCTGGCCCAACTCGTCCCCCGCGACCCCGATCAGGGCAACGAGACGGTGTTGAGCCGGCTGACCGCACGCCTGACAGCAGCGGAGTAAACGGCCCAAGTCCCTCTTCCTGAGACTGTCGAAGGATGAGCCTATCTCTGTAATGCATACCTCGCCGGCGGCTTTTGAGCCAAAGACTTTCGATCTTTGGCGAGCTGACGTCGTCGCCGCGGCGCTACTGTGCCGCAGCCTTGCCGGTACCGTTGACGGCGTCGGTGTCGCGGTGACGCTTCAGGCGCTCGGCGATCTGGAAGGCCAGTTCGAGCGACTGGTGAGCGTTGAGCCGCGGATCGCAATGGGTGTGATAGCGGTCCGACAGTGCCTCCTCGGTGATCGCCTGGGCGCCGCCGATGCACTCGGTAACGTCCTGGCCGGTCATCTCGAAATGCACGCCGCCGGCATAGGTGCCCTCGGCACGGTGAACATCGAAAAAGGCGTCGACCTCACCGAGAATCAAATCGAACGGACGGGTCTTGTAGCCGGTCGAGGCCTTGACGGTGTTGCCGTGCATGGGATCACACGACCACACGACGCTGCGCCCCTCACGCTCGACGGCGCGGATCAGACCCGGCAGATGCTCGCCGACATTATCGGCACCCATGCGGCAGATCAGCGTCAGACGGCCGGCTTCGTTGTCCGGGTTGAGGGTGTCGATCAGGCGCAGCAAATCGTCGGTGCCCAACGACGGGCCGCATTTGAGGCCTAGCGGGTTCTCGACGCCGCGCAGATATTCCACATGGGCGCCGTCGGGCTGGCGCGTACGATCGCCAATCCACAACATATGCGCCGAGGTGTCGTACCAGCGTCCGGTGAGACTGTCCTGGCGGGTTAGCGCCTGCTCGTAGACCAAGAGTAGCGCCTCGTGGCTGGTGTAGAAGTCGGTCTCACGCAGTTGCGGGATCGACTCGCTGGTCAGCCCGCACGCCGCCATGAAGCCCAACGTTTCGTCGATGCGCGTCGCCATTTCCTCGTAGCGCTCGCCCTGCTGGCTCTCCTTGACGAAATCTAGGTTCCAGCGGTGCAGTTGGTGCAGGTCGGCGAAACCGCCCTGGGCGAAGGCGCGTAGCAGGTTGAGCGTCGCCGCGGCCTGGTTGTAGGCGCGCACCATGCGCTCGGGGTCGGGCTCTCGCGCTTGCGCCGTGAACGCCATGTCGTTGACGATGTCGCCGCGGTAGCTCGGCAGCTCGACATCACCAACGGTCTCGGTCGGCGCCGAGCGCGGCTTGGCAAACTGACCGGCCAAGCGGCCCACCTTGACCACTGGACACGAGGCGCCAAAGGTCAGCGCCACGGCCATCTGTAGTAGCACCTTGAAGGTGTCGCGGATATTGTCGGCGTGAAACTCGGCGAAGCTCTCGGCGCAGTCGCCACCCTGCAACAGGAAGGCGTCGCCACTGGCAACCCGCGCCAAATGGTTGCGCAAAGTGCGTGCTTCGCCGGCGAACACCAACGGCGGCGAGGCCCGCAGGGTCTCTTCGGCCCCGGCCAGCTTATCCGCATCGTTATATTCGGGCACCTGACGGATCTCCCGGCCGCGCCAGTTGTCCAACTGCCAGGCTGTGGACATATCCCTCTCCTCTGGGCACCAAGCCGAGGCACCCTTCTCTTCCATATTAACTCGAAAATCCTGTTACGTCCGCCACGCGGAGCCTGCGTATACGCCTATTGGGGCCCGGGTACCACTAAAAACCATAAAGTTTCAACGCATTAGCGTTAACCAAGGGAGCCGAAGACCAGCTACTCCGCCGCTTCGGCGACCAGCTCCGGCACTGGCTCGCGCATGGTGACAAACTCTTCGGCCGCGGTCGGGTGGATGCCGATAGTGGCATCGAACACCGCCTTGGTGGCCCCTGCCTTCAGCGCCACGGCGATGCCCTGCAAAATTTCGCCAGCATCTTCGCCGACCATATGCACGCCCAACACCCGGTCGGTCTTCTTGTCGACGATAATCTTCATCATGGTCTGCGCATCGCGCCCGGTGAGTGTGTGTTTCAGCGCCCGGAAGGTCGAGCGAAAGATAGCGACATCGCCATGGCGCTCGCGTGCCTCCTCTTCCGTCAGGCCGACGGTGCCGACCGGCGGCTGGCTGAACACAGCGGTGGCGATATACTCGTAATCGACCTTCGTCGGTTCGTTGCGGAACAGCGTCTTGGCGATGGCCATGCCCTGGGCCAGTGCCACTGGGGTGAGCTGTAAATGGTCGACGACATCGCCGAGCGCATAGATCGAATCCACCGAGGACTTAAAATAATCGTCGACGACGATAGCGCCGTTGTCGGCTTGTTCTACTCCGACCGCTTCGAGGCCGATGCCGGCCACTTTCGGCGCCCGCCCGGTGGCATACATGATGAGGTCGGTCTCGATAACCAAACCGTCCTCCAGCGTCACGGTAAGCCCGGCGGCGATTCTCTCGATCGAGGCGACATTGGTAGAGAATTTGAGGTCAATACCCGACTTGGCTATCTCGCCGGCCAAATGCTGGCGTACATCCTGGTCGAAGCCGCGCAAGAACAGTGGCCCACGATATAGTTGCGTCGTCTCGACGCCGAGCCCGTTGAAGATGCCGGCAAACTCGACGGCGATATAGCCGCCGCCGACGATGATCGCGCGCTTGGGCAGTTCCTCCAGATAGAACGCCTCGGTCGAGGTGACGATGTGTTCCTTGCCAGGAATGTCGGGCACCACAGGCCAGCTGCCGGTCGCCACCAGGATGTTCTGTGCCGTGTACTGCTTGCCGGCTACGTCGACCGTATGGGCGTCGGCCAGCGTGGCGCGACCATGGACAATCTCGACGCCGGAATTGTCCAGCAAGCGCTCGTAGATACCGTTGAGGCGCTTAATTTCATAATCTTTATTGTCAACTAGAGTGCGCCAGTCGAAGCCCTTAGCCTCGGCGGCCCAGCCGAAAGCGGCGGAATCGGCGAAATCGTCATGGAAGTGCGCAGCGTAGACAAACAATTTTTTCGGAATGCAGCCAACATTGACGCAGGTGCCGCCCATGAACATATCCTCGGCGATCGCCACGCGAGCGCCATAATTGGCCGAAAATCTGGCGGCGCGGACCCCGCCGGAGCCAGCGCCAATGACAAACAGGTCGTAATCGTAGTCGGACAAGGGTTTCGCGCCTCTTGGAAGTTGATATTGAGGGTGATTCGCGTAGAACTTACCTCGTAGGGGTTACTTAGCCCCTCGACAACAAATATCAAATAGTCGGCGAGCCCATGAATCCAACAATCGCCAGAACCAGCAGATATCGCCGCGCGCTGGCCGCCGGCCTGCTGGTGTCCGTGCTCGTCATCGGCAGCACCCTCCCCGCTACTGCCCAGGACAAACAAACAAAGCAGGAGCCCCAGGGCGTGCTGTCGGGCCCGGTCGAGGGCATGGGGAAAAACCGCCAAATCATGCCGCTGCCGAAAATGCAGATCGACCCAGCAACGGCGAGCCCTGACGCTACCCCAGCAGAGCGACCGTCGCGACCGTTCAGTGGCTGGGTCGGCCCGCGAGGCTGTACCTTTCCGTTCTATGGCTCTTTCCTTGGCCGGCTCCAGGACGGGCGGATTAGCGGCATGGCCGCCGAAGGTGCCAATTTCGACTGGCCGGTGGCCGACGATGGCACCTTCGGTGGTCGATTACCCTTAAGGCGGCACGAATCTGGCACACAGATTTTTCAGTGGATCGCTGGACGGGTCGTGGGCAGCGAACTGTCGATCGATGTCGAATACGGCGTTCCCGACCAGCCGGGCACGTTCTGCCACGGTGAAGGAATTACGCTGAAGGTCGGCGGTTAAGTGGCAACAGCCCGCATAACGCCCCTCTTCCATTGCCAGTCCTGACGACTCCGGGCAATGTGCCGTCCCACCCCGCAGCGACGCGATATTTACTAGGGAGACCATCCGCGTGCTCGAAGCCGTGGCGATTTATGTGGCCACCGGCCTGTTGGTCGGGTTCGTGTCCGGCCTGTTCGGCGTTGGCGGCGCCTTCACCGCCACACCGGCACTGATCATCGCGCTACCGCTGCAGGGCGTCGCCGACAGCCAGGTCATGCACCTGACCGCCGGTACGGCATTGGCGGTGATGGCAACGACATCGGTCTATGTCACTGCGCTGCGGTTCCGCGTCGGCGATCTGCATTTGCCGCTCGTATTCCGGTTTGTGCCGTTTATCATGGCTGGCGCAGTTGGGGGCGCATTGGTCGGCGACGCCTTACCCGGTATCGCGTTGAAGATCATCTTCATCGGTTTCGTCACGCTGGCCATCGTGCGCGGCATCTTCCAGAAGCACGAGACGGCCCATAACGGCGGCGGCGACCTGACCGGCATCCGCGGCCCTGGCCTGTGGACCCATGGCACTGTCACCGGCATAACCGGCGCGCTGCTCGGACCCGGTCCGGCGGTCATCATCGGCCCCTATCTACGCGGCGCGCGTTGCGCCATGCCAATCGTGGCGGCGACCTGTTCGGCGCTCGCCGGTCTGCTCGGGGTGGCCGCCACTGCCGGCTACGTCTATGGCGGCTTCAACGAAGCTGGTCTGCCGGCGCTGTCGATCGGATATCTCTATCTGCCAGCGTTCGCCGGGCTCGCCCTCGGCGCGTTAATCGGCTCGCCGTTCGGCATCCGCGCCTCGCATAAGATCGCCGACATTCTA
>CAZHBA010000068.1:0-28530 GCA_964530225.1 uncultured Rhodospirillaceae bacterium | reverse complement strand
CGTCGCCGCGGCGACGATCGCCACCGGTTCGTCGGCGTTCCGGCCGCTGGCGATCAGGCGCCTGGTGATTTCGTCGAGATGTTTGAGCGCCATATAGAACACCAACACCGGAGCACCGTGGGCCAGCGCTGGCCAGTCGAGGTTATTGGGTACGTCGCCTTTAACGTTGTGGCCGGTGACGAAGGTGACGGCGGTGTTAACCTCGCGGTGGGTGATCGGAATGCCGGCATAGGCGAGCCCGCCGATGGCCGCTGTGATCCCGGGGACGATGCGGAAGGGAATACCGGCGGCGACTAGGGCCAACGCCTCTTCGCCGCCGCGGCCGAACACGAACGGATCGCCGCCTTTCAATCGCAGCACCCGGCTGCCGGCGCGGGCCAGTTGGACTAGCCGCGCGGATATATCGGGTTGCTTGGGCGACGGTCGACCGCCGCGCTTGCCGGCGAATACCTGCTCCGCGTTTTTGTTGGCTAGGGCGAGAATGTGCTTGTCGACCAGCGCGTCATAGACCACCATGTCGGCGTTTTGCAGTGCGTGCAGGGCAGCTAACGTCAGCATCGCCGGATCGCCAGGGCCGGCACCAACCAGCCACACCCAACCGGGGACGAATTTGGGCAGTGGGATTTCGGACAAGTCCATGGATCAAAAGCTACCGCCCCGCTGCTGGTCGGACAACCGGTGTACACGCTAAACTATCTACCATGGCCGACTTGGCAGAAACAGCGCCGGGATCTCCCAACCGCAAGCCGAGTGGCGAGTTGCGCTGCGGCTGGACGACGGGCGCTTGCGCTACTGCGGCGGTGCGCGCGGCCTATGAGGCGCTGTTGACAGGAAAATTTCCCGATCCGGTGGTGATCCGCCTGCCACGTGGACAGCGCGCAGAGTTTGTTTTGGCCGAAAAGCGGTTGGAAAACGGCGCGGCGATAGTGGGCGTCATCAAGGACGCCGGCGACGATCCCGACGTTACTCACGGCGCTATGATCAAAGCTACGGTAGTGCTAGCGGCCAGCGGCGCCGGCGTGAGATTTGCCGCCGGCGCTGGTGTCGGGACGGTCACCTTGCCAGGCTTACCGCTGCCCGTCGGTGAGCCGGCGATTAACCCCAAGCCGCGCGAGATGATAGCTGCCGCCATTGGCGAAGTTGCGGCGGAATATGGTGCCGAACCCGACATTACTGTCACGGTGTCGATCCCCGGTGGCGTGGAGCTGGCCGAGCGCACTAGCAATGCGCGCCTTGGCATCGTTGGCGGCTTGAGCGTTTTGGGCACCACCGGCGTGGTGATACCCTATTCTTGCGCCTCTTGGATCCATTCGATCCACCGCGGCGTCGATGTCGCCCGGGCGACCGGGCAAAACCATGTTGCGGCAGCGACCGGCCGTACCTCGGAGGCTGCCGTGCGCGATCTCTATGGACTGCCCGAGCAGGCGTTAATCGATATGGGCGATTTCGCTGGCGGCTTGTTAAAATATGTGCGCGACCATCCTGTGGCACGCCTGACGCTGGCCGGCGGCTTCGGTAAGTTGTCGAAGCTCGCCGACGGTCATCTCGATCTGCACTCCGGCCAGTCTACTGTCGACGTATCGCGCCTCGCCGAACGCTTGGCGGCAACTGGAGCCGACGAGGAAACTGTTTCGGCTGCGCGAAAGACCGCAGGTGCCGGTGCAGTTATGGCGCTGGCGCGCGAAACTGGGACTGCTGCGGCGCTAGCCGATGCTGTGGCAGCCGGTGCACGCGAAGTCGCCCGCGCGGCGTTGGCCGGCGCCACCGATATCGAAATTGTTGTCGTCGAACGTGATGGAACGGTTGTTGGCCGTGCCGGATTCTAACCAACCGCATGTTTTAATTCTGGGCGGCACCGCCGAAGCGGCGACCCTGGCGCGGTCGTTAACCGATAGCTATGGCGACAGGCTGGATGTCACGACCTCGCTGGCGGGGCGAACGTGTGCGCCCTTCCCGTTGCCGGGAAACGTGCGCAGCGGCGGCTTCGGCGGTGCTGAAGCGATGGCAAAATACTTAAAGGACCGGCAAGTCTCCGCCGTTATCGATGCGACGCACCCTTTTGCTAAACAAATCTCGGCCAATGCTGTAAATGCCTGTGCCGGGGCCAACGTGCCGCGTCTTGTTTTATCGCGCCCGACCTGGTCGCCCGAAGCTGGCGACAATTGGATCGAGTTTGATACCGTTGAAATGGTAGCCGCCGACTTACCGGGGTTCGGCGGGCGCGCCTTTTTGACTATCGGTATGCAGGAATTATCGGTGTTCGCCACCGTGGCGGACGCTTGGTTTTTGGTGCGACTGATTGACCCGCCCACCAACCCGTTGCCGCTGACCAACTACCAACTCATCACAAGCCGTGGTCCATTTTCTGTCGCGGCAGAGCAGGCGCTGATGGAGGCTCACCAGATAGATGTGTTGGTAACCAAGGCTTCCGGTGGCGATGCCACCGTCGCTAAACTTGCGGCGGCGCGGTATCTAGGTCTACCCGTGCTCATGGTGCGACGTCCGCCCGCACCGGATGGACCAGCAGTCGCGGACGTTGCCGCGGCCGTTGACTGGATTCTCGGCCGGTTACACCCTTGACCCGGTGCCATCGCCGGAGAACACTCAACTTATGTGGCTACGAATATTTGTTATTACGGCATTAGCCGTTGGCTTAGCCAGCCCCGCAAGGGCGCAGACCGATCTTTTCGCCGAGGACCCGGTTATTGTTGCGGCCTATGAAAATAGGCCCGACGACGTGCGCGAACTAATGGTTCGCCGGGCGCCGGCTACGCGCTCGGACCGCGATGGCAAGACCGCGTTGATTTGGGGTGCAATCCAAGGGTCCTACGATGCCATCGAAGTGTTGCTCGAGTTCCAAGTTAAGACTGGCGTTGTCGACGAACTGGGTAACGGTGCACTGTTCTATGCCGCTGGTAACGGCCACTACGATGTTGTCGAATTACTGCTTGAGGCCGATAAGGTTATCGACCGGGAGAACCTCGATGGGCGCACGCCGCTCATGCATGCGGCGGAAAAAAGTCAGGCTGAAGTCGCGAGATTGCTGATCGAGCGCGGCGCCAACATCAACCACACTGATTTCACCGGCCGCTCGGTGCTCGATGTGGCGCGTAATGGCCGCTCGCGCCGCTTGGTAAAAGAGCTCGAAGCGGCGGGTGCGCGTTAGATCTTATTCGGTGCTTCGGGGCCGCAGAACGTGGTGGTGGCCGGGGTCGTAGAGTTGGCTGTTGGCGAAGGCATCGGCGGCAGCGAAATCGGCGGCGAGCGTTTCCCCGACCAGAATTAGCGCGGTTCTTGTAATACCCAGCGGTTTCACCTTGTCGCGAATATCGGCTAGCGTGCCTTGGATAATCTGCTCGTCGGGCCAGCTTACCCTGAAAGCGACCACAGCCGGGCAGTCAGGTCCGTAATGGGGCGTAAGATCGCGCACCACGGGAGCGAGATTGTTGATAGACAGGTGGATTACCAGGGTGGAGTGGCTCTGCGCCAGGGTGGCGAGTTCTTCGCCCGGCGGCATATCCGAGGCCCGTACCGCCGTCCGTGTCAATATGACCGTCTGACTGACATCTGGCAGCGTCAGTTCGCGACCTAGCGCTGCCGCTGCGGCGGCGAACGCTGGCACTCCAGGCACCACTTCGTAGGCAATGTCGAGTGCCACCAGTTGCCGCATCTGTTCGCCGATGGCGCCATAGATTGAGGGATCGCCGGAGTGTACCCGCGCCACGTCCCCCCCTGCTGCGTCGGCTGTGGCCATATGCGCGATGATCTGGTCCAAGGTCATCGGCGCGGTGTTGAGTACGGTGGCACCGGGTGGTGCCGCGGCAACGGTCTCGGGCGGCACCAACGATCCGGCATACAAGCATACCGGGCAGCGCTCGATCAACCGTTGTCCGCGCACGGTGATCAGGTCGGGTGCGCCCGGTCCGGCACCGATGAAATAGACCGTCATGTACCGGTCTCCGCGTTGTGCTTCGGGGCATAGCCGCGCGGGGTGTAAGTCCAGCGGTTGCCACCCCGGCGCATGGCGCGGCTGGTCGAGTTGCCGACGATGACTAGGCTCAGCATGTCGATGGTGTCGGCGGCCAGTTCGGCGAGGGGTAATACCCGGACGGTCTCGCCGTTGCGGGCGAGATTGCGTGCGACGATCACCGGCGTATCAGCGGGCCGATGCGCTAACAGAATGTCGCGCGCGATCTCCAGCTGGTGGCGGCGGCGCTGGCTAACCGGGTTGTAGAGGGCGACGACGAAATTAGCCTCGGCGGCGGCGCGCAGCCGCTGTTCGATAGTCGGCCAAGGCGTCAGCAGGTCGGACAGGGAGATAGCGCAGAAATCGTGGCCTAACGGCGCGCCGGCGCGTGCCGCGGCCAATTGCATGGCGGACACGCCGGGCACCACACCGAGCGCCACCCGGTTCCAACGGGGGTTGTCTGCACGGTCGAGTAACTCAAAGACCAGTGCCGCCATGGCGTAGATGCCGGGATCGCCGCTCGATACCAGCACCACCTGTTCACCCGTTGCCGCCAGGTTGAGCGCGGCGCGGCAGCGCGACTCTTCCTCGCCGAGGGCGAAGTCGTGCCGGTGTTTGTTGGCGGCGGCAGTGCCGAGCAAGTCGATATAGGAACCGTAGCCGACTATATGGTCGGCTTGGGCGATTGCCCGGTCTGTCGCGGGCGCCCGGTAATCGGCCGCGCCGGGGCCGATGCCAACGATCGACAGGCTACCGCGAGGCGTACCGACGGCTAAGGCGTCGATCGCCGTCGCACGTGCGATTGCACAGGTAACCCGGCTGCCGCGCACCTTCGGTACCACTAATTCACCGGATGCACCGGTCGCGGCGAGCGCTGCGCCTTCGGCGACGCCGTGGCAACCGACGGCCTGAAACACCAGATCGGACGGCGTCGCCAGACGTGGCGTTTCCACCTCTAAGGTTGGCGCATCGAAAAATCGCGCCGGAACGCCCAGATTCTCCGCGAGTGCGTGGACCGTGGGTTCGTCCATTTTGACATCGAGCGAGACCACCACCGCGACCGACTCTCGTGCCAGGCCTTCTTGCTCAAGGGTTTGATTTACAAGGAAAATCAGAGCTTGTGGGTCGGCGTCACGCTCGCAGCCAACACCAAGCGCCAGCGTTGGTGGATGCAGTAGCAGTTCATCTTTTTTCTGCGATCCTGCACGGTCGGTAATGCGGACGGCGACAGTGCCGGCATCGGCAAAAGCTAAGCCGCCATCGCGAAGCCAGGAAGCATCGCCGACATCGTGGCGTAGCGCCACTGGTTCGCCAGCCAGAAGTGCGGCGGCGATGGACTTCGCCATGTCCGGGTTGGCGATGGTCCAGTCGGTCGGTGGGTCGTCGAGCGCGTTGCCAGTGGCAAGGTCGCTGGCGGTGGTGATGGATGCGGTGCCGCCAAGTATCGCCGCGATATGGCGCGCTAGCGCATTGGCACCGTAGTGGCCGCCAAGCAAAGGCACGGCAACGGAACCGTCCGCGGCGATGGCGACCACTGGTGGTTCGCCGCGTTTGTCGGTGAGATAGGGTGCCAAAGTGCGTATCAAAATGCCGCTGGCACAGATGCCGACGATCGCTGTACCCGCGGTGAATAGGCTGGTGAGGTGGCGGTCCACATCGTTGAAAGCGACATCTGCTTCCGCGACGCGTCCAGTGAGGCCGTGCATCTTGGCGCCGGGCAGATGCGACGCCAACCGGCGCGCCAGGGCCGCGCCCTCGGTGGTTAAGGCCACCAGAGCGATATTAGCCGACAACGGAGATCCGTTCATGCCCATGCTGTCCCGCGCGTGTGCACTAGAATCATGGAGAAATAGGGCGCACCCTCGGCGTTAACTTTTTCCATTGCGACGACACGCTGTTCGGTCATGGTTGCCCGCTCGATGTAGCGCACCCGGTTGGTGAGACCGAGCCGCTCCAGCAGGTTGCGGATACGGGTAAAATGGCGTCCCACCTTGATAATTGCGGCGGCGTCGCAGCCCAACAGCCGCGCCGTTAGCGCGGCGTCGTCAAGTGGCGCCGGTAAAACTGTCAGCACATCGTTGCGCGCAGCTAAGGGCATACCGAGGGTTGCTGCACAGGCCATCAGCGACGACACGCCGGGTATAACCTCGACCGGCCATTCTTCAACCAGGCGCGCGAACAGATACATGAAGGAGCCGTAGAAAAACGGGTCGCCCTCGCACAGCACGCCGACATCGCGGCCGGCGGTGAGATGTTCGCCAATCTCTACTGCGGTACGGTCGTAGATTTCCTGGACGGGAAACCGGTCGGTCACCATCGGCGTGCGGATAACGATTTCGATGGCGTCACCGGGAAGATGTGGTGCGGCAATCCGCCGGGCCAAACTGCCTCCCGTTCCCGGTGCTGGATAGGCGACGACGGGACAGGTAGCGAGCAAGCGTGCGCCTTTCAGCGTTATCAATTCCGGATCGCCGGGCCCGACTCCGATGCCGTAGACAGTACCTAAGTTACTAGTCATTAGCCGTTAGCCTTTCGGGCTCTGAAGGTTTCTAATGAAGCCATTCAACATTTTTTTCACTTCGTTTACCTGCCGGTCTGACTCTGTATTAGGTGTCGGCCTTCAGATAACCGAGTTTTTTGTTGCCAGAAAAAGATATTCGAGCTCGCTCGATGAGCCTGCCGTAACACGAAGAAAATAAGCGAGTTTCTCGCCGGTAAGGTGCTCGTATCCCTTGGCTACGTTTGTGGGGATCGAAGTTGGTGCACGACGAGTTTGGCTGATAAGGCCGAAACGCTCGTCACTCGGAAAGTTTTGTGTTGCCTTGTAGGCCGCGAAGGCAAGGTGATGATTCTTTTCCCAGGCTTTGATTTTTTGAAAATCGCGCATAACTTTGTGTGGCTCGATGAATTTTCTTAATGACTAAGTGCTAATCGCTTTTGTGACGCTCCACTGGGTCACGGTCATGGCGGGCCGCCAGCCGGTGTGTTCGCCGACTGGTTCGGCGTTACTCACCGCAATGCGCGACAGTTCGCCGCCAAAAGAAGCGTGTGCGGCGGCCAAAACCTGTTCACTTTCCAACGTGACCGCGTTCGATACTATTCGTCCACCCGGTTTGAGCGCTTGCCAGACCGTCTCAACCAACCTTTTGTTCGACAACCCACCACCAATGAACGCTGCGTCCGGCGGCGCTAGATTTGGCAGCGCTGTGGCTATATCGGCGGTGATAATTTCCAGGAACGGCGTCCCTAAACGGCTGGCGTTTTCGGCGATACGCGCCGCGCGCTCTCGCTCGCGTTCGACGGCGGCCGCCGAAGCGCCGAGTCCCTGCGCGTTTTGGGCGGCACGCAACCATTCGATAGCGATGGAGCCACTACCCGCTCCCAGATCCCACAAATGCTGGCCCGGCAACGGTGCCAGGGTGGCCAGAGTAGCGGCGCGCACCACTCGCTTGGTCAATTGGCCATCGTGCAGGAAGGCTGAGTCGGGCAATCCGGGCGCGTGGGAATTAACCTGTGCGCCGGATCCAGTAAGACACTCGATGGCGATAGTATTGAGGTCGGCAATGCCGGTCGCGGACCAAGCTTCGGCGGTGGCATTGTGGCGTGTCTCGTCTTCAGTACCCATATTCTGCAATACCGTGATCTGACTCGGCGCAAAGCCCAATTCGGTCAGCCGTGCCGCCACCTTGGCCGGGGTCGAGCCATCATGGCTAAGAATAAGCAACCGTGCGCCGGACTGGGCATGATAAGCTAGTAAATCTAGTGGTCGGCCGTGCAAGGTTAGGCATACGCAACAGTCGAGTGGCCAGACCATGCGCGCGGCGGCAAGGCTGAACGCGCCCGGGGCAGGCATGATTACCATATCCTCGGGTACAAAAAAGCGTGCCAGGGTGCTGCCGATGCCGTAGGCCATGGGATCGCCGGTCGCCAGCACGACGACACGCTTGCTGCGGTTTTCGGCGATGGTTGCCATAATCGCATCGAGGGGAAAGCCCCAGGTTACCTTCTTGCAATGGCTGTTGGCGATTAGGCCGAGATGGCGTTCGCCGCCAACCAGCAACTCGGCATTATCGATCAGCGCGCGCGTCGCCGGCGGCAGCCCGTCAGGACCGTCGGCACCGAGGCCAACCACGGTCAGCCAGGCGTTCATGCGTCCACGTCTGGTTCGCGGGCCAACGCATTCACCGTCGCCGCGGCGGCGGCGCTGCCGCCGCGCCGCCCGGCGAGCGCGATATAGGGTGCCGGCTCGGCATCGATGAGAGCGTCCTTAGCCTCGGTGGCGCCGACATAACCTACGGGCATGCCGACGATCAGTGCCGGATGGGACCAGCCCGCCGCCAAGCCTTCGAGCAGCCGAAACAACGCTGTTGGCGCATTGCCAATCACGACGACGGCGCCGGCTAGCCAAGGTTCCCACAGTTCGACGGCGCCGGCCGAACGAGTGGTCCTACCACGCGCAGCCAGGCCGTGCACGCTGCCCATGCCGAGGGTACACATCACCGGATTTTCGGCGGGGAGCGCGCGGCGAATGATACCGTCATCGACCATACGCGCATCGGCCAGGATTGACGCGCCGCTGGCCAAGGCGGCGCGGCCAGCTGCGGCCGCGCCGTCGGACCAGCGCAGATCGTCGAGTGCTGCGGCGTCGCCGTAGGAGTGCGCAATGCGCAACGCGATGGCACGCATGTCTTTTGGCAGCGCCGTCAGGTCCACCGATTTGGCGACGGCGGCAAACGACGTCTGGTAGATAACCTCGGGGTCGCGCTGATAATCGAGGGGCATCTACGTTACCGCCTTTCGTTCGGCGGCCATCTAGCCTTCGCCGTTATCGTCGCGCAGACTGCGCGGCCCTAGCGGGTGATCGGCGTGGGGATAGGGGTGGTGGCCGTGGTCGCGGCCATGATCGTGTTTCCCGTGGTGGTGGTGGTGGTTACTGTTGCCCGTCCCGATGCCTTCGACATGGTGGTGATGGCTTTGCTGCGCCAAACCCACTTCGTCCTCGAAGCCAAGCACCTGGTCGCGGTACTTGCACATCTGGCAGTTCATCAGGTTCGCACCGTGGCGGATTTCCTCGACCCGGTCGGCGAAGGTGTCGAGCACCAGCGGGTGGTCGTTTAAATAGGGTGCCTTGACGAACTGGATGTTGGGAAAGACTTCGGCAACTTTGTCGGTGTGGTCGTAGATGCGCTGCACCAAAATACCGGTGAACAGAAAATAAGGAAACACGATGATGCGCCGGTAGCCTAGCTTTGCTGCATGCTCGAGCGCCGGTTTGATTAGCGGAAAGGTGACGCCGGAATAAGCTGTCTCAGCCCAGCCGAAACCAAGCCCCTCCCATAGCATGCGTGCAACCTTGGCGACGTTGGAATTGGCATCCGGGTCCGACGCGCCGCGGCCGACCACTATCAGCAGGGTATCGTGGCGGGGTACCGGCTCGCGTTCGGCGTCGGCTGCAACCAGAGTTGCGCCAACCTGCTTGCCGGCGGCGCGAATCATCTTGGGATCGATACCGAGTTCGCGGCCGTACGTGATATTGAGGCCCTGATGCTGCGCCATATACGTGTTCAATACTGATGGAATGTCGTTCTTGACGTGGCCGGCGGCAAACAGCATGCCGGGCACCGCCAAAATGCGGGAGACACCGCGTGATACCAGCTTATCAAGGCCGTCACGGATTATTGGCTGGGCGAATTCGAGAAACCCATATTCGACCTCGCGATCGGTGAAGCGCTCGCGCAAAGCTATCGCCACGGCGGCGAACTCGGTGACCGCGTTTTCGTCGCGGCTGCCGTGGCCGCATACCATGATGCCGAAATTTTCACTCATTTCTCTCCGCTCTCGTTATCGCCAATAGACCATGGCTTTTGACTTACTCCAAGGCGTGTACTTAATTGACCCGGCGCGGCATCGCGCCGCAGGATGCCGGCGATGCTTATTTCCGCATACGGCACCAGCGAATTGTTGCCGCCCGTCGTTTTGTTGGCTGCTTTGTTGATCGACGCGTTTGTTGGTGAGTTCGGCCCGCTGTTCCGTGTCGTGCCCCATCCGGTGGCGATCATTGGTGGGATCACCGGTTGGTTGGACAAACGGCTTAACCGCGAACGCCGCGCCGCGGCGACCCGCGCGGTGCGCGGTGCGCTTGTAGTGTTGATCCTTACCGCAACAATGGCGGTGCTCGGTTGGCTGGCCGCCGATGTTAGCCGTTCGATCCCTTGTGGATGGGGTCTTGAATTGCTGTTGGTCGTGCTGTTGCTCGCCCAGCGCAGTCTGTTCGATCATGTTCGCGCTGTCGGCCGCGCACTCAAACGCGACGGGTTGACCGGTGGCCGCGCGGCAGTGGCGCAGATCGTTGGCCGCGACCCCGAACAACTCAACGAGCACGGTGTTGCCCGCGCAGCAGTTGAAAGCCTGGCCGAGAATTTTGCCGATGGCGTGGTGGCACCCGCCTTTTGGTATCTGCTGCTCGGCCTGCCCGGTCTGTTCGTCTACAAGACCGTCAACACCATGGATTCGATGATCGGCCACCGCACTGAGCAGCATGTCGCCTTTGGTATGGTAGCGGCCAGGCTCGACGATGCGCTTAACTATATTCCGGCGCGCATTGCCGGTGCTTTCATCGTTGCCGCAGTGATGTTCGTGCCCAAAGGGTTGTCGTCGCAGGCGCTCAGCGTGATGCTGCGCGATGGCGGCAAGCACCGTTCGCCCAATGCCGGTTGGCCGGAGGCGGCGATAGCCGGGGCGTTGTCGATTTCGCTGTCGGGCCCGCGGCGCTACGACGGCAAGGTGGTGGACGAACCGTGGCTGGGCGAAGAGTTCACCGCCCTTATCGGGCCACCAGAGATTCATCGCGCGCTCTATCTGTTCATCGTCGCGTGTCTGGTCAACGCGGCTGTGATCACCGCGATTATCATATTTCTTATCGCCTAGATTGACCATCTAGCCTCCTGCCGCGGCGAGCAGGGCGTCGAGATTGAGGCTCGCTTCGAGATGATCAGCCAACGCGTCGAGCGTTTTCTCGATCGAGGTATCGTAGGAAAACTCACTGTGACGATCGCTGCAGAGTGTCGATAGAAACTGGTGGCGAAAATCGTCTGCGGCGAACAGTCCGTGCACGTAGGTGCCAGCGACGTTTCCTTCCAACGAAGTTGCGCCGTCGGGCCGCGCCTGGCCGCCGCCTTCGAGAGTGAGAACGGGCCGGGCGGTGTCGGACCCGGCGGTTTGCCCCATATGCATCTCGTAACCGGACAGCGCATTATCGCCGTCTGCCGCCTGGCCTCTCACCGGTGCCAGCGATTTGTCACCGCCGATGACGGTCTCGACATCGAGCAACCCCAGCCCTTTGGCGCTACCCGGAGCGCTTTCGATACCCTCGGGATCGGCGATGGTCTGGCCTAACATCTGATAGCCGCCGCAGATGCCGAAAACTTTTACGCCCCGACGCGCCGCTGCCAAAATATCGATATCCCAGCCCTGGCGGCGCAGCTCGGCGAGGTCGGCTAGCGTTGATTTTGATCCCGGCAGGACGATTAGGTCCGCATCGGCTGGGAGCGGTTGTCCCTGTTCCACGAGGTTAAGCGCCACGTCGGGCTCGGCGGCGAGCGGGTCGAGGTCGTCGAAATTGGCGATGCGCGGCAAGCGCGGCACGGCGATCTTAATCGCGCCGTTGCCGTTGTTGGTCGTTGCGCTATGACTTGCCAGCGACGCCGAATCCTCCGCCGGCAGGTAGTGCGCGCCGTCGAACCAGGGAACGACGCCGAACGATCGCATGCCCGTATGGGCGGTAATATCAGCATGGGCGTCGTCGAACAGCGACGGGTCGCCGCGGAACTTATTGACGATATAGCCACAGATGCGTGTCCGGTCGCTCGAGTCGAGCAGCGACCAGGTGCCGACTAGGCTGGCAATGACGCCGCCGTGCTCGATGTTGCCGATTAGCACTACTGGAACGTCGGTAGCTTCGGCGAAGCCCATATTGGCAATGTCGCCTGACCGCAAATTAGTTTCGGCGGGGCTTCCGGCACCTTCGATCAAAACCAGGTCAGCACCTTTTTGCAGGTGTTCGAAACACTCGAGAATCGCCGGTAGCAATTGCGGTTTCATATCTTGGTAGGCGCGTGCGTCGGCATTGCCGATGACGCAACCACGTACCACAACCTGAGCGCCGACCTCTGATTGTGGTTTGAGCAGTACCGGGTTCATATGGACTGCGGGCGCGACGCCACAGGCGCGTGCCTGCAGCGCCTGGGCACGGCCAATTTCACCAGTTCCACCGTCATACTTGGCTGCTGGTGCGGCATTATTCGACATGTTCTGCGGTTTGAAGGGCCGCACCGCCAAGTCGCGGCGCGTGTAGGCGCGCGCTAAACCAGCCACCAGCAACGATTTACCAACGTTGGAACCAGTTCCCTGCAGCATCAAGGTGGCGGTCATGGTCTATCCCATTCCATTTAAAACTCGATGCCCGCTTGCGCTTTGACGTTGTCGCGGAAGTGGTGCTTGACCATGGTCATGTCGGTCACCATATCGGCGACTTCAATCAGCTTTAGCTTGGCGTTGCGCCCAGTAACGATGACATGCAAGTCTGGCCGCCGTGCCGTTAGGCCTGCGACCACGTCGTCGATGGGCAGATGATCGTAGCGCAGAACGATGTTAAGTTCGTCGAGTAGGATTAGATCGTAGGACGGATCGGCGATCATCTCTTGCGCTTTTGTCCAGGCGGTCTTGGCGGCGGTGATGTCGCGTTGGCGGTCCTGGCTATTCCAGGAAAAGCCCTCGCCCATCACCGAGATGGAGATTTGGTCGGCGAACTTCTCCAGTACCGCACGCTCGCCGGTCTCCCACTTACCCTTGACGAACTGCACGATACCGACCCGCTGACCGTGGCCGAGCGCGCGCATAACCAGGCCCATAGCCGCTGTGGTCTTACCCTTGCCCTTGCCGGTGTGGACTATCAACAGGCCCTTTTCCTTGGTTTTGCGAGCTAGAATCTTATCGCGTGCGGCCTTTTGCTTGCGTTTTTTATCCGCCCAGCGGGTGTCGTCGTCTTGCGTGGTCATGCCGTTTTCTCCAGGACCAATTCCTCCGGGGGTTGCCCGGCGAGTTCGGACAGGTGTGCGTAAGCTGAGTTTGAGCGCGCCCGCCACAAGCCGCGGTCGATGGCTTCGCGCAGTCGTTCAGCCATTTCACGCAGTGCCGCTGGATTGTTCTCCTTGAGGAAGGCTAACACTTCTCCGTTGCCAAGATAGGCGGCGAGCACCCGGTCGAACTGGTCGTCGCGCACTACGCCGGCGGTGGCGGCGAAGGCGAACAGGTAATCCACTGTCGCCGCCATCTCGAAGGCACCCTTGTAGCCATGGCGCATCACCCCAGAGATCCATTTCGGATTGATCACGCGGGCCCGCACGACGCGGGCGATCTCGGCCTCCAGCGTGCGCACCTGGGGCGCGAACGGGCGCGAATGGTCGTTGTGGTAGACCGTGGGATCGTGGCCCGCTTCATGGGAAACCGCCGCCGCCAGCCCACCTTCGAACTGGTAATAGTCGTCGCTGTCGAGCAGGTCGTGCTCGCGGTTGTCTTGGTTGTGCACCACCGCCTCGACAGCGCCGAGCCGGCACGAGAACGTTTCATGCGCGGCGACGCCGTAACTTTGCTCGCTGCCGTTTCCCGTGCCGACGCCATAGGCATAGCCGCCCCAGGCCACATAAGCGCGGGCCAGATCGGCGCGCTCGTGCCAGCCGCGCTCGTCGATCAGCGCCTGTAGACCGGCGCCGTAAGCGCCTGGTTTACTGCCAAACACTCGCCAGCTTGCCTGCCGCCGCGCCGCGGTTGCGTCGAGGCCCTGCGCTGTCAGTGTTCTCGCTTCTTTGGCGATGCGGGCGGCGATGGGGTTGTCGTGCGCGGATTCGTCAGTTTGCTCGGCGACTGCCTGCACTGCGCTGTCAAACAGATCAATCAGGCTGGGAAAGGCGTCGCGGAAGAAACCGGAGACCCGCAGGGTAATGTCGACCCGCGGCCGGTCGAGCACCGAGACGGGCATTACCTCGAAACCGGCGATCCGGCGCGAGGCGGTATCCCAAGTGGGCTGGACGCCGATCAACGCCAGTGCCTGCGCGATGTCGTCGCCGCCGGTGCGCATGTTGCTGGTGCCCCAGGCCGACAGCGCCATGGCACGCGGCCAGTCACCATGTTCCTGCGCGTAGGTTTCCACTAATAACTGTGCCGATACCCAGCCGAGTTGCCATGCCGCCGGGGTTGGCACAGTGCGGGTGTCGACGGAATAGAAATTGCGACCGGTGGGCAAGACGTCGGTCCGGCCGCGCGACGGTGCACCAGAAGGGCCTGGGTTGACAAAGCGCCCGTCAAGACCGGTGAGCAATCCGGTCAATTCGGTTCCGCCGCACGCCGCTACCACCGGGCGGATAGTTTGCGCCAGCTGTTCGAGCACTGCTTGCGTACTTGTCCAATCTGGATCCGGTTTAAGCTCGCCTGCGATCAGCGCGCGCGCCAGCGCTTCCAGCCGCTCAACCGTGTCGCCAGCGGTACGCCAAACACTGTCGTTGTTTAAGGTTTTCGGTTTCGGGCCCTGCCATCGAGTGCCGAGGTTGCAATCGAGGGGGTCGAAGTCGAGGCCGAGATCGTCGGCGAGCGTGCGTATCAGCGAGGCATCGCCACCGTTATCCACGCTGCGCGGTAGGCGCACTAGAGCGGCCAAAAGATCAGTCAGTTGCTCGCCTTCGGGCGATCGGCCAAACACATGTAGCCCGTCGCGAATTTGTAGTTCCTTTAGTTCACATAGATATCCGTCGAGGCGCGTCAGCGCGTCGTCGTTATTCACATCGCCGTCGAAGCCGAGATCGCGGTCGAGGCCGGTGTCTTGTGCTAGGTCAAGAATCTGCCGGCGCAGCACCTCTAACCGGCGTGGATCGACGTTGGCGGCTTCGTAATATTCGTCGACCAGCGCTTCCAGATCGCGCAGCGGGCCATAGGTTTCGGCGCGGGTGAGCGGCGGTGTTAGGTGATCGACAATAACGGCGGCGGCGCGGCGCTTGGCCTGGGTACCTTCACCGGGATCGTTGACGATGAACGGATAGAGATGCGGCAACGGGCCCAGCGCGGCCTCGGGGAAGCACTCGGCGCTCAACGCCACTGCCTTACCGGGCAGCCATTCCAGATTGCCGTGCTTGCCCATATGGACGATGGCGTGGGCGCCGAACGCCTCGCGTAGCCAGGCATAGAAAGCGAAATAGCCGTGTGGTGGCACCAGCGCCGGGTCGTGATGGCTTGTCACCGAATCTATATTATAGCCGCGCGCCGGCTGCACGCCAACGGTGACATTGCCGTAGCGCACTGCGGGGATGGCGAACGCGCCGCACTCAGTATTGCCTGGGCGGAAGAACGGATCGGCCTCGGGCGGTCCCCAGCGCCCGTAGACCTGTTCACGCACGGCTACTGGTAGGGCGGTGAAAAAGCGTTCATAGTCGGGCAAAGGCAAGGTCTCGCTAACATCGCGGCCGATGATTGTCGCATTGGTCGGCCCAGCGACGAGTTTGTCCATCAACGCCGCGCCGTCGAGTGGTGTATCAACAACGTGATAACGGGCAGCGGCGAGAGCCTGCAGCACCGTTACCGTTCCCGCTGGTGTGTCGAGGCCGACGCCGTTGCCCAAGCGACCGTCGCGGTTGGGGTAGTTGGCCAAAACCAAAGCGACCTTGCGTTCGCTGGTGCCTGTTGCCCGCAATTTAGCCCACGCCGCGGCAAGCCTGGAGGTGAAGGCGAGCCGGTCAGCAAGCGGCTGGTAGACCGTAACGTCGGTCTCGGTCGCCGCGTCGCGCCACGCCCGGCCCTTGAACGACACCGCCCGCGCCAACACGCGACCGTCGACCTCGGGTAGGGCGACGTTCATGGCGATGTCGCGCGCCGTCAGGCCGTTACTGCCGGTGTGCCAGCTTGCTTCGTCGGAACCGGCAAAGACCACCTGCAGGATTGGAGCGTCGGTATCGGCGAAAGGCCCACGGTCGGCGTCACCACCGGGATGGGCCAATGCGAAGCCGGTAGTGTTGAGGATCACTGCGGGCGGGGCTGCGGCCATCAGTTTCGCACATGTTGCCGCGGCGACCGGGTCTTTCAGGCTGTTGGCGTAGACCGGTAGTGGATTGAGGCCCGCCTCTTGCAGTGTCGAAATCAAACCGTCGATGACCGCCAAATTAGATGCCTGCACCAGCGCCCGGTAAAACACGATGGCCGCGACGGGCAGATCCGGTTGCCAGGAGTGTTGCAGGTCGGCAAGGGTTGGGGTCGCTGCGCCGGGCCAATAGAGACCGGCGCGCAGCAATGGCACCGGCTCTCTCCAGTCGGTGTCGTGGCCGACGAGCGTCGCCGCGCAGGCCAAGAAGTTTTCGGCGTTGGCCCTACCGCCGTGGATTAGGAATTGCCACAACCGGTGAGCCGAAATCTCGTCGAGGGTAGTTAGTTGGGCGAGCTCGGCGTCGGGTTGGTCGTCGCCGGGCAGGAAGGCGACGGGGATATCCGTCACCGCACATGCCGCGGAGATTTCGTCGACGCCGTAAGTCCAGTAGCCGCGCCCACCCAACAGCCGCACGATCACCAGCTTGGCGTTGGCAATCACCTGGTCGACGTATAAATCGACCGATAGGTTATGGCTGAGGCGCAAATAATTTGCCAACCGGACGCTGGGGCTCGCCGCATCGGTGTTTTGGCGCGTAGCCTGCGCGCCCGCCAGACAGGTGATTTCGGTGTCGGCGGCGCTAAGCACGACAATATCACCCGGCGTCTGGCCGAGATCGATGGCTTCACTGCCGTCGTCGATGGCGCCCGGAGTGGTGGCTAGCAGGTGCATCAACTCGGTTCCTCGAGACACCTCATCCTGAGCTTGTCGGAGGACGAGGTGTTCGCGCCTGCCTTGGCTTTGTTCCTCAACAAGCTCTGGTTGGGATCTTGGCTGGGGTCACCCCTACCCAAACCCTCCTCCATCAAGGGGGAGGGCTTTTGTCCAGATGGGCTATCGAAATCCATCCCCCTCTCCCCAACGTGGGGGAGAGCCGGGGTGAGGAGACTTTTTGGTGAATAGGCCATTAGCCGGCAATCGTTGCGGCGATGGCGGCGCGGTCCACGCCGGCGCGGCCAATCACCACTAGCTCACTGCGGCGCTTTTCGCTGGTGCGCCAGTTGCGATCGAAATAACTCTGGAAACGCACACCGACACCTTGCAGTACTAGCCGCCGAGCTTTGCCTGGGACATCGATGAACCCCTTGATGCGGAAAATATCGTGCGCCACCACTGCGGCGGCGAGACGCGCTTCCAGGCGCGCCGGATCGTCGATGGGGCCGAGCGAGACGGTAAAACTATCGAAATCGTCATGATCGTGCTCCTCTTTGCCGTCGTGCACGCTGGGTCGGGTGGTGAGATCGTCTTCGGAGCCCGCTTCGAGGCCGAGCACCAGCGTTGGGTCGAGTTGGCTATGCACGGCGTTTACGGTCTTGACTCCGCTACGGCGGTATTCGCCAATGGCGGTATCGACGCTGTCTCCCGCGCCGTTCAGCAGATCGGTCTTGTTGACGATGATGAGGTCGGCGCAGGCGATCTGGTCGGCGAATAGATCTTCCAGCGGATTGTCGTGATCGAGCGACGGATTTACGGCACGCGCCGCCGCCACGGCCTGGGGGTTGTCGGCGAAGCGCCCGCTGGCGACGGCGGCGGCATCGATCACCGTCACCACCCCATCGACCGTGGTGCGCGCCTTGACCTCAGGCCAGGCGAACGCCTTGACCAACGGCTTGGGTAGCGCCAGGCCCGAGGTTTCGATGACGATGTGATCGGGCGGGTTGGCCCGGTCGAGCAAGGCGGTGATGGTGGGCACGAAGTCGTCGGCGACGGTGCAGCACAGACAACCGTTGGATAGCTCGACCACGTCGTCCTCGTCGCAGCTCTCGATGCCGCAACCGTTGACGATTTCGCGGTCGATGCCGAGATCGCCAAATTCGTTGATGATAAGCGCCAGCCGCTGTCCGTTGGCGTGCTCAAGAAGATGGAGGATTAGACTAGTTTTGCCGGCACCGAGAAAGCCGGTGATCACGGTGGTGGGGATTTTGCGCATGCGGGCCTATCCTGCGTTAGGGGGTTGTTTGAGGGAGATGGGTAGACCGGCGGCGATGAAATCGACCCGGTCGGCGATACCGGCGACCTGTTGGTTGAGGCGGCCGGCATGGTCGCGGAAAGAACGGCCCAGCGGATACTCCGGCACGATCCCAAGCCCCACTTCGTTGGCGACGCAGACGATCGGTCCCGGTGCGCTGGCTAGGCAATTGAGAAAGTTGGCGATATCCGCCGCGATATCGCGCTCGGCCAACAAAATGTTGCCTAGCCATAGGGTCAGGCAGTCGATGAGAATCGGTTGCCTGGTATCCGCGTAACCGGAAATGACCTCGGCGATCGCCAACGGCACTTCCCTATTACGCCAGTGGTCGCTGCGACGCGCCTTGTGTTTGGCGATACGCTCGGCCATTTCGCTGTCGTCGGCCTCGGCGGTGGCGATATAGACCGGTTGCGCGCCTATTGCATCGGCATGGGCGAGCACCAGTGCTTCGGCGTGGCGGCTCTTGCCCGAGCGCGCACCACCGAGCACTAGCGTCAGCGCCGGGAGAAGGCCCGTTTGAGCGGGCTGTAACGAAACATCGACCATCGACCGCCTTCCCTCCACCCGAGGAGCCGGTGTTAGTGTTGTGCGCTGAAGAGGTCTCCTGGCTCCGGGTCTCGGGTCCGTGGCGCCCTTCCCGGCGGTGATTGCCGCCAGTGGTGTTACGCCCGGTCTTGCCGTTACAGTTGCGGGGGCAGCGCCGGTTTTAGTTTGTTTACGTAAAAACGAAACCGCACCGGACTTCCCTGTTTCAGCGCTGCAGCAACGCTAGCATGGCGGTGTGATCGGGCGCCAGTACGCTTTCTGCTGTGGTGAGTAGATTGACGTGGAAAAGTGCCCACGCGCCCTCCGGGTGGCTGTTCGTGGGGCCAAAATGATCGAGCCGCGTGACCGAACAATTGTCGATCTGGCAGGCCAAGGCGATTTCCGGATCCAGACCCAGTGCATGGCCGATGGCCGCGCGAATGGTGCCGCCATGGCCGACAGAAACAATGTTGCGTCCAGCGTGTTGCTCGGTCAGCCGCTCAATTACACCGCCAACCCGACCCATCAGATCGACGAAGCTTTCACCGCCTGGGGCTCTCGTGCGCGCTGGTGCCAGCCAGAACAGATGCTTGGGGTCGAGTTCAGCATAGACGTCCTCGCGCTTACGGCCCTGCCATTCGCCGAAATTCTGCTCGGCCAGATCTTCTTCGACGATCGGTTCGGGCAGTTCCAAACCGGCGGCGCGGATGGCGTTGGCGGTTTGGTGGGTGCGCTGCAAGTGGCTAATTACCAATGCGCTGCCGACTGGTAGCATCCGCGCTAGCGCCGCATAGGTTGGCGGGTCTTCGACGTTTGCGGGCGGGTCGGTATTACCGTATATACGGCCGTCGGTTGAGGTGACTGGCGCGTGGCGGACCCACCACCAGCGGGTACGCGTACTCATGCTGTAGTTCCCATAATGACAGCGCTGGCGGCGATTAAGACCGCAGCTTCTGATACCTGCTGTGCGCCTCCAAGAACGTCGCCGGTATAACCGTCGATCTGCTGCAACGCCAACCAGCCGACAGCGAAAGCGCCCAGCCCGCCAGCGATCAACACGATTAGCACTCCGCTACCCGCCGGCGTGATCAGCACCAGTGTCGCTAATAAGGCACCCAAAGCCAGTCCCTTCCATGTAGCGCCCTCGTCCGGTGTGCCGGCTAACGTACCCAGACCGTCGTCGCGCGCGGGTGGCAGCCAGCGCATGGTCGGGGCGAACATCGAACGGCTCCAGGTTGTCGCGGCAATAAGCGCGCCTACCGCGGCGCCAATATCGACTGCAGCGATGGCAGCCAGTGCGGCGACCTTGGTGATAATCACCACTGCCAGCGCTAACATTCCATAGGCACCGATGCGACTGTCGCGCATAATCTCAAGTTTTTGCTCGCGCGTTCCCCCGCCGCCAAACCCGTCGGCCAGGTCGGCTAGGCCGTCTTCGTGCAGCGCTCCGGTCAACCAAACAACCAGGCCAACGGCCAAGGTCGCGGCAACGGCTGTCGGAACGCTAGCCCAGGAAAGCAGGGCGAGCACAATTGCGCCGCCGCCGCCGACGCCAAAACCGACAATCGGAAACAGCCACATTGTCTCCGTGAGGTCGGTGGGCGCCGCATCATCGGTGCCGTCGGCTTGATCGACGGAAAGCCGCGTTAAAAATGCGGCGGCGAGACGGAACTGCGCGCCGATATTCGAGGCTTGGGATTCGCTCCCTGGCGACTTGGGGTTTGCGTTCATGGCCTTGTTATAGGACAACTGCCGACCTTTCGGAACGGGCAACACCCACCACCCGCAAATGAGTACGATAATGACCGATGCCCCCGACGAAGCAACGTTTGATGAAATCCGCCAGCTGCTGGTGGGTCTGCCAGGGCCGGATCTTGAGGCTGGCGCGGAAGCCGACGCGCGTGAGGGGCAATTGACCAAACCCGCCGGGTCGCTTGGTCAACTGGAGGAGATTACCCGTTGGATTTGCCTGTGGCAGGGCCGCCACCCGCCGCGCGTTGAGCGGGCGCGGGTCTGCGTTTTTGCAGGCAATCACGGTGTCGCTGCGCGCGGCGTCTCGGCTTATTCGGCTGAGGTGACGGCGCAGATGGTGCAAAACTTCATAGCCGGCGGTGGTGCGGTCAACCAACTAGCGGCCATGGCCGATGCCGATTTGCGGGTTTACGAGATGGCGCTCGATCAGCCGACCGAAGATTTTACCCAAGGCCCGGCGATGGGCGAAGACGAGTGCGCGCGCGCTATCACCTACGGCATGATGGCCGTCGAAGATGGCATCGAGCTGTTGGCGCTAGGCGAGATGGGAATCGCCAACACCACGGCGGCGGCGGCAATATGCCATGCTCTGTTGGGGGGCGATGCGGCGGATTGGACCGGCCCTGGCACCGGCGTTAACGGTGCGGCGTTGAACGCAAAGATAACCGCGGTCCGCGATGGCGTGGCTGCCAACGCGGCGGCTATGACCGACCCCTTACATGTCTTGCGTTGCCTCGGCGGCCAGGAAATTGCCGCCATTACCGGGGCCGTAATCGCTGCCCGGGTAGCGCGTGTTCCGGTGCTGCTCGATGGTTATACCTGTACGGCGGCAGCTGCGGTGCTGCATGCCATCGATCCGGTCTTGCTCGACCATTGCCTAGTCGCCCATCTATCGGCGGAACCGGCGCATCGCAATTTGGCAGAACAGTTGGGCAAACGTCCGTTGCTAGATCTCGATATGCGTTTAGGTGAAGCCTCGGGCGCAGCGCTGGCAATTAATGTTGTACGCGCCGCTGTGGCCTGCCACACCGGCATGGCGACGTTCGAGGAAGCTGCGGTGTGCGGCAGAACCGAGTCGGAACCTCGACATTGACGGCGGAGGGGGCCAACATTGCGGCCGCTATCATTGGACCGCAACGGCAACAGAACGATATGAAGCAAGCTGAAACCACACGCCTAATGCCACCGGAGGAGATTCCCACGGATGTTTCCGGTTTGCTGCCGGATAATGGCGGTCGGGTGCGTTTGCGTACGCTGACCCGTATTCGTTGGGTCGCCATTACCGGGCAATTGGTGACGCTGTTTCTGGTGCGCTTCGGAATGGATTGGACGTTGCCGATAAACGCGGCGCTGGCTGTGGTTAGCGTGTCGGTAGTACTAAATCTGGCGATGACGTTCCGCCGTCCGGAGCAAGGGCGGCTAAAGGAATGGGAGGCGGCAACCTACCTAGCCTTCGATACGCTGCAGTTGGCGCTGTTGCTATATCTCACAGGTGGCCTGACCAATCCGTTCGCACTCCTGTTCCTGGGACCGGTAACCGTTTCGGCAACGGTCTTGACCCGGCGGGCGACGGCAATCCTGTGCGCATTGGTCGTTGTTTGCACGACCTTATTAGTGTTTAACCATCTACCGCTGCCCTGGCCAGCTCTTGGCCTAGAATTACCCGGCCTGTATGTTTGGGGCCTGTGGGCGGCGGTGGTGACCGGAACGCTGTTCCTGGCTGTTTACGCCGATAGCCTTGCCGCCGAGGGTCGGCGGATGTCGAATGCTCTGTCAGCGACGCAGCTGGCGCTGGCCCGCGAGCAACAGTTATCGGCGGTGGGTGGCCTGGCGGCGGCGGCGGCGCATGAACTCGGAAGCCCGTTGTCGACAATCCTGGTCACGGCGACAGAACTAAGCCGGGAAATGCCAGAAGATGGACCTTACGCCGAGGACATTACCATTCTGCAAGCCGAAGCCTACCGTTGCCGGGAAATATTAGCCGAGCTGGCAGTCCAACCGGAAACCGACGATAGCGCCGATCTTTTCGTGCAAACACCGTTGTCGGCGACGGTGAGCGCTGCCGCTGACCGCCATCTCGAAGCTGGCATTTCACTGGGTATCGATACTGTGGCCGATGATGACAGTCCCGAGCCTGTGGTTGCCAATAGTCCTGAATTTAATCATGGGTTGGGCAATATTATCCAAAATGCCGTACAATTCGCCCGCAATAGCGTCGCCATAAGCGTCGCTTGGAGTGAGGAGACAATCACTGTGACGGTTTGCGACGATGGTCCGGGATTTGCACCTGCCGTACTCGACCGTGTCGGCGAACCCTATGTATCTAGCCGCGGAGAAGGGCATCTAGGGCTGGGGATTTTTATTGCGCAATTGTTGCTGCGACGTACTGGAGGTCGGCTTATTGCTGGTAACCTACGTGGTGTGGGTGGACATGTCGATGGTGGGGAAGTAGCCATCACATGGCCGCGTGCGAGTCTTGATATTAACGCCTAGGCGCGGTGTTCGGGTAATCATGAAACAGCAAAGCCAACACTCATCACACGACACGGCGTCTTCATCCAGCGACATGTCGCTGCTGATCGTCGATGATGAACTAAATCTCCGCAACCAGTTGGCCAAGGCGATGGAGCGCAGGGGCTTCGTTGTGGTGGTGGCCGAAAGCGCTGCCGAGGGTAAACATCTCGCGCTCGTCAACTATCCTAAATACGCCGTCGTTGATTTGCGTCTGGGTGACGGCAGTGGACTAGAGGTCGTCGAAATATTGCGCGAGACGCGCAGTGACGTCCGTATCATCGTCTTGACTGGCTACGGCAATATTGCCACCGCGGTGGCTGCGGTTAAGGCCGGCGCTATCGATTATTTGCCCAAGCCGGCGGATGCCGACCAGGTGGCGGCCGCGCTGTTGAGTGACGAACATGCGCTTCCGCCACCGCCGGAGCGGCCCATGTCGGCCGACCGGGTACGCTGGGAGCATATCCAAAGGGTTTACGAGCAATGCGATCGCAACGTGTCGGAAACCGCGCGGCGGCTGAACATGCACCGGCGCACATTGCAACGTATTTTGGCGAAGCACGCGCCGCGCGAGTAGGTTTTTAGCGAAGGAAATTTTCGCCAAACCATGCCAAGCTGGTTCACCAAACTGGGCGAACGTCGCAGGTCTGCGCTGGCACCCCTAGTTATCAATATGTTGGCTATGAGAAATAACCCATTTTGTAAACTCCTGCTGGCTGGCATCCTATGCGCAAATACCGCGTCGCGCCAAACGCAGGCAGGGACGTGACGTCCGCCCGGCGCACCTGCTATTACAAGGACGATGACAACGATTCAAAGCTTGCATAACTGGTTGCCGAAGCTCAACAATGCTGCCGTGCTGTGCATTGGCGATGTGATGCTCGACCAGTTCGTCTATGGCGATGTCGAAAGGGTGTCTCCTGAAGCGCCGATCCCGGTATTGAATGTCAACCACCGCACGCGCGCTATCGGGGGTGCAGGAAACGTTGTGTGCAACATCGCCGCGCTTGGTGCCGCAGCGCAATTGGTATCTGTTGTCGGCGATGATACGTTGGGCGTTCAGGTGCGCGATCTGCTTGCCGGAATGGACGGGATCGATCCCCAATTACTGGTCGATTCTGGCCGTTCGACGACGGTAAAGACTCGCTTCATCGCCGGTGGCCAGCAGCTATTGCGCGCCGACGATGAAACCACTGGAGACCCTGCCCAGAACTTGTTGGAACGTGCCGTGGAAACCGCAACCGCCGCCTTGAGCCTGTCGGCACCGGGCGCGATGATCCTATCCGACTACGGCAAGGGTGTGTTAACCGACGAAGTGATCTGCCAAGCTATCGCGGCTGCGCAAGCGGCGAAGGTTCCTGTTATTGTCGACCCCAAGGGTGCCGACTACGCCAAATATTCCGGTGCCGATATTTTGACGCCCAACCGCAGGGAGCTGAGCAAGGCGGCTCGTATGGCCACCGGCGGCTCAGATGAGATCGTTGCCGCAGCTCAGCACCTGATTGAGAGCTGTGGCGCACGGCATATTTTGGTGACGCGCGGTGGAGAGGGTATGTCGTTGGTATCCTCCGAAGGAGCACCGGTTCACCTACCAGCGTTGGCGCGCGAAATTTTTGATGTGTCTGGTGCCGGCGATACTGTAGTGGCGGTCCTGGCCACCGGTTTAGCGGCGGGTATGTCGATCGCTGAAGCAGCGCAACTGGCAAATATTGCTGCGAGTCTGGTTGTCGCCAAAGTAGGAACCGCGGTAGTTCGAAACGCCGAGTTGGCTGATGCGGTGGATGCCGCGGCGAGTATTCCAGATAAAATTGTTGATCAGAAACGATTAGCCGAACAGGTCGCTCAATGGCGCTCGCGCGGTCTGACCGTCGGATTTACCAATGGCTGTTTCGATCTGGTTCACCCCGGGCATATTTCGTTGCTTGAACAGGCTAAATCGGCAAGTGACCGTCTTATTGTAGGCCTTAACAGCGATGCTTCGGTCACTCGGCTAAAAGGCGAGGGGCGTCCCGTGCAGGATGCCGCTGCACGGGGTCTTGTTCTAGCCTCGGTGGCCGCGGTCGATGTTGTGGTCGTATTTGATGACGACACGCCGCTTGAACTGATTCGCCAAATCCGCCCCGACGTCTTGGTAAAGGGCGAGGATTACGAGCTCGACGCCGTCGTTGGCGGTGATATCGTCGAAGCCTATGGTGGTCGCGTTGTTTTGGCCGATTTGGTTGACGGATTTTCGACCACTGCGACCATCCAACGCTTGGTACGCTAGGGTTTCCCTTCTAAAACCGCGGGTTGGTCAAATTGTAGAGTTGCTGTGCGGCTGTGTGCGCCAGTTTAAGGGTCAACACCTGGCGCCGGCTAGCATGCAGGGGTGAGATTTCGGCAGCCCGTATCTCGTCGCCGCTCCAATTGTCGGCTACTAATATACCGCATTTCGGCGGCAGAAGTTCGAGGGGAAAGTCGCGTGGCGTTGCGAAAAATAGCTGATCGCAAAAGTCCTCGTATTCCGGCCATTTCTGGTCTGCTTTCAGGTTGGCGACGCTGACCTTTACTTCGATGATAACCACGCTGCCATCGTGGCCTAGGCCGATGATGTCGGCCCGCCGGCCGTTCTTTAACGTGAATTCGGTGAGAATGCTGTACCTCAGGTCGGACAGATAACGGCACACGCCCCGGGTTACCTGGCGCGTCAAATCCGGTGCCGTCACCGCCGTGTCTGCGGAATTAACCATCGCCCGTATTTATACAAAATGCGGGCGCTAAACGGGAGAACTGTCGTGATTTTGTATTTATGCTTTCAGCTAGTTAGGCGGCTTGCGGCACCGAACCTGAGGCAAGCAGCCCAAGGAAGGCCTCGAGGCGGGCTGTTTTGGAAGCTTCGGCGGTTGCGGTGACGAGCGCGCCGTCGGTCGCAAGCGATTCCGACTCGACCAATTCTACGCTGTCGCGGGTCAGGTCGCTGCGCAACGCTTCCGGTGCGGCGATACGCCGTCCGGAGACCGTCCCGGCAGCAATTAATATGCGGATTGCATCTTCAATCGCGAGGACCGGCTTGCCACTATCCATGAAGGCTTTTACCAGACGTTTGGCGTGGGCATTTTCCGTTAGGCTGTCGGCGGAGTTGGATCCGTCGAGCAGGATAAGCCCGCAATAATCCGCCGAGATTACGTCGGCCAGTTTCTCATCGGCCATGAAATGATGGCCCCAGGCATTTTCGTGCCAGCCCTGTATCAATGCACCTTCCGGGGTGATGACATGAAAGGGAAGGTTGGTGGCGATCAAGGCTTTCTGGGTGTTTGTCAGAGTTTGCTCGACAAAACCGGCGGCCGCGACAATGGCGATTGGTAGGGCATTTTCCGGCATGTTGATCTCCTCAATGTTGTGGCCTCTGGCGTAGTTATCGCGGGGCGACGCCATCGTATGGACGGGCCGCAATCGCCAACGGTCATGCCTTGCACGACCGTTTACACCGGTAGGGGATGTCTTTGGTGGCCGGAATGTAGGTAGCCGTCTATGAACTGTCAATCAGCCCCGACTACCCTGCGCGCTTTCGCCGCAAAGGGAAAATGTTTAGTCGGCTTCGGCCGATAATTCGACACTTTCTATCGGCGTTGCGGGCTCCTCTTCGGTGCTGGTTCTGCTGATATCGCCGGTCAAGGTACCACCTGCAACAACCTCGATACGGCCATAACGCACTGTGCCGGAAACCGATCCGCCGTTTTCTATTTGTAATAGCCCGGAGACCGTAAGATCGCCCTCAAAGTGTCCCTGGATTTCGGCGGTTTCGACCCGCACTGTTCCGGTAAACACGCCGCGCTGGGAAATCTCCAGGGCTTCGCCATCGAGTGTCGCGTCGACATTGCCTTCCACCACCAAGGCGGCACAGTTACTGATTTCACCCTTGAGTTCGATACCGGGGCCGACACTCATCCGGCTGCCCTGGGAAATCGATGACGATAGTCCTTCACCTTCGTGCCCATCACGCCGCAACGGCGGAATATCGGACAAATTGCGGGGCGGCAGGGGAACCGCAGCGTTTTCGCTATCACTAATAGACATGTTGCCATCCACTTCTGTGCAGGCGCCATCTTATGGCTGCCTAGTTTTTGCTACGCCGTTAAGGGTTTAGCCAAAAGCGTATTTTGTTTGACCGCTATTCTAGAACCTATTTGGGTAAGTTGGAACCATTCCGGCAGCACCGAATTGAACTGCAGAAGAGTCTTATTCACATAATCTCGCGGCAAGATTGTGGCAGCTCGCAGAATATCTATCATTTCGCGGGCGTGAGCGCAGGCTGGCCGACAACGATCTATGTGAGTCTCGCCGCCTTCGTCGTTTGGGCGCTGATACTGATCATCATCGCCGCGTTTTAGCGCCGTATTCTGCCTATGCTGTGAGGCGGTAGATTCGCGTCGCCGTGTCGTGAAACAGTTTCGCCTTTTCGTCGTCTGAATAGTTCGCCACCAGCCGTTTGAACGAATTCCACAGAATCCCATAGCTGCAGGTCAGCTTATCGACGGGAAAGTTAGACTCGAACATGCAGCGGTCGACGCCGAACAGCTCGATCATGTGCTCGTAATAGGGCCGCGTCGCCTCCGTTAGTTCTTCGCTGGACGGCGGCTTGGACTTCTCGTGCCAGCCGAACCCATTGACCTCCATATTGAGCCCGCCAATTTTGGCCACAACGTTTGGGCACGCCGCGAGCTTCGCCACATCTGTGCTCCAGATAGCTAAGATTTCTTCGCGCTTACCGGCATAGGGACCGACCCCCAGCACCCCGCCTAAATGGTTGAGAATAATCGTGGTGTCGGGAAAGGTGCGGGCGAGGTCTGTCAGTTCAGGAATTTGCGGATGATAGAGCCAGGCCTCGTAGGTCAGATTGTAGCGCGCCAAGTGAGAAAACCCGGCGCGGTAGGTCTCGTCGATCAACAGATGCGGTGGTTTCGGGCCACGGATCACCGGCACGTCGTCGCTGGTGTCCCACGGCACCGAGTGGCGGATGCCGCGAAAGCGCCCCTTACCCGCTTCGATCTGCGCCTCCAGAACCGGCACCACGTCGTCGCCCAGGGCCAGGTTGGTATGGCCGACGATGCCGGCGGCAATACGCGTGAGGCCGTGCGCGCCCGACGCGCTCTCCTCGGCGATGGCGTTGACGAACTCGGTTTCGCCAACGGGCTTGAGCGCCTCCGGCCCGTCTGTCCGATATTCGGAGCCGCATTCGATATATACCGTCGAGACGATGTTGTGGCCGCTATTGGTGTCGGCCAGCATGTCGTCGAGCACATAGCACAAATCGACCTGGTCGGTGCGGTGTACCCACAGATGATGGTGCGGATCGCAGATTAGCAGCTCCGGCTCTAGTGCCGTTTCCACCGTAAGCGCCAGCCACTTGGCGTTGCGCGCCACCATATCCGAAACCCTCTCCGTGTTATTATATTTGCACCCATTAAAGCATGGACGACGAGGTGCTGCGAAATTGTTGGGGTGACGAGTTCAGATGTTAGTAGTTATTAAGTTGCGCGCCCGACAGGATTCGAACCTGTGACCTTCGGCTTCGGAGGCCGACACTCTATCCAGCTGAGCTACGAGCGCGTGTGGCGCTGACATTACGCTTTTGTCTGAATC
>CAZHBA010000067.1:0-7283 GCA_964530225.1 uncultured Rhodospirillaceae bacterium | reverse complement strand
CGTCTGCGAGTTCCCGGACCCGCTTCTGGTCCAAGGGACGCCCGCGCGGGCTGAGATAGATGATCGGCGCCACACCGTCAACCAAATTAACCGCCGCATCCAACGCCGAATCGACGATATCCGGGCGCATCACCATACCCGGACCACCGCCAAACGGCTCGCCATCGACGGTATGGTGACGATCGGTGGTAAAGTCGCGGATATTCACCGAATCGAGACGCCAGGTTCCCCCCTCCAGCGCCCGGCCACTGAGGCTGGCGCCCAGCAGGCCGGGGAACATCTGGGGAAACAGCGTCACGACGACGGCATGCCACGAGCGGCCGGGTTGAGGATTAGTGTTCATCGCAACTTCGTTCTTCGTCCGGTACGTCGATATAGGCGTCGGTCACAACCACGCGCCCACCGGCGAGGTCAATTTCCGGCACCGCGTCGACGGTGAACGGCACCATAATCAAAGCGCCCGCCTCATCGGCGATTTCCAAAACATCGCCGGCGCCGAAATCGTAGACCCCATGAACCTTGCCAACGCTCGCGCCGCTCATCCGTTGCACCGCCAAATCGATCAAATCGGCATAGTAGAACTCGCCGGCCTCCGGCGCCGGCAACCGCTCGCGCCTGACGTACAGACGCTGGCCCTTCAACGCCTGGGCGGCGTCACGATTGGTGATGCCAGCAATTCGAACCGCAATTTGGCCCTTGCCGGCCTTATTGGCGAACTCAAGTTCCAACCGCCGGCTGCCGTCCTCGGTTTCGACCGAACCGTAGGCTGTCACCGCCTCCGGCGATTCGGTGAAAGGCTTGACCCACACCAAACCCTTGAGACCATGCACACCAGTTACTACACCGACGCAAATACGGTCGTCACCTGTTGCTTGCGGTGAATATTTAGCCATGAGTCCATTACCCGGTTGCATCAGCGAATCGCGCCGGTAGCATCAGCTCTTGTCGGCCTCTCCATCTTCGGCGGCTAGTTCTTCGGCTGCTGCTTCTTCGGCAGGGGTCTCCTCTGCCAGTGCCTCCTCGGCTGCAGCTTCTTCGGCAGGCGTTTTTTTTGTAGCGGCCTCTTCAGCCGGGGCTTCCTCGACGGCGGGCTCTTCCTCGGTCGACACCACCGCCGCTTCCTCAGCCGTAGCTTCCTCAGCGGGAGCCTCCTCAGCAGGCGCTTCTTCTTCGACCGGTGCCGCCGCGGCGGCCTCGGTAGCTTCCTTCTCGGCTTCCATGCGCTCCTGCGCCTTTTTCTTGGGCAGGTGCTGTTTGGATTGCTCGCGCCGCTCCGGCAGCTTGAACAACTCAGCGGTCGCCAGGAACTTCGCCACCCGCTCGGACGGCAGCGCACCGACGCCCAGCCAGTGCTTGGCCCGGTCGGTATCCAGGTTTATCCGCGCCGAGTCGTCCTTAGACAGCATCGGATTGTAGGTACCGATTTTCTCGATAAATCGTCCGTCGCGGGGACTGCGGGAGTCAGCCACGACGATGCGGTAGAACGGCCGCTTTTTGGCACCGCCACGCGATAGTCTGATACGTAATGACATTCTGTTGATCCTTCTACTGTGTTCCAGAGTTTTGCTGAGATTCGATGCAGACCGCCTCGAGCTTATGGCCATCGGGGTCGAGTACAAAAGCGCCGTAATAGTCGTCGCGATATTCGGGCCGATAGCCCGGCGCGCCATCGTCGCGGCCGCCAGCGGCCAAGGCCGCAGCATGGAAGGCATCGACATGCGCCGGGTCGGCGGCGCGAAAGGCGATGTGGTCGCCGTTGTCGGCCAGTACGCTGGGGCCGTCGCGCTGGTTGATCCAGAAGGTCATGCGACTGCCCGCCATGACCCAGGCCACGGTGCCTGGCTTTTCCATGTAGCGCGTGCAATTCAAAGCGCCCAGAGCTCGATCGTAGAACGTGGCGCTGCGCTTGAGGTCGCTGACGCCGATCGAAACATGATTGAACATGAGATCGCCGCCTCCTACCGTCCGAAACTCGGCGGCAGAGCGCCCGGCGGCAAGCCACCGCCCGGCATACCGCCACCCATCGGCGGCATCTTGCCGCCCATTTTTTTCATCTTTTTCATCATCGACTGCATTTGCTGGAATTGCTTCAACAGCTTGTTGATCTCTTGCACGGAGGTGCCCGAACCGGCGGCGATACGGCGTTTGCGCGACGCTTTGATCAGAGCCGGCCGGTGGCGTTCATCGGGGGTCATCGACAAGATGATCGCCTCCTGCCGCCCAATCAGTTTGTCGTCAACGCTGTGCTGAGCCATCTGCTTCTGGATTTTACCGACCCCCGGCAGCATCGACATGACGCCCCCCAGGCCACCCATTTTTTTTAATTGGCGTAATTGATCTACCATGTCCTCCAGGTCGAACTGACCCTTCTGGATCTTGGCGGCGACCTTGCGAGCCTGTTCCTCTTCGACAACCTCCTGGGCCTTCTCGACTAGGCCGACGACATCGCCCATGCCGAGAATCCGGCCTACCACCCGGTCGGGATGGAAGGGCTCCAGCGCGTCGAGCTGCTCGCCGGTACCTAGAAATTTGATCGGGCAGCCGGTGACTGCGCGCATCGACAATGCCGCACCGCCGCGGGCATCGCCATCGATGCGGGTCAGCACAATGCCGGTCAAACCAACCGTATCGTGAAACGCCTGGCCGGTGTTGACCGCGTCCTGGCCGGTCATGGCGTCCGCCACCAGCAGAGTTTCGTGCGGCTTAACCGCATCACGGATAGCCACCGCCTCGTCCATCATCTCGCCGTCGACGGCGAGCCGACCCGCTGTGTCGAGCAGCACGACGTCGTAGCCTTCCTTGCGGCCGCGATCCATCGCCCGGTGCGCGATATCGACCGGCGCTTCGCCGAGCTGAATATTCAGGGTTGGAATCAACGCCTGGTCGCCGAGGACACGCAATTGCTCCTGCGCGGCGGGACGGCGCACGTCGAGCGACACCATAATCACTTTCTTGCCCAGCTTTTCGACCAGATGGCTAGCAATCTTGGCAGTCGTCGTCGTTTTACCCGAACCCTGTAAGCCAACCACCAACACCGGCACCGGCGTCGGCGCGTTCAGGTCAATCTCCAAAGCTTCGCTACCGAGAGTCTTAACCAATTGATCGTGGACGACCTTAATGACGGTCTGGCCCGGGGTGACGCTCTTCAGCACCTCCTGGCCAACCGCCCGTTCCTGCACCGTGGCGACCAGGTTGCGTACGACGGGCAGCGCCACATCGGCCTCCAACAAAGCAACGCGCACTTCGCGTAAAGCCGTGGTGACGTCGGCTTCACTGAGCGCGCCGCGGCGGGTTAACCCATCAAAGACTTTGCCTAATCGTTCTGTCAGCGTATCAAACAACGACGCTTATTCCTTCCGTACAAACGCGCGCCATTAATACCGGTGCGCCAAGCCAAAATGAGCCAGCGCGCGAAACTCGCGGACTGGCTGGACCCGTACGTTTTTCACGCGGCGGGCCGCATCGCTATCGATGCAACTGAACGGCGACGAAACTAGGTAAACGGCCATTGGGCGTCAAGTCACGATAGCAGAAGTGATTTTTCTTACCGCCAACCCTTAGGTTGATTAAAGTAACAATACGCCGCGGTTCTAATGTATGCAGAAGTATACTAAAATGTTACGAGGGTTTGCGGGGAACCTTAGAATATAATAATTCTATTAAATGGAATAACGCTATATTATTTCAGTGTTATATATTTTATATTATTGGCTAAGTTCCAGCTTGCGCACCCTTACAGGTTGTGCCACAAGCATTTTAGGCAGGAGCATTTCGGTTAATTGGTCATACAGATACAGCACGATGATCGGCAATTGGTTAGGTAGTGCTTGACCGCCCGCAGACCGATCGATGGACAGATTGACCGAGCCGGAAGGCGACAAACGCCGCACACTCAACAGCCCAGCAACAGGCTGTCAACGAACCGGCGTACCGGTATTTCAGCTCGGTTAGCTGAATAATAAAAGAAGGGTCTGCAACAGTGCCACATCCCGTAGATACTCACGTAGGACGCCGAATGCGTGCCCGCCGCGAACTGCGCGGTCTACCGCAAAAAGAACTCGCACGTAAGCTCGGCATCAGTTTTCAGCAGGTACAAAAGTACGAAAGCGGAGCCAACCGAATTAGCGCCAGCAAAATGTGGCAGCTCTGCGAAGTGCTCGACATCACGCCTGGCTACTTCTTCGAAGGTTTGGAGGGCAAGAGGCGCTCCAAAGGTACCAACGGCGCCCAGAAAGCGCCGCAAGATGGACGCAGCACACGTCAGGTGCTCGATCTAAACCAGGCTTTCAAGCAGATCGAAGATACCCGTGTGCGGCGCCAGGTCGTTCAGTTGGTAAAATCGCTTACGCGCAAATAAACCAGCTGACGGTTACCGCCGTCGTAAAGTGCGCCAGCCTTTTGGCTGGACGCGTAGCACCTTGCAGTCCTATATCGCGGGCATGGCGACCCGCGAATTCATAAAGATGCACGGCTTGGGCAACGACTTCGTCGTTATTGACGCGCGCCAGCAGCCGCTCAGTATCGGCGCTCCCGGTGCGCGTGCGCTTGCCGACCGCCACACCGGCGTTGGCTTCGATCAGCTCATCACGATCGAGCCAGCGAGCGATAGCAGGGCCGCCGCCTTTATGCGCATCCATAATGCCGACGGCGGCGAGGTCTCGGCATGTGGAAATGCGACCCGCTGTGTCGCCCGATTACTGTTCGAACAGGGTGCGGAAACCGAAGTCGTGTTGGAAACTTCCGGCGGTCTGCTCACGGCCCGTCAAGCCGGTAACGCCAGTAACGGAGGCAACCTCTATACCGTTGACATGGGTCCGGCACGTGACGGCTGGCAGGACATCCCCCTGGCCAGCAAATGCGACACCAACCATCTGCCGCTGGCACGGGGACCGTTAAACGATCCCGTCGGCGTCAATGTGGGTAACCCCCATGTGGTGTTCTTCGTTGGCGATGCCGAGGCGATCACCCTCGACAAATTGGGGCCTGAGCTTGAGCACGACCCGTTGTTTCCCGAGCGCGCCAATATTGGCATCGCCCAGATCATCGATACCGGCGCGCTGCGCCTGCGGGTGTGGGAGCGTGGTGTTGGCCTGACCCAAGCCTGCGGCACCGGCGCCTGCGCCGCGGCGGTTGCTGCGAACAGAAGGGGGCTCACAGGACGTAAGGTTCGAGTGCAGCTCGACGGAGGCGATCTCAGCATCGAGTGGCTAGCTGACGGTCATGTCACCATGACCGGACCGGCGTCGGTCAGTTTTACCGGTGTGTTCGACGACAGCCTGCTCGCCATCACGGACCAGAATCGCGCCTGAGATGACCGATCCCAAAATCATCACCTTCGGCTGCCGACTGAATACCTACGAATCCGAAGTCATGCGCGAACATGCGCGCGCCACCGGCCTGTCGGATACCATTATCTTCAACACCTGCGCCGTCACCGCCGAGGCCGAGCGCCAAGCCCGTCAGGCAATCCGTCGCGCCCGGCGCGACCGCCCGAAAGCCCGTATTATTGTCACCGGCTGCGCGGCGCAGATTTCGCCTGGTAAATATGCGGCTATGCCCGAGGTCGACAGCGTGCTGGGCAATGCCGAGAAACTCGAACGCCACTCGTTCGAACCTGGCGACCACGAGCCGGTGCGCGTCAACGACATTATGGCGGTGCGCGAGACTGCAAGCCATCTCATCGAAGGCTTCGACGGTCGCGCCCGCGCCTTCATCCAGGTCCAGAACGGCTGCGATCATCGCTGCACTTTTTGTGTTATCCCGTTCGGGCGCGGCAATTCGCGTAGCGTGCCGATCGGTGAAATTTCGCGCCAGGTGCAAACGCTGGTCGCCAGCGGTTTCTATGAAATCGTCTTGACCGGCGTCGATATTGCTTCCTACGGAACCGGTCTGCCCGGCCGCTCCACCCTGGGTCAAATGGTCCGCCGGGTTCTGGCCGCAGCACCGGAACTGACGCGCCTGCGCTTGAGCTCGCTCGACCCTGCCGCGATCGACGACGATCTGCTGCACCTGATCGCCAACGAACCGCGGTTGATGCCACACTTGCATTTGAGCCTGCAGGCCGGCGATGACGTCATCTTAAAGCGCATGAAGCGGCGCCACAGCCGCGAACAGGCGGTTGTCGCCGCCACTACGCTCCGCCGGCTGCGGCCTGATATTGTGCTTGGCGCTGACCTGATCGCCGGGTTCCCAACCGAAACCGAGGCGATGTTCGCCAACACGTTGAGGCTGGTCGAAGATTGTGAGCTGACATATTTACACGTGTTCCCCTATAGCCCACGGCCGGAGACACCGGCGGCACGCATGCCGCAAATGCCGCGCCACGAAGCCAAGGAGCGGGCGGCGCGCCTACGCGCAGCAGGTCAGGCCGCCTTGAGCGACTACCTGGACAGCGAGATCGGAAGCGAGCACAGTGTGCTGATCGAACGCAACGGCTTAGGCCGCACCGAGTATTTTGTGCCGGTGCTGGTCGCCGGCACCGTACCGGGTTCGCTGCTACCGGTTCGCATCACCGGCCGGGCCGATAACAAGCTCGTCGGCATCATCGCACAACGATCGGCCGCATGAACGATAAACCAAGCGGATGGTTGGGCCGGCTGCGCACCGGCCTGGGCAAGTCGTCGAGCCACCTGGCCGGCGGCATCGGCAGCATATTATCCGAGCGCAAGCTCGACGCCGCAACCCTGGCGGACCTCGAAGACCTGTTGATTACCGCGGACCTGGGCGTCGAGACAGCGGCGCGGCTAATCGAGCGGATTTCGAGCCGCCGGTTCGCCGCCGACGTGCCCGAAGCCGACGTTCGTATCGCGCTGGCCAACGACATCGCGGAAATTCTCGAGCCTGTAGCACACCCGCTCGACGAGACGGCGCAACCCGAGACCGGACCCCAGGTGATCTTGGTCGTCGGCGTCAATGGCACCGGCAAAACCACCACCATCGGCAAGCTCGCCCAACGGCTGCGCGAACAAGGAAAGTCGGTCATGTTGGCGGCGGGCGATACGTTCCGCGCCGCGGCGATTGAGCAACTACAATTATGGGGCGAGCGCACCGGCGCTACCGTGGTGGCTCAGGATACTGGCAGCGACCCGGCGGCAGTGGCGTTCGACACTCTGGAACGCGCGCTGGCGGAAAATACCGATGTGTTGTTGATCGACACGGCGGGACGCCTGCATAACAAGGCCAATTTGATGGCCGAGTTGGAGAAGGTCATCCGCGTCCTACGCAAGATCGATCCCGACGTTCCCCACGAAGTCTTGCTGGTCCTCGACGCCACCACCGGCCAG
>CAZHBA010000066.1:0-66964 GCA_964530225.1 uncultured Rhodospirillaceae bacterium | reverse complement strand
CTGACCATCCAAAACCGCCGCTTGAACCATCAACGCCAAGCGGCATAACATCAAACCAAGATGAGCCAGATCCTCCGTTAGAAAACAGGCTCAGAAGTCCCAAATGTTTTGATGACGGACACCTCCGTTAGAAAACAGGCTCAGAAGTCCCAAATGTTTTGATGACGGACATAAATTACTGTATGCAACAACGGCATTGCTGGTACTATTTGAGGCAAGTAGTGTTGCTGCGCGAAACGCTCCACTACCGCCTCAATTAGCTGAAAAAACACCTCAGCCGTTTGTAGATATTTCGGCTAGGACAGCCATTATTCAAAAACTTAACAAAAAAACAATATATACAATTCATCAGATCTGTTCAGATTCTAAAACCCGGTTGGCAATGCTGCCTTCGCCGCCTCGTCCGGCATAAACGAGCGTGTTAGGTTAGCGGTAACAAAGACAATAAACAGTGAGATAACCATGGCAGATACGATCGGTATAGCCGTAATCGGCGCGGGTGGAATCGGAACGTTGCGGGCGCATTCGTGCGCACAAATTCCGCAGGTCGGGCATGTGGCGGTTTGCGACATAGATGCCGAGAAACTCGGCAAACTTGCGGAAGCGGTCAACGCCGACCAGGCCACCAAAAATTATGAAGAGGCGATCCGCGACGACCGGGTGCAGGCCGTTATCGTGTCTACCGACGAAGAGTCGCACTACGGCCCGGCTAAACTGGCCGCCGAGCTAGGTAAACCAGTCCTCATCGAGAAGCCATTCGTTTTGAGTCTGGACGAGGCAGACGACATTGTCGCTACCGCCAAACAGAACGACTGCACCGCATTCATCGGCTACACCCAACGGTTTCGAAAGCGCTACCTGCTGGCCAAGCAGTCAATCGACGCCGGGCAACTGGGTAACGTGGTGATGGCGCTTGGCAAGATCTACGTCACACGGGCGGTTGGTGAAGCTGTCGCCCGACGGTCACCGAACACGACGCCGTCGATCAACACGCTCACCTATGTGGTCGATTTGATCCTCTGGTATATGGAGGGGAAAAAGCCGGTCGAGGTTTATGCCAAATCCGCCAGCAAGGTTTTCGCCCCCTACAATCGCGATGATTTCCAATGGATGATCGTTACCTTCGACGATGGCAGCGTGGCGACGCTGGGCACAAGCTGGCTGCCGCCGCATCACTGGCCGGCCTACACGGCGACGATGGAGATCGACCTGCATGGAACCGGCGGTTCGTTGAATATCGACGATTCCCACCGTGACGTGGTGTTGGCGCCGATCGATCCAATTCCTACTCCCTATACGCCGGAACACGAGGTCAACGTTGCCTTCCTCGGTTCGGCGATGCCGGGCGATTTCGCGCTTGGGGAATTCTTCGGCCCCATGAAAGAAGAGACCGATTCTTTCGTCCGATCAATTTTACAATTGGGCGGCGTCGGGCTCGCATCCGCCAACCATGGGCGCAACGTGCTGGCGTTGACCATGGCCGCCGACACGTCCTGCAAGGAGGGGCAACCGATTAGCTTGTAGAATAGGCCATCGCTGCCGGTTTTCCCGGTGCGGGCTGAGACCAGTCTTAGAAACGCCTGGGTGGGAGCGGTCCGCCCGGATGCGACGGTGGACCATCAGGGCCGCACCAACCCCCACCGTCAGATACTATCTCGTGCCAACACCCCAACCGTCATGTTCACCCATCAACCGTCCCCCACACCGGCGCAATTAAACCAACCGGTTGATCCCTTCGCTTACTTGATAGCCGGGGATTCGGCCACCGCCCCTAGCGATATTGGCGGCGACACGCGCGCCATGCTAGGCAGTGCCCGGCAGATGGCATTCCGGTATTGGTGAGATGAATGGCATGAGCATATGGGGTAAATTGATCGGCGGCGCGGCGGGGTTTGCGCTCGGCGGTCCCTTGGGGGCGCTGCTCGGCGCCGTTGCCGGCCATGTCTACGACAGTACTAGGACAGCGCCGGCCGAATCCGGTGCCAACCCGACCAAGCAGATCGGCTTCACCATCGCCGTTATCGCGCTAGGCGCCAAGCTGGCCAAGGCCGATGGTGTCGTCACCGAAGACGAGGTCCGCGCCTTCCGGCGGGTCTTCAAGGTGGCCCCGGAAGAAACCAAGAATGTGGCGCGGGTGTTTAATCTGGCGCGCAAGAGCGTCGCCGGATACGAACCATATGCGCGCCAGGTCGCCGGCATGTTCACCGATAATCCGGTGATACTCGAGGAATTGCTCGGTTGCCTGTTCTATATCGCCCAGGCTGACGGCACGGTCGCCAAGGCAGAGGCCGAATATTTGCAGAACGTCGCCCACATTTTTGGCTTCAGCGATGGCGATTTCGCCCGCCTGCGCGCCGAGCATATGGGCCCCGACCAAGCCGATCCCTACACTGTCCTCGGCGTCCCCCACGACGCCGACAACGAGGCGGTGAAATCGGGCTATCGTAAGTTGGTCCGCGAGAACCACCCGGATACGCTAATCGCCCAGGGTATGCCGGAAGAATTCATCGAAGTCGCCAACGACAAGCTGGCGGCGATCAACGCCGCCTACGACAGAATCGCCACCCAACGGAATCTCAAGTAACCGGTCGCGCCGATGGCCACCGATCCCCCTGTCATAACGTTGCGCGATGTCGTCGTCGGCTTCGGCGGTGATCCATTGTTCGCGGGCGCTGAGATGAGCTTGACGCCTGGCATGCGCGCCTGCTTGGTGGGGCGTAACGGCAGCGGTAAGACGACGATCATGAAAATCATCGCCGGCCTGTTCGAGCCCGACAGCGGCGAGCTGTATTTCGAACCCGGCCTGACCATCGGCTACCTGCCCCAGGATGTACCGTTGCCCGACGCGGGGACGGTGGCCAATTTCGTTTCTACTGCCAAATCCGGCGGCGCACCGCGCCACGAGGTCGACGAGGTGTTATCGCGGGTCGGTCTGGACGGCGAACGCAACGTGACGTCCCTGTCGGACGGCGAGGGCCGCCGCGCCGCCCTGGCGCGCGCCCTGCTCGGCGACCCCGACGTACTGCTGCTTGACGAACCCACCAACCATCTCGATTTGCCGACCATCCAATGGCTCGAGCAAACCCTGGTCGGTGGCCGCAAGACGCTGCTGATGGTCAGCCATGACCGCGCTTTCCTCAAGACGGTGACGACTGACACCTATTGGCTGCACCGGCGCGAACTAAGACACAGCCCGCGCGGCTATGGCGATTTCGACCGCTGGAGCGACGCGATTCTCGAGGCCGAAGCGAAGGCGGCGCGCCGTCTCGATCAGAAATTAAAAGCCGAGCAGCACTGGCTTGTGCACGGCATCACGGCGCGGAGACGGCGCAACCAGGGAAGGCTACGCAAGCTCGAGACCATGCGCGAACAACGCCAGGCCCTGTTGGCCGGCAAGGAACTGGCGAGGGTCGAGGCAGACGCCGGCCCGCTGAGCGGCCGCCTGGTCATCGAAGCGAAAAGCCTCGCCAAATCGTTCGGCAACAACGTCATTATCTCGAACTTCTCGACCCGGGTTTTGCGCGGCGACCGCATCGGCATAATCGGTCCCAACGGCGCCGGCAAGACCACGTTGCTAGACTTATTGATCGGCAAGCTCGAGCCCGATAGCGGGCGGTTACGCTTGGGCAGCAATTTGACCACCGCAGTGTTCGACCAGACGCGGGAGACTTTGGTGCCGACCGACACCCTCTGGCAGACCCTGGTACCCGGCGGCGGCGATGCGCTCAACGTGCGCGGGCGCCTGCGCCACGTGGTGGCTTATTTACGCGATTTCCTGTTCGACAACAAACAGGCCAAGGCGCCGGTAGCTACCCTGTCAGGCGGCGAGCGCAACCGCCTGCTGCTGGCCAAGATCCTGGCCCAGCCGAGCAACCTGCTGGTGCTCGACGAACCGACCAACGACCTCGACACCGATACCCTCGACGTGCTGCAGGAGATGCTCGACGAATATGACGGCACGGTGCTGCTGGTCAGCCATGACCGTAATTTTCTCGATCGCATCGTCACCAGCACCATCGCCGTCGAGGGCGACGGACAGGTGGTCGAATATGCCGGCGGCTATTCGGATTATTTGCACCAGCGCGGTGCGACATCCCGCTCGCCGCAAACCGTGCCGGCCAAACAGCGCGAAGCTACTCCCGCAGCACAACGTCCTCGTAAAACAGATACTCATAAACTGTCCTACAAGGACCAGCGCGAACTCGATGGTTTACCCGCCCACATCGCCGAACTGGAAACGGCGAAGCAAAAGCTGGAGACCCTGCTGGCCGATCCCGATCTCTACAGCCGTGACGCCGACGCCTATGACGCAGCGGCGAAGAAGTTGGAAGACGTGACGGCCGCCACCGATACCGCCGAGGCGCGCTGGATCGAACTGGAAGCCGCGCGCGAAGCATTGGCAGAGGCAGCAGGCACATGACCGTTTCAGATCGCCCTTCGCCTAACCACGGCGAGCGCCTGGCCGAGGGTGGAGGCACGGTCGTAATCGATATGCTGGTGATCCACTACACCGGCATGATACCCGACGCGAAGGCGCTTGACTGGATGTGCGACCCGGCTTCACAGGTTAGCGCACACTACTTTATCGACGAAGCCAGTACGATCTGCCGGCTGGTGCCGGAAGAACGCCGTGCCTGGCACGCCGGGGCCAGCGCCTGGCGGGGCGCCACCGACATCAATTCGCGCTCAATCGGTATCGAGCTGTCGAACCCTGGCCACGAATTCGGCTACCGCGAGTTTACAACTACTCAAATTGACGCCCTGATTACGCTCGCGCAAGATATTGTCACTCGCCACCCGATCCCGCCACGCAACGTGGTCGGTCATTCCGACATCGCCCCGGCACGAAAGCTCGATCCCGGCGAGTTTTTCCCCTGGCAGCAACTGGCCAACAACGGTATCGGCCTGTGGCCGGATACAAACGGCGACACCTCAGGCGGCAATATTGCCGCGATGTTGGCCAAATACGGCTATGAGGTGTCGACGAATTGGCTCACCGAAGCGATTTCCGCCTTCCAGCGCCATTTTCGCCCCGACCATTTCGATGGCACCGACGACGACGAAACCCGCGCCCGGCTGGCCACGCTGCTGGCGCAGGTTGCGGGCGATACCCCGATCTCCTAAATATAAGGGGCCAGACGGTCGGATGGTCGCATGCGGGCAATGGGGAAACCCGTCCGTGTGAGGAAAGTCCGGGCTCCACGGGAATACGGTGCCGGTTAACGGCCGGCGGGGGTGACTCTAGGGAAAGTGCCACAGAAAGCAAACCGCCTGCCGCCTTGGCAGCGGGTAAGGGTGAAAGGGTGCGGTAAGAGCGCACCGCGCCGCCGGTAACGGTGGCGGCATGGTAAACCCCACTGGGAGCAAGACCGAATAGGGGCGGCATATGGCGAATTTCCGCGCCGCCGCCCGGGTGGGTCGCACGAGGCGTCCGGCGACGGACGTCCCAGATGAATGGCCATCTCCCGTTACGACGGGGACAGAACCCGGCTTACAGACCGTCTGGCTTTTTACTTCACGGACATCACGGCAGCGCTTGTGCCGGTCACGGGCGTTCGGGCATGAATTGGCAGGAAACAGCGGGAATCAGCGGGAATCAGCGGGAATCAGCGCTCGCTTGCAGAAATTTAATCCACAACTCCAGACACCATTGGCCAAGTAAGAACATTACAAGAACAAACAATCGCCATATTTTCATGTGATCCTTCTTTTGATGGCGCACTGGCGAATGCAAACACCACCCGAAACATTATTGAAAGTGACTGATTTTTTTCATTTTCTACTGCTTTTATTAGTTGTTTCCACGTTGACTATCCATGATATCCCATGATATCCCATGATATCCCATTTAATCTCACTTTTGGCGTCTACGACCTGATGGAGGTTGGCGACCGTCGCAACGAGGGGGAGGCAAATGCTGGCCGGCAAATGACGCTGTGTGGCGTCAATGTGGCAAGCGGGCGAAGGCAATGGCGTTGTTTCTGTCAACGACGACTAACAAGGTCGACAACAAAGGACGGGTTTCAGTACCAGCAGCGTTTCGCGCTGTGCTGGCCGGGCAGTCGTTCCACGGTATCGTCGCCCTGCCGTCCTTCAAGTATCCGGCGATCCAGTGCGGCGGCATGGAGTGGATGGAAAAACTTAGCGCCGGGGTCGGTGCCTTCGACATTTTCTCCGACGAGCACGACACCCTGACTGCAACCTTGTTCGCCAATGCCCAGCAACTCGCCTTCGACGGCGAGGGTCGCATTATATTGCCGGCGTCTCTGGTCGAACACGCCAACATCACTAAGACCGCCGCCTTTGTCGGACGGGGACCGCTGTTTGAGATTTGGCATCCCGGAGACTTCGCCGACTACCAGAGCGAAGCCGTGCGCCGCGCTGCCGAGCAAGGCTTGACCTTGCGCCCTGCCGGTCCACCCGGCGACAACGGGGGAGCAAATTAATGGCGGCCGCCGTGTCACGGCGTCGCTCTAATTCGACCGAGCCAGGCCGCAAACCTGCCCCTGCAACTGGTCACACACCCGTTCTCCTGAATTCCGTTATTGCCGCCCTCGAACCGCGCACCGGTGCCGTTTATGTCGACGGCACGCTGGGTAGCGGCGGCTATACCAGCGCTCTACTCAGAACGGCTAATTGCATCGTCTGGGGCATCGACCGGGACCCCGACGCCATCGCGCGCAATGCCGAACTGTCAGCGCGCTATGCCGGCCACCTGCATTTGGTCTCCGGCCGCTTCGGCGACATGCAAGCCCTCCTGGCTGACTGCGGGGTCGACGCTGTCGACGGCGTAACCCTTGACCTCGGCGTCTCCTCGATGCAAATCGACGATCCGGCGCGCGGGTTCGCCTTTGCTCAGGACGGCCCCCTCGATATGCGTATGGAGAAATCTGGGCAAAGCGCCGCCGAGCTGGTGAATAGCGTCGACGAAGGCGAGCTTGCCGATATTATCCACACCTATGGCGAAGAACGCCTAGCCCGGCGTATCGCCCGCGCCATTGTCGTCGCCCGCACCGAGGCGCCGATCGAGACCACAGGGCAACTCGCCGAAATCGTGCGCGCCGTCGCCGCGCCACGAAAACGGAACCGTGACAACAAGATTGATCCTGCCACCCGCACCTTTCAGGCGCTCAGGATCAAGGTCAATGATGAGCTAGCTGAACTGGAGCGTGGGCTTGGCGCCGCCGAAGCCATCCTCAAGCCCGGCGGACGGCTGGCTGTGGTTTCGTTTCACTCGTTGGAAGACCGGCGGGTCAAAGTATTCCTGCGCCAGCGCAGCGGCAACGAGGGTCGCGGCTCGCGCCATCGTCCCGATATTCCAGCACAACGCGACCCGGCCTGGCGCCTGACCCGGCGACGGGCGATCCGCCCAAGCGAGGCAGAGATCGCCCAAAATCGACGGGCGCGTTCGGCGCGGCTTCGCGTCGCCGAACGCACCGAGGCACCCAGCTGGGGACCAGTCAGAGAGGAGGACACCGCATGAAACGGCCGGCGACCCTCCTCCTGTTCGCGCTTTCGATCATCGCCGGCGGTGCTTTGTTCGACGTCGCGTTCGAAGTATCGGAACTCGAAAACCGCTTGGTCGTTCTGAATAAAGAGATCACACGCGACCGCAACGCGATCCCCATCTTGCGGGCCGAGTGGAGTTATCTCAACCAGCCGGGACGCCTCGAAGGCCTGAGCCACCGCTACCTGGATCTACAACCGCTCAAAGGCAGCCAATTTTCCAACATCGCCGCCCTGCCTAGGCACCCGCTCCCCGACATTCTGCCGGCGGCGACAACACCGGAAGAGGCAGCGCCCGTAGATTCGGAAATACCAATTGCCAGCACTACAAATGCCAGGCCAAGGGTGAAACCCGCCGCGCCGCTCCGGCCGTTGCGCCATGTTCACCTGGCCTCTCAGCCAGCCAAGCTAATACCGGGCTTGAGCGTGTCCGAAAATGCAGCGCTCAACGCGTCATTGCGTGCCATCCTCGGTAACACCGCTGGAAACGTTGCCCAAAACGTAGGAGTTGAATCGCGGTGACCGAGAACAACTCCTTCGAAAACGTCCAGAAAAAAGCGTTGGACGTGGCACGGACCCGGCTGCTGGTGGGTGGCGCGCTAATGGCGACGGCGTTCCTGGTCATCTGCGTGCGTCTGGTCGATGTCACCGTGCTCGGCGAAACCGGCCCGTCGCGCCAAGCGATCGCGCGCAATATCACAACCGAAAACCATATGGACCGGGCCGACATCGTCGACCGTAACGGCGTGCTTCTTGCGACCAATCTGATGACGGCGTCGCTGTACGGTAATCCGAGGGAGATTGTTGACCCGCGGGCCACGGCACGTGCGCTGGTGGGCGTATTGCCCGAACTCAGCGAAGCCGAAGTGATGGCCCAGCTGTCGTTGGACCGGGGATTTATTTGGCTGAGCCGCAACCTCACGCCACGCCAACAATACGCCATCAATCGCCTGGGAATTCCCGGGCTTGACTTCCGCAACGAACAGGACCGGATCTATCCCCTGGGTCGGCTGACGGCGCATATCGTCGGCTTTACCAGCATCGATAATGACGGGCTGGCCGGCATCGAAAAAAGTTTCGATGCCGCGCTTACCGAACGCCGCGCACCGGTATCACTATCGATTGACATTCGCGCACAACAAATCCTGCGCCGCGAACTGGCTGCCCAGATCAAAAAATTCAAGGCGATCGGCGGGTCCGGCGTGGTGCTTGATGTACGCTCCGGCGAGATCATCTCGTTGGTCTCGCTGCCCGATTTCGATCCCAACGAGACCGGCGAGATCCCCGACGACGCGCGCTTCAATCGCACCACGCTTGGCGTCTACGAGTTGGGTTCGATTTTCAAAATATTCAACCACGCTATCGCGCTCGAGACCGGCGCCGCCAACCTGACCAGCATTTACGACGCCCGTAAACCAATCCGCACCGCTAGCTCCCGGATTACCGATTTTCATCCAAAAGCCCGGTTGTTGTCGGTTCCCGAAATATTCATGTACTCGTCGAATATCGGCTCGGCGAAAATGGCACTGGATATCGGCGGCACCCGACAGCGTAAATTCATGTCCGAGCTTGGCATGTTGCGCCGCTCCAGCGTCGAACTGCCCGAGCAGGCACGGCCGATCTATCCGGCTACCTGGCGCGAAATTAACACTATGACTATCGCCTACGGTTACGGCATCGCCGTCAGCCCGTTGCACGCCGCCACCGCCGCCGCCGCCGTGGTCAATGGCGGTACCTTATACCCCGCCACCCTGATCCGGCGCGGCAAAACCCCGGCCAGTGGCAAACGGGTCATATCCGAACACACATCGGAACAAATGCGCCGGCTGTTGCGTCTGGTCGTCAAGAACACCACCGGGCGCAACGCCAATGCGCCGGGCTATCTGGTCGGCGGCAAAACCGGTACCGCCGAAAAACAGGTCGACGGCCAATACAAGCGCAAAGCCCTGATCTCGTCTTTCATTGGTGTGTTCCCAATTAACGCACCGCACTATGTGGTGATGGTGCACCTAGACGAACCCAGGGGCATCAAGGAAAGCAACGACAACGCCACCGCCGGCTGGACCGCGGCACCGGTCGTCGGCCGGGTGATTTCCCAGATCGCGCCATTGTTCGGCATCGCACCGGTCGACGAAAGCGCACCCGAAATACGCCGCGCCTTAACCATCAACATCGCCGCACCGCGCACAAGAGGACGAGGGGTTGCGACTAACTGAGCTCATGATGCCAATGGCACCGCAAATTGATACGTTGCAGGACGTGCAGATTACCGGCCTGACCGCCGATAGTCGACGGGTCGAACCGGGTTATCTGTTCGCCGCTCTGCCCAGCGCGACGCGAGGATCGAGCACCGACGGGCGCAATTTCATCGGCGATGCGCTAGCGCGCGGCGCCGTCGCCATCCTCGCGCCGCTGGACACCGTGCTTAACGACGGCACCCAACTGGTGGTCGACGAAAATCCGCGCCGACAGTTCGCCCTCATCGCCGCCCGGTTCTACCAGCACCAGCCAAAGACCGTCGCCGCCATCACTGGTACCAACGGCAAATCGTCGGTCGCCGGCTTCACCCGGCAGATCTGGTCGCACCTGGGCCTGCCGTCTGCCAGCATCGGCACCCTGGGTATCGACGCCGGCGGCCCCAACCCGGGCCCAAGCCTGACGACGCCGGACCCGGTGGCCTTGCACCAGACATTGGCCGACCTTTCCGATGCCGGGATCAATCATCTGGCAATGGAAGCTTCATCGCACGGCCTTGATCAGTACCGCCTCGACGGCATCGTTATCGCCGCCGCTGCGTTCACAAACCTGACGCGAGATCATCTAGATTATCATGAAACCGAGGCGGATTATTTCGCCGCCAAGCGGCGTCTTTTCGAACAATTGCTACCGTCCGACGGCACCGCGGTACTAAACGCCGACAGCTCCCATTACGAAGAAATTCGCGATATTTGCCGCCTCGCCGGACACCGCATCTCGTCCTACGGGATGAACACCAGCGATATGCGCATCGACGATCTGTCGCCGCTGGCCGACGGCCTGCGCCTGTGCGTCACCATCGACCACCGCACCTTCGAGACCCGGCTACCGCTGGTCGGCGCATTCCAGGCCTATAACGCCTTGGCCGCACTAGGCTTGACGATCGGCTGCGGCGCTGCCGTCGACGACGCATTCACCGCGCTGGCTATGCTCAAGGGCGTGCGCGGACGCATGGAGTTGGTCGGGCAACACCCCAATGGCGCGATGGTCTATGTCGACTATGCCCACACGCCTGACGCGTTGGAGACCGCTCTTTCGGCGATTCGCCCCCATGTCGCCGGCAAGCTCGCCGTGGTCTTCGGTGCCGGTGGCGACCGTGATCCAGGCAAACGGACGATGATGGGCGAAGTCGTGGCGCGGTTAGCCGACCGTGCCATCGTCACCGACGACAATCCAAGGCGTGAGGATCCGACTTCGATCCGCCGCCAGATTCTGACCGGATGCCCGGGCGCCACCGAATTCGACAACCGGGCCAAGGCGATCACCGCGGCGATTGACGAACTGGCATCGGACGACGTGTTGATCATCGCCGGCAAAGGCCATGAGACCGGCCAGATCGTCGGTACTGAGGTCCTGCCGTTCGACGACGCCGAGGTGGCGCGTAAAGCCATTATCCAACTGAGCGGCGAGACGGCATCATGAGCGCTTTGCCCCTATGGACCAGCAGCGATGTCTCCACGGCGACTAACGGCCGGCTCACATCTGGCGCTTCATCGACGGACTGGCAGGCAAGCGGTGTATCGATCGACAGCCGCACCTGTGCCCCCGGCGATCTGTTCATTGCCATCGCCGGACCCAATTTTGACGGTCACGATTATGTCGCCGCGGCGCTGTTGGCCGGCGCCACCGGAGCTGTCGTTAGCCGAATCCCCGCTGGGCTAGAGGACTCACCAAAACTGGTCGTGGTCAACGATTGCGAAGCTGCTCTTACTGCATTGGGCCGGTTCGCCCGCAACCGTTCGAGCGCGCAGTTCGTTTGCGTCACCGGATCAGTCGGCAAAACCAGCACCAAAGATGGGCTGGCGGCCGCACTCGGCGCCTGCGGTACGACCCATGCTACCCAAGGCAATTTGAACAACCAATGGGGCACGCTGCTGACCCTGGCGCGAATGCCGGTGGACGCCGTCTACGGTGTAATCGAACTGGGCATGAACCATGCCGGCGAGTTGACACCGTTGTCGCAACTGGTGCGGCCCGACATTGCGGTCATCACGACTATCGAGGCTGTGCATTTGGAATTCTTTGACAGCGTTTGCGCGATCGCCGAGGCGAAGGCCGAAATTTTCGCCGGGCTCGGTGACAACGGCGTTGCCGTGCTCAACCGCGACAACGCCTATTTCGCGCTGCTGGCCACGACTGCCGCCGAAACTGGCGCCAAGCGGATCCTCGGCTTCGGCGCCAGCCCAGAAGCCCACGCCCGCCTCATCGCCAGCGACCCTACCGATGACGGCAGCGACGTCACCGCCAATGTCGACGGCCATACCGTACATTATCGGCTCAACGCACCGGGGCGGCACCGGGTGATCAATTCGTTGGCCGTTCTGGCGGCCGTGGCCGGCCTCGAAGCCAATCTCGATACCGCCGCGGCAGCGCTAAGCTATGCCACCATACCGCGCGGCCGCGGCCGCCACCACCGGATCGCTACTGCGGTCGGCGAGTATGTGGTGATCGACGACAGTTACAATGCCAGCCCAGCCTCCATGCGCGCCGCCTTCGAGGTGCTCGGCGTCGCCCATCCCGAGGGTACAGGTCGACGCATAGCGGTGCTAGGTGACATGTTGGAATTGGGGCCCGAAGCGGAAAAGCTCCACACCAGGCTGGCACGAAACCTCGAAGCCATTGGCGCCGACCAGGTCTTCACCTGCGGCAAACTAATGGCCGCGCTAACCGAGACGTTGCCAAAACAAATGCGTGGCAGCCACGCGGCAACGCCGGAGCAACTACTGCCGATAGTGCTGGACGCGGTGCAAGCCGGCGATGTGGTGCTGGTCAAAGGGTCACTGGGCAGCCGGGTCGGACCGATCGCCGAAGCGCTGATTACCGGCGCCAACGGAAATGGTGGAGCACCGGTCGCTGACGAGGGGGGCATCCGGTATGCTGTTTAATCTGCTCGCTCCACTGGCTGACCAATACAGTGTGCTGTTTCTATTCAGTTCACTCACCTTCCGTGCCGGCGGCGCGGTTGTCACCGGGTTAATCGTCGCCTTTGTCTTCGGTCCCTGGATCATCGGCTGGCTGAAACAACAGCAGCCGACTGGGCAACCGATCCGCGAGGACGGTCCGCCCCAGCACTTTGCCAAGGCCGGTACGCCAACCATGGGCGGGTTTTTAATTCTTCTAGCGATCATCGTGTCGACCCTATTGTGGGCCGACCTCACCAACGGTTTCGTCTGGGCCGTACTGCTGGTCACCGTCGGCTTCGGCACCATCGGTTTCGTTGACGACTACCGCAAACTCACTCAGAGAGGCTCCGGCGGTCTGCCAGGCAAACAGCGCCTTACGCTCGAAATTATCGTCGCCGCCATCGCCGTCTACTGGATCATGTCGCTGATGGGCGAACCGCTGTCAACCGGTCTGGCGCTGCCGTTCGTTAAAGACGTGTTGCTCGACCTGGGCTGGTTTTTTGCACCCTTCGCCATCTTCGTCATCGTCGGCTCGTCGAACTCGGTTAACCTGACCGATGGCCTCGATGGCCTGGCAATCGTTCCAGTGATGATCGCGGCGGGTAGCTTTGGCTTGATTTCTTATCTAGTGGGCAACGCCGTATTCGCCAATTACCTGCTGATTTTCGCCGTGCCGGGCTCCGGCGAGTTGGCAGTCTTCTGCGGCGCCCTGGTCGGTGCCGGGTTGGGATTTTTGTGGTTCAACGCCCCACCGGCAATGGTCTTCATGGGCGATACCGGCTCGTTGTCGATGGGCGGCGCGCTAGGCGGCGTATCCCTGGTAACCAAGCACGAACTGGTGCTCGCCATCATCGGTGGCCTGTTCATCCTGGAGACCGTTTCGGTGATCGTCCAGGTCGCGTCGTTCAAGATGACCGGGCGGCGCGTGTTCCGCATGGCACCGTTGCATCACCATTTCGAACAAAAAGGTTGGGCTGAACCAACAATCGTGGTCCGTTTCTGGATCATCGCGTCGATACTGGCGCTCGTCGGTCTGGCCACGCTGAAGCTGCGGTGAGGCCGGAATGAACGCTGCACCGCAATCGCGCATCGACCTGTCCGCCTTTTCCGGCGCGTCTATCGCTGTGCTCGGCCTTGGCAAGTCGGGACTGTCGGCAGCGCGCGCGTTGCACAACGGTGGCGCCAACGTACGCGCCTGGGACGACGACCCAGCGAGACGCGAGGCGGCGCGGGACAACGGTATGCCGTTGGTCGATCTAACGACGGCGGACTTGCAGGACGTACCCACCCTGCTGCTGAGCCCGGGCATTCCTCACACCCATCCGACTCCGCACCCGGCGGTAACACGCGCGCGCGCGGCGGGTTGCGAGATCGTTTGCGATATTGAATTGCTGGCGCGTGCCGAACGCGACGCCGCCTACATCGGCATCACCGGCACCAACGGCAAATCGACCACGACGGCGCTGATCAGCCACATCTTGAACCAGATCGGCAAACAAGCGGTGGTCGGCGGAAATATCGGCGCACCAGTCCTCTCCCTGGCGCCGATGGGCGGCGGCGGCATCTACGTGCTGGAACTCTCCTCCTATCAGCTCGAGTTGCTGCCGTCAGCCACCTTCGATGTGATGATATTACTTAATATTAGCCCCGATCATCTCGACCGGCATGGCGGCATGGACGGCTATATCGCCGCCAAGCGCCGAATTTTTGCCGGACTAACGCCGGAACGCGTGGCCATCGTCGGGATCGACGACAAGGCCAGCTACGCAATTTACGACGATCTTGCCACGCAGGGCCAGCCGGTGGTCGCGGTTTCGGTTAAACGGCCGGTCGCCGGCGGTGTCTATGTCGTCGATGGCTGGTTGATCGACGACCGCGGCGGTAATGCAAAGCGCATCATAGATCTAAGTAAAGTCGACACGCTGCCCGGCCATCACAATACGCAAAATACCGCTGTTGCCTATACGGCTGTCTCGGTCATCGCCGCTGGTGATGCGTCGATTGGCGATAGCGCCGTGATCGATGGCATTACGACCTTCCCGGGCCTCGCCCACCGCCAGGAATTGGTGGCGGATATCGGTGGTTGCCGGTTTATCAACGATTCCAAGGCAACGAACGCCGACGCCGCCGCGCACGCGCTGGCCTGTAACGACAATATCATCTGGATCGCCGGCGGCTTAGCGAAAGCCGGCGGCATCGGGGCACTGGAGCCATTCTTCCCGCGGATCAGCCACGCCTTCCTGATCGGCGAGGCCGCCGATGATTTCGCCAAGACCCTCGATGGCAAGGTACCCTTTACGCTTAGTGGTGAGTTAGCTGCCGCCGTCACCGCAGCCGCGGAACTAGCTCAGTCAGACCCGCAACCTAGCGTCGTTCTCTTATCGCCGGCCTGCGCATCATTCGACCAGTTTCCCGATTTCGAAGCACGCGGCGAAGCCTTCCGCGTGACCGTCATGGGGCTAGCGGCGGAGGGCGCGGTATGACGACGTTCTCGCGCGCCGACACTTCCGTTATGGGCCGCTGGTGGTGGACGGTAGACCGCTGGACCCTCGCCGCCGTCGCCGCGCTGATGGCATTCGGCACCATGCTGGCGTTGGCGTCGAGCCCGGCAGTGGCGGAACGGATCGGCGTCGATAGCCTTTACTTCGTTAGGCGTCACTTGGTCTTCCTGCCGATGGCAGTCGCTTTGATCATCGCCACATCGCTAATGACCCCGTTACAAATTCGCCGCCTGGCGCTAATCGGCTTTGCCGTCTGTCTGCTGGGGCTCGGCGCGACCCAGCTATTCGGCGACGAACACAATGGTGCGCGCCGCTGGCTCTCGATCGCCGGCCTGTCAATACAAGTCACGGAGTTCGCTAAACCAACCTTCGCGATAGTGACCGCCTGGTTGTTCGCCGAGAAAGTCCGCGACGCTAAATTCCCCGGCTACACCTTGGCGGTAGTCACCTTCGCGTTGCTCGCCTGGCTAACGATCTCACAGCCGGATATGGGGCAAGCCGCAGTTATCGGCGCGGTGTGGATGGCTCAATTCTTCCTGGCGGGTTTGCCCATGTGGTTGGTCGTCGGGTTGATCATGCTCGGCCTCGCCGGTCTGGCCAGCTCGTATATGATCCTGTCGCACGTCGCCAGCCGCATCGACCGCTTCATCGACCCCGCTACCGGTGACACCTATCAGATCGAGCGTAGTATCGAGGCGTTCTCGAACGGTGGCTTGTTCGGTCAAGGCCCCGGCGAAGGGTCGGTCAAAAACAATTTGCCCGACGCCCACGCCGATTTCGTTTTCGCCGTTGCCGGCGAAGAACTCGGGCTCATTCTCACTTTGGTCATCGTTGCCCTGTTCGCGTTCATCGTACTGCGTGGCCTCATACGAACCATGGGCGAGAGCAATCTGTTCGTCTTGCTCGCGGTATCGGGTCTGCTGGTGCAATTCGGCCTGCAGACGTTGATCAACATGGCGTCGAGCCTGCAGCTCATTCCGACCAAGGGTATGACTTTGCCGTTTATCAGCTACGGTGGTTCATCGCTGCTGGCGATCGCGCTCGGTATCGGCATGATGTTGGCGTTGACGCGCCGGCGCAACGGTCAGGTGGAGGGGACATGAATAATCTCTCCGCCCGCCCCATTCTGATCGCCGCCGGTGGCACTGGTGGGCACATGTTTCCCGGTGTAGCGCTGGCAAGAACCCTATCGGGCCGAGGCCACCGCGTCGTCTTTGTCAGCGATGCCCGTGGCGCTGCGGTAAGCCGGGAAAATCTCGGCCTTCCGCCGGAAATAGAGCGTTATGCGGTCACCGCCGGGCGGCTCGACGGCGGTATTTTCACCACCGTCCGCGGCGTTCTGGCACTGGTTAAGGGATTTACCGAAGCGCGCCGACTGGTGCGCCGCCTGCACCCCGCCCTCGCCGTCGGGTTTGGTGGCTACCCAACCGTACCGCCGATTCTGGCCGCGGGCATGGCCGGCGTACCGACCCTCATTCACGAACAAAACGCCGTTCTCGGACGCGCTAATCGCCGGTTGGCGCGCGGTGCGCGAGCCTTCGCGCTATCGTTCGAGCACACGTTGAAACTCAGCGACGCCGGTGCGGCTCGCGCACGCATCGTCGGCAATCCGATACGCGACGAAATCGCGGCGTTGACCACGCATCCCTACTCACCGCCGACCGACATTATGCAGGTGCTGATTCTCGGCGGCAGTCTGGGTGCCCAGGTTTTCTCCAAAATCGTACCTGCAGCGTTTGAAACTATGGCGCCCGAATTACGGCTGCGGTTTCGGGTCTCCCAGCAATGCCGCCCAGAAGACATCGAAGCGGTGCGCGCGACCTATCGAACGCTGCATATGCCGGTCGATCTGGCGACATTTTTCGCCGACGTGCCGCAGCGGCTGGCTCGCTCACACTTGGTAATCTGCCGCGCCGGGGCGTCGACGATGGCCGAACTGACGGCGGCCGGCCGGCCCGCCCTCTACGTCCCCTACCCACACGCCGCCGATGATCATCAAACGGAAAACGCCCACGCGATCAAGAATAGCGGCGGCGGCTGGGTTATCCCGCAACCGGAATTCACGCCCGGTGCCTTGGCCGGTTGGCTCGAGGCCGCTTTGGAAGATCCGGCATCACTGATTCAGGTCGCCGAAGCGGCGCGGGCTTTAGGCAATCCGTCGGCTACGGATCAGCTCGCCGACATGGTCGAGGGTCTACTGCCGTTGAACGGCGACGCCGGCGATCCGGCGACGCCTTTACGGGAGGCAGCGGAATGAAAGCGCTTCCCTTGGATATCGGCGTTATTCATTTTGTCGGCATCGGCGGCATCGGCATGAGCGGTATCGCCGAAACGCTACACGCCCTGGGCTACGCAGTTCAAGGCAGCGATGTCGCCGAAGGCGCCAATATCGAACGTCTGCGTCAACTCGGTATCGACGTTTCGATCGGACATCGTAGCGAAAACATCGACGGTGCCGCGGTGGTCGTTGTATCGACCGCGATCGGACCCGACAATCCGGAAATGGTGAGCGCGCGCGCCAATCTAATACCAGTGGTGCGCCGCGCCGAAATGCTGGCCGAGCTAATGCGGTTGAAATGGTCGATCGCCGTCGGCGGCACCCATGGCAAAACCACCACCACATCGCTGGTCGCCGCAGTTCTAGACGCCGCCGCGTTCGACCCCACAGTAATCAACGGCGGCATAATCAATGCTTACGGCACCAATGCGCGCCTCGGTGCCGGCGACTGGATGGTGGTTGAAGCCGACGAATCCGATGGCACGTTCATAAAGCTACCAGCAACCATCGCCGTGGTTACCAATATCGACCCCGAGCATCTGGATTTCTACGGCGACTTCGACGCCGTACGCGAAGCCTTCGCCACGTTCGTCTCGAACATACCGTTCTATGGTTTCGCCACCCTGTGTATCGACCATCCGGAAGTGCAGGCGTTGATATCACAACTTACCGACCGGCGCGTTATCACCTACGGCTTTTCACGTCAGGCGGATGTGCGTGGCGTCAATATCGTGACAGGCCCCCACGGAGTGACATTCGACATCAATATCGCCGAGCGCAGCGGCAATGCAGCGCGCACCATCGATTCGCTACAATTACCCATGTACGGCACCCATAACGCGCAAAACGCTCTCGCCGCCATTGGCGTGGCACTAGAAATGGGCGTCGGCGACGAGGCCATTCGCAATGGTCTTGCTGAATTTTCCGGCGTCAATCGGCGCTTTACCAAAACCGGCGTAGTGGCCGGCGTGACGATCATTGACGACTACGGCCACCACCCTGTCGAAATCGCCGCGGTGTTGAACGCCGCGCGCAACAGTACGTCCGGCCAGGTTATCGCCGTTTTCCAACCCCACCGGTATTCGCGTGTCCAAAGCCTGTTCGACGACTTCTGCACCTGCTTCAACGACGCCGATATCGTTTTTGTAACCGACATCTATCCGGCCGGCGAAAGCCCGATCGAGGGAGTGGACCGCGATGCGCTGGTGGCGGGTCTACGCGACCACGGCCATCGCGATGTGCGCCCACTCCCCGAACCAAACCAACTAGCAAAACTGATCACCGCCGCGGCACGCCCCGACGATATGGTAGTGTGTTTGGGTGCCGGCAACATCACTGCGTGGGCCAAGGCATTGCCCGATCAACTGACGCCGCTCATGGAGCGCGGTACGGGGACGGGAGCATGATGATGGCCGACCGTAAACGACCCACCGAGTTGGTCGACCGGCTACCCCCTGTGCGCGGCCGCTACGATGCGCAGGTGCCGATTGCCCGCTACACATGGTTCCGCGTCGGCGGACCGGCAGAAGTCCTCTACCGGCCGGCCGATGTGACTGATCTGGCCAATTTCCTCGCCGGCAAGCCCAATAATGTGCCGGTGACGGTCCTCGGTGTCGGCTCGAACATGCTGGTGCGCGACGGCGGCATTCCCGGTGTGGTGGTTCGCCTCGGCCGGCCGTTCTCAACGATCCGCGTCGACGGCACGCATATTCAAGCCGGCGCCATGACGCTGGATTACAACGTTGCTAAAGCAGCACGCGACGCCGGCATCGCCGGGTTCGAATTTCTCGCCGGTATTCCCGGCACCATCGGCGGCGGGTTACGCATGAACGCCGGTGCCTATGGCCGCGAACTGAAAGACCTAGTGGTCGACGTCATGGCATTAACCCCGCAAGGCGACATCGAATCGTTGTCGCCAGAAGACTGGTCGCCGCGGTACCGCGGTTGTGGTGTGCCGACTGATTGGATCTTCACCGGCTGCATGATGGAAGGCGCTTGGGGTAATAGAGACGAAATCGCCCGCGCCATGGAACTGGTACAAGAGGTGCGCGAAGAGACCCAACCGATCCGCACCCGTACCAGCGGCAGCACCTACAAAAACCCCAACGGCCAGAAGGCCTGGGGGCTGATCGACCGGGCGGGTTGCCGTGGCCTGCGCCTGGGTAAAGCGCAAGTTTCTGAAAAACACTGCAACTTCCTAGTCAATCTCGGCGGCGCGACAGCAGCAGATATCGAGGGACTGGGCGAAGAGGTGCGCCGGCGAGTGCGCGAGACCACCGGCGTCGAACTAGAATGGGAACTCGAGCGCATCGGCGTACCGGCGGGAGACCAGTCATGACGCGCCGGATCGTCGTATTAATGGGTGGAACGTCGGCCGAGCGCGAAGTGTCGCTCGATTCCGGACAACAATGTGCCACCGCCTTGCGCGAGGCGGGATACACGGTCGATGAGGTTGACGTGACCGCCAACATCGGCACCCTTTTGGAAGCTCTCGATCCGGCCCCCGATGCCGCGTTCAATGCGCTGCACGGCCGCTACGGCGAGGACGGCTGTATCCAGGGCCTGCTTAACCTACTGCATATTCCCTACACCCATTCCGGGGTTCTGGCATCGGCGCTGGCAATGGACAAAGCCGCTGCCCGCGCAGTCTTTGCTGCTCAAGGTGTCGGTATTGCCGACGCAGTTATCGCCACACCTGAGGACGTACAAGCGGGCGACGTGATGCCGCGGCCCTATGTGGTCAAGCCAATCAACGGGGGATCGTCCGTCGGCGTTCATATCGTGCTCGAAGGCGACGACCGGCCGTCGCTCGACGACATGCCCGACACGCCGCCGCAGCTATTGGTCGAGCGGTACATCCCCGGCCGCGAACTAACGGTCGCCGTCATGGGCGCGGCCTCGCACGAGCCGCGGCCGCTGGCGGTCACCGAATTGCGCCCGGTTACAGGTTTCTACGATTACGAAGCCAAGTACACCGACGGCAAAGCAAAACATTTGATACCTGCCCCGGTGTCGTCCGGCGTCTACGAACGGGCGATGAACTGGGCCGCCACGGCCCATCAAACTCTAGGATGCCGCGGCGTCAGCCGATCCGACCTACGCTACGACGACAATAACGAGGAACTGGTGATGCTCGAGGTCAACACTCAACCGGGCATGACCCAGCTTTCCCTGGTGCCGGAGCAGGCGGCGCACGAGGGCATCGCTTTCACACAATTAGTTGACTGGCTGGTGGAGACGGCACAGTGCGACTGATTCCCACTCTTTTTAAGCGCAAAAAAGTGACCCATCGGCGCGCGATGAGTCGATTGCAGCGGCGGCGAATCGCCGTCCGTGTCGTACTCATAGCGTTTGTGGGTGGCACTGGTGGAGCCGCTTGGTTCGCAGTCGAGTCGGGCTGGATGGAACGACAGATGGAGATTGCCGAAAAGGCGATATGGGGGGCGACCGCGGGCGCTGGGTTGGCAGTGCGCGAGGTTCTCGTGCGTGGCCGCCAGATAACATCCCGTGATAACCTGATTGCCGCGCTCGACGTTCACAGCGGCATGCCGATTCTGGCCATAGACATGGAAGAAATGCGGCTGCGGATAGAATCTCTGGGCTGGGTCAAGACAGTGGCCATCGCGCGGCGTCTTCCCGACACCGTTTATCTGCAGATCGAAGAACGGCAGGCGCTAGCGTTGTGGCAGCACAAGGGCCACTTCGCCCTGATCGACCGCGAAGGCGTAGTGATCCAACGGCATAAACTGGAGGGTTTCGCCGCACTGCCCCGCATCGTCGGCCAGGATGCGCCAAAAAACGCCGCGCCACTGCTCGATCTGTTGCGTACCTATCCGGCGGTGTCCGGTCAGGTCGAAGCCGCCATATGGGTCTCCGGCCGGCGCTGGAACTTGCGCTTGCGCAACGGCATCGACATCCGCCTGCCGGCGGAGAATATCGCAGCGGCGCTCGACCGCTTAGCGGAATACCAACGTGAACACGCACTGTTCGAGCGCAACGTTATCGCCATCGATCTGCGTATCCCCGACCGCTTAATCGTCCGCGTTAGTGGCGACGGCAGCGAGCGGGCCCGCACCACCGGCGAAAACACTTGAGGCGAAGAGGACTTAATGTCGTGACAAAACGCCTCACCAAACCGCGCACCGGCACTATTGTTGCCCTCGATATCGGCACCAGCAAGGTGTGCTGCCTGATCGCGCGGGTCGACAGGCCAGCGCTCGAAAGCAGCAGCAATGTGGTTGCTCAGCCGCGCATCGTCGGCACCGGTCTGCAGGTCAGCGCGGGGCTGAAAAGGGGCCTGATCGTCGATGTGGATATGGCCGAAACCGCGATTCGCAAAGCCGTTTTCGCCGCCGAGCAGATGGCCGGAGACACAATCAAATCGGTCACCGTCAATCTCAACGGCGGTCAGCCGATATCGAAGACCGTCGGCGTCAACGTCAACATCGGCGGAACGCAGATCGACGACACAGACCTGCACCGGGCCTTCCAGCAAACGCTGGCGATAGACACTAATGGGAACGGTGCCGATAGCGATCACACCAATGGCCACAGCAACGGTCACGCCAACGAGCACGGCGCACAAAACGGTCATCGCGTGGAACGTGAGCTCATCCACTCCATTCCTGTCGCCTATACCGTCGACGGCAATCGCGGTATTCGCGACCCGCGCGGCATATTTGGCGATCACCTGTCGGTCAATATGCATCTGGTTAGCGTGGGCAGCGGCGTCATTCGTACCCTGCGCAACGTTGTCGACCGCTGCCATTTGCAGATCGACGATTTCGTTATCGCCCCGTATGCGTCGGGCCTATCGACGCTGGTGGAAGACGAAACCGATCTCGGTGTGACCGTCATCGACATGGGCGCCGGCACCACCAGTATCGCCGTGTACTCCAACGGCGACGCCGTCTTCACCGACATCGTGCCAGTTGGCGGGGCGCATGTAACCAACGATATCGCCCGCGGCTTGTCGACCCCAATCTCTCACGCTGAACGCCTGAAGACGCTGCACGGCGCGACCATGGCGACACCCGCCGACGAGCACGAATTGATCGACGTGCTCCATGTTGGCGAAGACGAACACAACAGTCCAAATCACATACCGCGCTCCCTGCTCAACGGCATCATCCAACCGCGGTTGGAAGAGACGTTCGAGCTGGTGCGCGAGCGTTTGACCGACAGCGGCTTCGACCCGGTTGCCGGTCGCCGTGTGGTGCTCACCGGCGGCGCCAGCCAACTTCAGGGCGTGCGTGAACTGGCGGCGATGGTCCTCGACAAGCAGATTCGTATGGGCCGTCCGCTCAGATTACGCGGCTTGCCCGAATCCATGTCGGGACCCGCATTTGCAACCAGCGCCGGATTGATTGCCTTCGCGATGGAAAACCCGTCGGTGGTCACCGAGCCAACATCAATCATGAAGGGTGAGTCAGGCGGCCTTGGAAGCCGGCTTGGCCATTGGATCCATGAACATTTTTAAACCCTGGATGCCCTGCTCACCCTTTTCTTCCTCATCCGGCGGGTGGTGGGGTTACGGCTCACTATCGCCGCCATCGCGGACCTATTCACCCTATTCCTTGCCCTCGGACGTCACTAATTGGAGGCTGATATGACGCTCAACCTAAGCGCACCTGGAACCGAAACCCAATTGAAACCGCGCATTGTCGTGGTCGGAGTCGGCGGCGGCGGCTGCAACGCCGTCAATAACATGATCTCGGCAAACCTCGAAGGGGTCGAATTCGTGGTGGCCAATACCGATGCACAATCTCTGGCACTCAGTGCAACCGAACGGCGTATTCAGCTTGGCATCAACATCACCAACGGCCTGGGCGCCGGGGCGCGCCCGGACATCGGTCGCGCATCGGCCGAAGAATCGCTCGATGTCATTATCGACCATCTCCAGGGTAGCCACATGGCGTTCATTGCCGCCGGCATGGGCGGCGGTACCGGCACCGGAGCGGCGCCGGTCATCGCCCGGGCGGCGCGTGAGCAAGGCATACTGACCGTTGGCGTTGTCACCAAACCGTTCCAGTTCGAAGGTAACAACCGCATGAAGTCGGCCGACGAGGGTATCGAAGAATTGCAGCACTTCGTCGACACGCTAATCGTTATTCCCAATCAAAATCTGTTCAGAGTTTGCAACGAACATACGACGTTAGCCGACGCCTTCTGCATGGCCGACAACGTTCTGCATTCGGGCGTTCGCGGTGTCACCGACCTGATGGTTATGCCGGGCCTGATCAATCTGGATTTCGCCGATATCCGCACCGTCATGAGCGAGATGGGTAAGGCCATGATGGGCACCGGTGAATCCAGCGGCGAGGGCCGCTCGATTTCGGCGGCCGAAGCGGCAATCGCCAATCCGCTGCTCGACGATGTGTCGATGCGAGGCGCGCGCGGCGTGTTGATCAACATCACCGGCGGCCTCGATATGACGCTGTTCGAGGTGGATGAGGCGGCAAACCGTATCCGCGAAGAAGTGGATGCCGACGCCAACATCCTTTTCGGCTCGACGTTCGACGAAAAGATGGAAGGTCTGATGCGGGTCTCTATCGTCGCTACGGGAATCGACGCGGAAGCTACATTAATGCCGCGCCCGCTGATCTCGCTGGTGCACGACGCTGACCGTTCGGCCACAAGCCAGTCGTCGGATGGCGGCGCTGCGCCACAGGAGGATGCCAGCCAAACGTCTCCAATCGCCGCCGATCAGACAATGTCGACGGGTACGCCGCCCGTATCGCCCCCTCCCCTGATCGTCGATCCGACTCCAGGGGCAACGGCATCGGCAGCAGCCGTGGCAGAACCTGAAATGGAGCAGATCGTGGTCGAACCGACACCGGTACCAGCGCCGCAGCCGCCGGTTCAAACCGCGGGCCAGCCGTTCATCCCGCCACGGCCCGCCACACCGGCCCCACGAGAGCCGCAAATACAGGCGCCGCAAGCCGCACCAAACGCGTTTGCCGAAGCGGCAATTGAAAACGGCGCGTCGCAAACCGAAAAACGGCGCGGCCGCAGTTTGTTTCAAAAGGTCACCGGAGCGGTAAATAGCCTGGTGACCGACGAAGAACAGATGGCCGCAACTGCACCCGTCGAAGCTCCAGAGGCACCAAAACCGGAGCCGAGTCTGATCGCTCCGGCGTCAACGCCACCGTCGGTTTCCCCGCAACCGCCGGCCAAAACCGCTGCCAAAGCCCCCGTCGAAGCTCCGGCTGAAACTGCGGCTAAAACAGCGCCACCAGCGCCTGCTCAGCCTTCGCTCACCAATCTTGAGCGGGATAGCCGTCCGCAAGCGGCGGGCAGCAACGAAGACACGCTGGAAATACCAGCTTTTCTGCGCCGCCAGGCGAATTAGTCCGGAAACATAAAAGCTACGGAAATCTTAATGATTTCCGTAGCTTCCGGCGAAACAAACTGTAACAAAGAGTGATTTGTGCCCACTCGGTAGGCTTGTTACATGAGAGCGTTCGAGGTGCATGGTAAATGCGCTGAGAATTGAATTCTGGGGATCGGCCATTTTGGCCGGAATTGTAAGTAAGCCGTGGGGAACTTGATTTTGGAACGGACTGTAACGGAACTGATAGCTAAGTGTTCCGATTTTGCCCTCCAACAGACTTTAAAGAGCAAGATTAGCTGTTGCGGAACCGGGCTGCATTCCGGCGCCAAGGTTTCAATGACCCTGCTGCCAGCACCCCCAAATACCGGAATCGTATTTCATCGGACCGATGCTGACGGAAACGGGTTAGAGATTGCTGCCCATGTCGATAATGTCGTCGACGACCGTTTGTGTACAACGCTGGGCGACGGCAACGGTACCAGCATTGCCACCGTTGAACATCTGATGGCCGCGCTTAGTGGTTGCGGCGTCGATAATTTGTACGTTGAGGTCGAGGGTGGCGAATTGCCGATTATGGATGGCAGTTCCGCACCCTTCGTATTTCTCATCGAATGTGCCGGTATCGTTGCGCAGGACGCACCGCGGCGTGCCATCGAAATTCTCAAACCGGTTAAGGTCGAGGACCAAGATCGCCGGGCGGAGCTGTTACCCGACGAAGGCTTCTCGGTTAGTTTCGAAATCGAGTTCGGATCCGGCGCCATCGGCCAACAGGATATGGCTATCCAATTGGTCAACGGAACCTTTAAGGGTGAGTTTAGCCGGGCCCGCACCTTCGGGTTTATCGAGGAAGTTGATCAGCTTCGCGCCATGGGACTGGCCCTTGGTGGCAGCCTCGACAACGCCGTGGTAGTTAGCGGCGACGAAGTGCTGAATGAGGGTGGGCTGCGTTATAAAGACGAATTCGTACGCCACAAAATCCTCGATAGCGTCGGCGATTTGTACCTGGCTGGCACCCCTATCATCGGACACTTTAAGGGCCACCGGTCGGGCCATGCTCTCAACCACGCTATTCTGCGTACCTTGTTAGCCGACCAAAGCTGCTGGCGGTACACGAATGTGCAGCGCGACCAGGACGACCTGTTCGAAAAATTTAACGAACTGCCGGCCGTCGTTAGCGCCTAAATCGCTAACCAGCCTGTCTCAAAGGTAGTTGCAAACAACTTACGGCACATTGGAAAACCAGGTGCGGATGGTATAATTGGCGCTAGATTCGACCACGCGCCAGGCGTGCGGGTTAGCAAACCGAAAGCGCGGAAGGCCATTGTGAGCAATAGGCGACTACCGATCGTCAGGCAAAATATAGAAGATTCACCCGGTCATCGTGGGATGAAGCGCCGGGGCTGGCCGCTAGCGGCCCTGATGGTGGCCACCACGGTGCTCGCGGCCTGTTCGACCGGCGACGAAGAGGCCTACGTGGAGCGTCCGGTCGAGGAGCTCTATAATGAGGCCGTCGATCAGATCGCCCTCGACGATTATGTTGCTGCGAGTGAATTATTTCTCGAGGTTGAGCGCCAGCATCCCTACTCAATTTGGGCGACGAAGGCCCAATTGATGGGCGCTTTTTCGTCCTACTCCCGCGGCGCGTACGATGATGCGATCCTCGGTCTCGACCGCTTTATTCAGCTTCATCCGGGTAACCGCGATATCTCCTACGCCTACTATCTCAAAGGCTTGAGCTACTACGAGCAGATTTCCGATGTCGGCCGCGACCAGCGCATGAATGAATTAGCTTTGGCCTCGCTCGGCGATGTTACAAAGCGCTTTCCCACCAGCAAATACGCGCGCGACGCCCAGCTAAAGATAGATTTGGCGCGAGACCATCTCGCCGGGAAAGAAATGGAGGTCGGCCGGTTCTACCTGCGCCGTGGCCAGCATCTGGCGGCGATCAACCGGTTCCGCAACGTCATTGACAAATACCAGTCGACGACCCATACGCCCGAAGCCCTGCATCGGCTGACCGAAGCCTACACCGCTCTCGGCATCGAACCTGAGGTGCGCGAAAACGCCGCCGTGCTGAGTTACAACTTCCCAGGCGACCCTTGGTATGTCGACAGCTATCAACTCGTCGAAGGTGTCGTCGTTCGCGATATCAACGGTGACGGCGTAGCCGACCCGGTTCCCGAAGAGCGCGGCTTCTTCCGCCGTCTCTGGCCTTTTTAGGCAGTAATGCTACGTCACCTATCGGTTCGGGAAGTCGTCCTGATCGACCGCCTCGAACTAGAATTCGATCCAGGCTTGTGTGTTCTCACGGGCGAAACCGGCACCGGTAAGTCCATTTTGCTAGATGCGCTCGGCCTGGCGCTGGGTATGCGTGCCGACACCAGCCTGATTCGGCCAGGCGCCAAACAAGCAGTTGTTGCGGCAACGTTCGACGTCGCACCCGATCACCCAGCAAGCAATCTGCTCAGTGAGCATGGACTGGAACCCGACGAGGGCAGTGTTCATCTGCGCCGAATCGTTGGTCGCGATGGCCGTAATCGCGCTTTCATCAACGATCAGCCAGCGACAGCGGGGCTGTTGCGGCAGATCGGCGAACAATTGCTGGAAATTCAAGGTCAGTTCGAGCGCTTCGCCCTGGCCGCGCCCGCTGTTCAGCGCGCCGCACTCGATCTATTTGGAAACCTTACGACAAAAGCAACCAAGACGGCGGACTTGTTTGCCGCCTGGTCCAGTGCCCGCACCGCACTGGCCGAAGCTGAGGCCGATGTCGCTGCCGCCCGGGCCGAAGAAGAGCAACTGCGTCACGATGTTGGGGAACTGGACGATCTCGCACCCAGCGTCGGCGAGGAAGTAGCGCTGGTCAGCCAACGTCAAATAATGCAAAACGCCGAGCGCTTGATAGCGGCCTTCAATAAAGCGTTGGAAGAACTTGCGGGCGATGCCGGTGCCGAACCAGCCCTGCAACACGCGTCGTGCACATTGACGCGGGCAGCAAAATTCAGCGGCGGCAAGCTCGACCCGATCATTGCCGCAATCGACCGGAGCACAGTGGAACTAGCTGATGCGCTACAGGAACTGCAGGCGCTCGCCCACGCCATAGACACCGATTCGGGCCACCTCGATGCCGTCGAAGGCCGATTGTTCGCCTTACGCGCGACGGCCCGTAAACACGATACCGACGTCGATCACCTTGCTGAAGTTCACGCCAGACTAACCAACGCGCTGGCGGCGCTTGATGGCAACAGCGACAAATTGACCGCTTTGGCCAAGGCCACCGAGACGGCGCGACGCGCCTACATGGCATCTGCCGAGCGGCTGTCCGCTGGGCGCAGCAAGGCCGCCCATGCACTCGACCAGGCCGTCGCCGGTGAACTGACGCCGCTCAAACTCAAAAATGCAGCCTTCAAGAGCCAGATCGGGCGGCTTGCCGAATCCGCCTGGTCGGCGAGTGGCCTCGACACAATTGAATTCCGCGTCGCCACCAACCCGGGTAGTGCTCTCAGTCCGCTCGGCAAGATCGCCTCGGGCGGCGAGTTCAGCCGGTTTTTACTGGCCCTCAAAGTCGTGCTCGCCGATGCAGGCGACGCCACGACATTGATTTTTGACGAGGTTGATGCCGGTGTCGGCGGTGCCACAGCAGCCGCTGTGGGCGAACGGCTTGTAGCGCTGGCAAGCACTTCCGGACGGCAAATTCTTGTGGTCACCCACAGCCCCCAGGTCGCCGCTGTCGGCGACCACCATTGGTTGGTATCGAAAGACAGCAACGGCAGCGATGATTCGGTCGTCACGCGCGTGGTGCCTCTCGATAGCCAGGCACGCCGGGAAGAGATCGCACGTATGCTCGCGGGCGCAGAAATTACCGACGAAGCGCGCGCCGCCGCCGAACGTCTGCTCAGCAGTGCTGAGCCACAGATAGCCGCGTCGCCACGCGATGCAGCCTGATTTCCCCTGCCGGTTTTCGGCTTTATGAAAGCGAGCACGCGCGAATTCGTCATCGGCCTCGCCTGCGCCCTGTCTGTCGTGGTGTTGTGGTCGAGCTTTCACTTGATCTCGCGTGTTGGTGTACAAACTAGCCTCACCCCCTACGATCTTGTGACGTTACGCGTCGGTATCGGCGGCATCATCATGCTGCCGGTCCTGCTGCGTTACGGTCTCGGCCATTTGCGCTTGTGGCAAGCTATTATCCTTGCGGTGGTGGCCGGACCGGGTTTCGCGCTGCCGGCGTTCACCGGGTATCAGTTCGCTCCCGCCGCCCACGGTGCGGCGATCCTTGCTGGCACTTTGCCGTTGTTCACGGTTCCGATCGCCTGGCTGGCGCTCGGCGAACAGCTGAACATCATTAGGCTCCTCGGACTATTGACGCTGTTTGCCGGCATTGTATTTCTCATCGGCGACAGTTTCACTGACTTTAACGACGGCAAGTGGCGCGGCGATGCACTGTTTATCGTCGGCGCCATCGACTGGTCGATTTTCGCCGTGCTGGCGCGCGCCTGGCGAGTCGAACCGGTGCGCGGCACGGCCCTGGTTGCGGTCATTTCGCTAATCGGCTACGTGCCGCTACATTTCGCCTTTCTGCCGACAAAATTCGCCACCGCTCCCCTCATCGATATCGGTGGACAAGCCGTGTATCAGGGTTTTCTCAGCATGATCATCTCGCTGCTGCTGTTCACCCGCGCTGTCGGTGCGCTAGGCGCGTCGCTGACTACGATGATCACAGCGTTCGTGCCGATAACCTCGGCGCTCTCGGCGCTAGTCATCTTGGGCGAACCGCTGACAATCTTTACCGTTTTTGCAATCATATTGGTGACTATCGGGATATTCGGCGCCGTTTCCAGCGGGCGGCCTGCGGGATCAGCGGTAACGCCCGCGCCTGCGCCCACTGGTGGAAAACCTTAATAAAAAACCCTAATAAGATGGCTGCCTACGGACGGTTGGCAGTGTATGTAGTTCTCTAGAGATGACTGAATCACCGTCCACGCCTGACGCCCTGACACCCGTGCAAGCGGCCGGCGAACATGCGCGCCTGGTGGCCGAAGCCCTCGAACACAACCGGCTGTATTACCAGGAGGACGCGCCAAGCGTTTCCGACGCCGAATACGACGCATTGCTGCGCAGCTTACAGGACATCGAAGCGCAATTTCCCGAACTGGTCACACCCGATAGTCCCACCCAACAGGTCGGCGCCGCGCCGTCATCGGGCTTTGCCAAGGTTCGCCACACCGTGCCCATGCTATCGCTGGCCAATGCCTTCGACGACGACGACGTCACCGAGTTCGTCGCCCGCGTGCGACGGTTTCTCAATCCGCCGGAGGATGAGCCGGTCGTGCTGGTGGCGGAACCCAAGATCGACGGTTTGTCGGTCTCGCTGCGCTACGAAAACAGCGTCTTCGTGCGCGGCGCCACCCGCGGCGACGGTACGGAAGGCGAGGATATAACCGCCAATCTGCGCACCACTGCCAATATCCCGGCGCAATTGCCCGACGACACGCCCGAAACGCTGGAGGTGCGCGGCGAGGTCTATATGCCCAAGTCGGAATTCGTCGCGCTCAACGCGCGTCAGAAAGCCGCCGGCGAGAAAATTTTCGCTAACCCGCGCAACGCGGCGGCGGGTAGCCTGCGCCAGCTCGACCCCACGGTCACGGCGTCGCGCACACTCAGCATGTTCGCCTACGCCTGGGGCGATATCAGTGAAGACCCGGTGGGTACCCACTGGTCTTTTCTCGAGCGGCTGCGCGAATGGGGGTTCTCGGTAAACCCGCTGATACAGCATTGCGACGGCGTGGAAGAGGCCTTGGCGGCCTATAAACAGATCGCCGATACGCGGCCGGACCTCGACTACGACATCGACGGCGTCGTCTATAAGGTCAACAGCCTGAGCTGGCAGGCCCGGCTCGGTTTCGTCAGCCGCGCGCCACGCTGGGCGATCGCCCACAAGTTTCCTGCCGAGCAGGCCATCACTGTGCTGCGCGATATCGATATCCAGGTTGGCCGTACCGGCGCGCTGACGCCAGTAGCCCGGCTCGATCCTGTTACCGTCGGCGGGGTAGTGGTTTCAAACGCCACCCTGCACAACGAAGACGAGATCGCCCGCAAGGATGTGCGGGCGGGTGACACTGTGGTGGTGCAGCGCGCCGGCGATGTTATTCCGCAAGTCGTCAAAGTCGTGCTCGACAAGCGACCCAAAGACGCTAAGGCTTACGAATTCCCCGACCATTGCCCGGTATGCCAATCCGAAGCGGTGTGCGGTGACGGCGAGGCCGTGCGCCGTTGTACCGGTGGCCTGATCTGCCCGGCACAAGCGGTCGAACGGCTCAAGCATTTCGTCTCGCGCAACGCGTTCAACATCGAAGGGCTGGGCGCCAAACATATCGTCGCGTTCTGGGAAGACGGCCTAGTCAAGGAACCGGCAGATATTTTTAACATCGACCCGACAGTGATCGCCGAGCGCGAGGGCTGGGGCGAGCAGTCAGCGAAAAACTTGATCGACGCCATCGCCGACCGGAAAACCATCACCGTCGACCGATTTATCTACGCCCTCGGCATTCGCCGGATTGGCCAGGAGACGGCGCGACTATTGGCAAAATCTTACTCCACTCTGGCGGCCTGGCGTACAGCGATGGCGGCGGCACAAGACCATAATAGTATGCAATACCAAGAACTTATAAGTATTGACGGAATCGGGAAACTGGTCGCTGCCGACATTCTGTCGTTCCTGCACGAGCCCCACAATCAGCACGTGCTCGACGATCTCGATGCCGCGCTCGACATCGAAGCTTTTGAACAGCCGGCCAGTGACTCGCCAATCGCCGGCAAGACCGTCGTCTTTACCGGAACGCTCGAGCAGATGTCGCGGCCGGAAGCAAAGGCCCGCGCCGAAGCCCTCGGTGCCAAGGTGTCGGGGTCGGTATCGAAGAAGACAGATCTAGTCGTCGCCGGGCTCGGCACCGGCTCGAAGGGTAAAAAAGCAGCCGAGTTCGACATCGAAACCATCGACGAACAGGCCTGGCTGGAGCTGATCGATGGTTAGGACCGTTGCTCAGCGACCCTCGTGGTTCGACAGGCTCACCATGAGGGCTTCATCCTGCGCCTGTCGAAGGGTGAGATTCGACTAAGAGAGTGGTTGCGTCGCTTCGGCGAGCCACTCGCGGATATTTTCATCGACCAGCGGACCGATCTCGGCCATAACGCGAGCATGGTAGCCATTGAGCCAGGCGCGCTCCGCTTCGCTCAACAGCGACGTTTCGATACAGGCCCGGTCGATAGGTGCTAATGTGAGAGTCTCGAAGCTGAGCATCTCCCGCTCTGCGTCTTCGATCGCATCGGTCGCCGTCACGGCGACCAGGTTTTCGATGCGGATGCCGTAAGCGCCTTCGTTGTAATAGCCGGGTTCGTTAGAAACAATCATGCCCGGTTTCAATGCCTGCGCCGTGTCCGCCTTGGCGATGCGCTGCGGGCCTTCATGCACGCCGAGATAACTGCCCACGCCATGGCCGGTGCCATGGTCGTAGTCAAGGCCCGACTGCCAGAGGAATTGCCGCGCCAACGTGTCGAGCTGCGCGCCCGTGGTACCAGCGGGAAACTGTGCCGTGGCAATAGCGATGTGGCCTTTGAGGACTCGGGTAAAGCGGTCGCACATTTTTGCACTCGGCGTGCCAATGGCGACGGTACGCGTGACGTCGGTGGTGCCGTCAAGATATTGCGCACCGGAATCGACCAGATAGAGCTCGCCGGAGGCCAGCGGCCGGTCGGTCTCAGGCGTCACCCGGTAATGCACGATGGCGCCGTTGGGGCCGGCACCGGAGATGGTGCCGAAGCTGAGCTGACGGAAGTGTTCACCGCCGCCGCGCATCTCAGCTAGCTTGTCGACCGCGCCAATCTCGGTGACACCGCCGTCCGGCGCCGTTGCTGCCAGCCAGGCTAAAAACCGCGTCAGGGCCACGCCATCGCGCCGGTGGGCAGCGCGCGTACCGTCAAGTTCGGTATCGTTCTTGATCGCTTTGGGTAGCGTGACGGGATCGCCAGCGCGGCGGATGTCGGCCTTGGCCGCGGCCAGCCGGTGGAAAACCCAGGCCGCCGCCGTATCGGGACACGCCTGCACCCGGCTTTTAGCTTTGCCGAGTTTATCGAGCGCCTTGCCCAGCGCGTCCGGCTTGTGGCACCTTACGCTGTTACCGAGATGGGCTGTCAGATCGTCGGACACTTTTGCCGGGTCGACAAACCAGTCGACGGTGGTGTCGGCGTTCAAAATAGCGAAACTCAACGGCAACGGCGTGTAATCCACGTCGTTACCGCGTACATTGAGCAGCCAGGCGATCGAATCCGGTTGGGTTAGAACCACCGCTTCGGTATCGTTTTCGGTTAGCCTTTCCGTCAGTTCCTGGCGCTTTTCGGTACTGGCGCGGCCGGCGAAGCGCAATTCGTGGGGGACGATCGGGGTTTGCGGTGACGGCGGCTGATCGCTCCACACCGCATCGACCGGATTGGCCTCGACGGCGACGAATTCAGCCTCGGCCTTGTCGCAGGCCTTGCGCGTGCACTCGACACCGCGTACGCTGTGCAGCCACGGGTCGTAGCCCAGCCGCATGCTCTTGCTGAGATTTTTCTCCAGCCAGCCGGTAACCGGCTCGTCGATGAGGTGATGGTAGCTGTAAAGATCGCCATCGACTTGGGCGCGTACCTGCAAGGTATAGCGCCCATCGACGAAAACCGCCGCCTCATCGGCTAAGATAACGGCCAAGCCCGCCGAGCCGGTAAAGCCGGTCAGCCAAGCCAGCCGCTCGGCGCGTGGCGGTAAAAACTTGTTCTGATGCTCGTCGGCGTAGGGAACGATGAAACCATCGAGTTTCGCCAACTTTAACTGGGCGCGTAGCGCCGCCAGCCGGCCGACTGCATCTTTGCTCGATTTCTTTAGCTTCGCCATCTTGGGAAGCTAATTGACGGGTTGTCGGAGCAAAATCAAGGCTTGCACCGCACAACCAGGGTCGACCAGCCGTCGATGCGGTAGCGTGCTGCTAGAATCAGACCTTGCTGGCGGTGGGTGGCAATCACCGGACGCTCCTGGGAGGTCAAAATCCCCGACAACACAGCGTAACCGCCACGCCGCAGATGGCGGGCGCACTCGGGTGCCATGCGGGCTATTGGCCGCGCCAATAAGTTAGACAGGATCAACGCATATGGTCCAGCCTGGCGGATTCTATGGGCGGCGTAGCCGCGGCTACATATCGGCTGAACCAACGATCCCAGACAGTTCGCTTTGACGTTGTAACGCGCCATCGCCACCGCAACGGGATCGATATCGCTCGCCAGCACCCGCCGGCGCAAACGCTTGGCCGCAGCCATACCCAAAATCCCGGTGCCGCAACCAAGATCGAGCACGGGGCCTGATGGCAGCAGGCGCCGTCTCCCGACGAACTGATCGAGCGCGGTAAGACAGCCCTGGGTCGTCCCATGGTGGCCAGTACCAAACGCCGTGGCAGCGTCAACAACAAGGGTGACGGTGCCCGCCGGCGCCGGTTCGTCGTGGTAGGAATCGCGTATCCACACACCACCAACACATAAGGGCGCAAAACTTTCACGGTTGGCTGCCGCCCAATCGGTTGCCGGCAGCCACACAACATCGACGGCCGGCGCGGCAATACCGACGGCGCGCGAAGCCGTTTCGATTTCGTGCCGCAACGTGGGTTCATCGGGTTCGGCGGCGGCGTAACCGCTGATTAGCACTGAACCACCGCAAGGCGCTGGAAACAGGTTAACCGCGCCAGCATGTTTTTGAAGAACGTCAGCGATAGTGTCGCCGGCGGCGACCGGGACGACCACCTCCACCTTCCAACTCGGCGACGCGGCGGGCGCGGTCACACGGCGTCGGCGGCGACGACAAAGCTGTCGAGCACCTTCTTATCACCGGCCTTGTCGAAGGCAATCGCCAGCTTATTACGTTCAATGGAGGTGACCCGGCCATAGCCGAATTTCTGGTGAAAGACGCGCTCGCCAACCGTAAAGCCGACCGGTTTGGCTTCGATCAGAGCGGCTTCCGATTCGATCGCGCAGCGAGACCGGCTGCCGCCGCCGTTGCGGGCGAAACCGCTAAGTTTATTTTGCGCCACGACGCTGCCGCCTTCGTAGAGCCCCGGCTCGCTTTCGACCAACACGTGCTCGGACGGTAGCTCGTCTATGAAACGCGAGGGGATGGCGCTTTGCCACTGGCCATGGACGCGCCGGTTGGCGGCGAACGAGACGACCGCCGACCGCTTGGCCCGGGTCAGGCCGACATAGGCCAGCCGCCGCTCCTCCTCCAAGCCGGCGGTGCCGTTTTCACCCATGTTACGCTGGTGGGGGAACAGCCCCTCTTCCCAGCCCGGCAAGAACACCGTATCAAATTCCAGGCCCTTGGCACCGTGCAGCGTCATAATGTTGACCATGTCGGTGCCAGCGTTTTCGGTATTCTCCACGACTAGCGAGACATGCTCGAGGAAGCCGGCGAGGTTTTCGAATTCCTCCATCGCCGTGATCAGCTCTTTCAAGTTTTCTAACCGCCCCGGCGCTTCCGGCGATTTATCGTTCATCAACATCTCGGTGTAGCCGCACTCGTCGAGCACCGTTTCCGCCAATTCAGGATGCGGCAAAGTGTCGGGACCACCACCGGCCAGCGTCCGCCAGCGGGCGAAATCGGTCATCAGAGTAGCCAACGAACTGCGGGTGCGCGGCTTCAGGTCGTCGGTGGTGACGATTTTGGCGGACGCCCGGTACAGGCTGATACCGTCGGCGCGCGCGACCGCATGCAGGATTTGCAGGGTAGCGTTGCCGATACCGCGCTTGGGTCGGTTGACGATGCGCTCAAACGCCAGATCGTCGTCGGGCTGATGGACAACGCGCAAATACGCCAGGGCATTGCGGATTTCCATGCGTTCGTAGAAACGCGGACCACCGATCACCCGGTAGGGAATGCCGAGGGTGAGAAAGCGTTCCTCGAACTCACGGGTTTGAAAGCCCGCGCGTACCAAAATCGCCATGTCTTGCAAGTTAATCGGCGTGCCGTCGCGACTACGCCGTTGCAAAACTTCGATGTGATCGGAGACGAAGCGCGCCTCTTCTTCGCCGTCCCACAGGCCGCGCACGATAATCGGATCACCGCCCTCGGCCGCAGTCCACAAGGTTTTGCCAAGCCGACCCTCGTTATTAGATATGAGGCTGGATGCGGCGGCAAGAATTGGCGCGGTCGAGCGGTAGTTTTGCTCTAGCCGCACCACATTGGCGCCAGGAAAGTCCTTCTCGAAGCGCAGAATGTTGCCCACTTCGGCGCCGCGCCAGGCGTAGATTGACTGGTCGTCATCGCCGACGCAGGCGATGTTGTGGTGGCCCTGGGCGAGCAGTCGTAGCCACAGATATTGCGCCACATTGGTGTCCTGATATTCGTCGACCAGGATGTAGCGAAAGCGCTGCTGATATTCCTCGAGCACATCGGTGTGGTCAGCGAAAATGGTCAGGCAATGGAGCAGCAGATCGCCGAAATCGGCGACGTTCAGCGTGCGCAGACGCTCTTGATACTCTTCGTAAAGAGTAACCAGCCGGCCATTGGCCAAATCGCCGGCTTCGGCGGCCGTTACCTTGTCGGGTGTCAGCCCGCGGTCTTTCCAGCGCTGTATAACGCCCATCAACACCCGCGCCGACCAGCGCTTGCTGTCGATGTTGCTGGCTTCAAGAATCTGCTTTAACAGTCGGACCTGATCATCGGTGTCGAGAATGGTGAAATTACTCTGCAGGTTGACCAACTCGCCATGGCGGCGCAACATGCGCGCGCCGAGCGCGTGGAACGTTCCGAGCCAGATCGCCTCGGCTGGGCCACCAACTAAATCGGCCACCCGCTCGCGCATTTCACGCGCTGCCTTGTTGGTGAAGGTGACTGCCAGCACCTCGTAGGGCCGCACCCGACGTAACCGCAGCAAATGGGCAAGACGAGTGGTCAAAACGCGGGTTTTTCCCGTCCCCGCTCCTGCCAGCACCAGGGTCGGCCCATCGAGCGCCTCCACCGCGTCGCGTTGAGCCTCGTTGAGTTGCATTAGATAAGGCGCATCAGCACTCTCTGCAACAGCCGAAACCGGCTGTGGCTCTTCGTCTTCGATGTGAAACGGGTCGGTCATCAGAAACTTTATTATATCACTGCCAGGCCATGAGTCGCCGATGTGTAGGGTGTGTAAACAATCGCTTGATCGCGTATCGGAACGGCGACTCCAGTGCTAATCTTTATATTGGTGGGACTCACCCCCCTAGCGAAAAGGGGACATGATAATGGATCATTGGCCCGTTATGCCACGCACAGCGGCACGTATCGGTGCGAACATGCGCACAATCTTGGCAGTGGCGACCATATTTGCAATCACGGCCGCCGGTATATCCAGCCATGTCACCGCACAATCCCGATCCAGTTCGACCAAATTGCTCGATGCTGTCGTCGGCATCGACGCACAAATTCCTGGTAATGCCCGCACCACCAGCACCCTTGGCACCCGCCGCCAGGGTAGCGGGGCCGTCATTTCCGACGATGGATTGGTGCTGACGATCGGCTATCTTATTCTGGAAGCTGGATATTGGGTTTCGCCGTAGTGGAAACTCTCGAAGATAACAGTTTACGGAGAGAAACATGGCGCCATCTGGCCACGCTGAAATCGCCGGCGCCGGCTTTGGCGGCCTCGTCGCCGCGATCGGATTAGCAGACCGGGGGTGGACCGTACGGGTGCATGAGCGGCGTCAGGCACTGCATGTCGAAGGCTACGGCATTGCCATCCAGGACAACATGACCCGCGTCTTCGCCACCTTGGGCATTCTCGATGAGATCCTCGCCGGCGGCATGGAGATCGACCGGCGCGATTCGATAAACGGCGCCGGCGGTGTGGTTTTAAGCCTTAAAACCGGGCTCGGTCGCTACCGCATCAGCCGCCGCCATATCGTCTCCCTGCTTGCCCAACGGGCACGGCAATGCGGCGTCGAAATTGTCACTGGATCGACCGTCATCGACGCCACCCCCGACGGCGATATCGTGCTCGGTAGTGGAGAAACTCGCCACGCCGATCTTATCGTCGCCGCCGACGGCATCAACTCGGTCATCCGCGAGTCGTTGGGTCTGATAGATAGCCAAGTCTGGCAAAACGAAGGCGGCGTGCGAATGGTCATCCCGCGCTTGCCCGAAGACATCGCCACCGACGAGCACGACGGAACGGCGATGATCGAAGCCTGGTCGAACAAACGGCGTATTCTCTATTGCCCGAATTCGCAGTCTGAAATTTACGTTATCCTCACTTGCATGGAACGCGACACGGCCGCCCGTGCAACACCGATCGATGTTGGCGCATGGCAGCAGTCTTTTCCAACAATGGGCTCGCTACTCGAACGAGTCGCGTGCGACACCGATTGGAACGAATGCCGGTGGGTTCTCTTCCAGACAATCCGCTTAAAACGTTGGTCTGAGGGGCGCGTTGCCATTCTCGGCGATGCCGCACACGCGATGCCACCCTATCTCGGGCAAGGAGCAGGTCATGCGATGATGAACGGATTGGGGCTCGCAGCCGCCGTCGGCGAAGCGCCGGATTTGGCCAACGCGCTGGAGCTGTGGGAATACCGCGAACGTCCACTGACCGAGCACACACAACGATGGACGCGGGTTTACGGCGCCACAATTTTCCTACCGGAATGGCTGAAATCGCTAGCGATTAACGCGGAAAAATACATCCCTTGGTTGGCCGCACAATACAGCCGGGCGGCCAAGCACCTACCCACCGGTTGCGATCCGGGGCTGACCCTTTGATGCATAGACTAAGTGGCCTCGCCTCGCTCGGAATAATCCTCGCTAAGGTCATAGTTGAGATTTGACGTCAGCCAACGCTCCACCTCTGCCACCGGTATCTGCTTACGTCTCGCATAGTCTTCGACCTGGTCACGGCCGATCCGTCCAAGGCCAAAATAGCTGCTTTCGGGATGGCTGAAGTAGTAGCCTGAGACCGACGACGCCGGCCACATGGCAAAACTTTCAGTCAAGCTCACGCCAGTGTTTGCTTCGGCATCGAGCAGACTGAATAAGGTGCGCTTTTCGGTGTGATCGGGACAGGCCGGATATCCCGGCGCGGGACGGATACCAAGATAGTCCTCGGCGATCAGCTCTTCGTTGCTGAGGTTCTCGTCAGGAGCGTAGGCCCAAAATTCGGTGCGAACTCGCTGGTGCATATGCTCGGCGAAGGCTTCGGCCAGACGGTCGGCAAGAGCCTTGACCAGGATCGCGCTGTAATCGTCGTTGGCGCCCTCGAACCGTTGTGCAACGGCTTCGATTTCACGGCCTGTGGTGACGACGAAGCCGCCTATATAATCGGCAACACCCGTTTCCTTCGGCGCGATGAAATCGGCAAGGGCGAAGTTCGGCCGACCGTTGGTACGTTGCATTTGCTGCCGCAGCGTGTGGATCATCGTTGGGAAATCGGCGATTCCCTCACCGGCAAAGACCTCGATATCGTCACCGACCGAATTGGCCGGCCAAAAGCCGATAACCGCGCGCGGTGTGAACCATTTTTCAGCGACGATACGATCGAGCATATCGTTGGCGTCGGTGAGTAAGTTAACGGCTGATTCACCGACAATCGGATCTTCGAGAATATTAGGATAGCTGCCGGCCAGTTCCCAGGTGCGGAAAAACGGCGTCCAGTCGATGCATAACCGCAAGTCCGCAATGTCGTAATCGTCGAAGACCTTGCGCCCCAGAAAAGTCGGTTTCGAAACGGTAAAATTCGTCCAATCGATCGGCGCTTTATTGCGGCGCGAATCAGCGAGATTTTGCCGTTGGACGCGCCGGTCACTCTGAGCATAACGGGTGCGGGCTTTCTCGTAGCCGGTATCGATCTGTGCCACAAACTCGTCGCGCAAAGTATCCGATAAAAGGTTGCTAACGACGCCAACGGCCTTCGACGCATCGTTCACGTGGATCGTCGGGCCTTCATAATCCGGTGCTATTTTGACTGCCGTGTGCAGCCGGCTGGTAGTCGCACCGCCGACCAGTAGCGGCAGGGAAAACCCTTGACGCTCCATCTCACCGGCCAGGCTGACCATTTCGTCGAGGCTCGGCGTGATTAGTCCCGACACGCCGATAATATCGACATTTTCGGTGCGCGCCGCGTCCAGGATTTGCGCCACCGGCACCATAACGCCCAGGTCGATAACTTCGTAATTGTTGCAGCGCAGAACCACGCCGACGATGTTTTTGCCGATGTCGTGGACGTCGCCCTTGACCGTCGCCATGAGGATTTTGCCGCCACTCTTGTCAAGGTCGGGCGAATCGGCCTTCTCCGCCTCCATGAAGGGATTGAGGTAGGCCACCGCTTGTTTCATCACACGCGCACTTTTGACAACTTGCGGGAGAAACATCTTACCCGCCCCAAATAGTTCGCCTACCACATTCATGCCATCCATCAACGGCCCTTCTATAACGTGGAGCGAGCGCTCCACGGTGGCGCGCGCCGCCTCGGTGTCTTCGACGATATAGTCGCCAACACCATTGACCAGCGCGTACTCTATGCGCTTTGTAACGCTCGCCTCGCGCCAGGACAGATCGCGCTTGGTTTTTTTGTCTGCGGTATCTAAATACCGCCCGGCAATTTTCAGCAGCCGATCGGTCGCGTTGTCATCGCGGTTAAAAAGAACGTCTTCGATGCCATCACGCAAATCGTCTGGGATGTCTTCATAGACAGCAAGTTGGCCGGCATTGACGATGCCCATATCCATACCAGCGCCAATGGCGTGATAGAGAAAAACCGAGTGCATGGCCTCGCGAACGGTGTTATTGCCGCGAAACGAGAACGAGAAATTGGAAACGCCCCCCGACACATGGGCATGGAGCAGTTCCTCCTTGATCCACCGCGTCGCTTCGATGAAGGCAATGCCGTAATCATTGTGCTCGGCGATACCGGTCGCCACAGCGAAGATGTTGGGATCGAAAATAATATCCTCGGGCGGAAATTTCGCGCGCTCGGTGAGCAGCCGGTAGGAACGCTCGCAAATTTCGAATTTTCGCTCGGCGGTGTCCGCCTGACCATCTTCGTCGAAGGCCATGACAACCGCCGCCGCGCCATAGCGCCTAATCAATTTGGCCTGTTCGAGAAACAGCGCCTCGCCTTCCTTGAGGCTAATAGAATTGACGATGGCCTTGCCTTGCACGCATTTGAGGCCAGCCTCGATGACCGACCATTTCGACGAATCGATCATAACCGGTACCCGGCTAATGTCAGGTTCGGCGGCCATCAAATTAATGAACCGAACCATCGCCGCTTCGGAGTCTAGCATGCCCTCGTCCATGTTGACATCGACGATCTGAGCGCCGTCCTCAACCTGCTGGCGGGCTACGTCGAGCGCAGCTTCGTAGTCGCCCTCGGTGATTAACCGGCGAAACCGTGCCGACCCGGTGACGTTGGTACGCTCACCAACATTGATGAAACTGCTGCCGATCATGTCCGTATCGAAAACGCCTCCAGCCCTGACAAACGCATCGCCGCTTCGGCCTCGGGGATCTGACGGGGTACGACATTTGCTACCCTTTCCTTGATCGCGCGGATATGGGCCGGCGTGGTGCCGCAACAGCCGCCGACGATATTAACCAGGCCACTGTCCGCCCATTCGAAAACATGTTCGGCAGTGCCATCAGGCCCTTCGTCGTATTGGCCAAATTCATTGGGCAGCCCAGCATTGGGGTAGGCGCAGACCAGCGTGTCGGCAACCCGGGCAATCTCTGCCAAATATGATCTCATTTCACGTGCGCCCAACGAACAGTTTAGCCCGACCGAGAACGGTTCGGCATGGCGCAGAGAATGCCAGAAAGCCTCTGGGGTCTGCCCTGTTAGGGTTCGGCCGGAGAGGTCTGTGATCGTTCCTGAAACCATAACTGGAACGGTATAATTGTATTCTGAAAACAATTCGTCAATGCCGAAAAGGCAGGCCTTAGCGTTGAGCGTATCGAATATGGTTTCGATCAAAAGTAGATCAACCTCGCAGTCGATCAAGCCGCGCGCGGCCTCTTTGTAGGCGTCTTTAAGTTCGTCAAACGTAACCGCCCGAAAACCCGGATCTTCGACATCGGGAGATATGGAAGCGGTTTTATTGGTTGGCCCGATGGCGCCGGCGACCCAGCATCGCCTGCCAGCCTCGGCCGCCATTGTCGCTTCGGCGGAAGCGCGGGCCAGTTGCGCACCAGCCCAGTTTATTTCGTAGACGTAATCCTGGGTACCGTAATCAGCTTGCGATATGACCGACGAATTGAACGTGTTGGTCGCAACAATATCGGCGCCAGCACCGAAGTAACTCTCATGGATTTTCTGAATGAGTTCGGGCGCCGTGAGGTTCAAAATATCGTGGTTCCCCTTGAGATCTTGACCGTGATCGGCAAAGCGATCGCCGCGAACCTCGGCTTCGCTGAGGTTCAGGGCCTGAACCTCGGTGCCCATGGCGCCGTCCAAAACCAGGATGCGATCTTTCACTTCGGTGGCAAGCGCGGCAAATCGTTCCTCGCGTGTCATCGAGCCGCCTCCAATTTCTTACTCAACGGCGCTTCCGTCGTTACAACTCCTAATCGCTGACAAATAGCCGCTGTCAATTCAGCGCGATTCAAGGTGTAAAAATGAAACTCGCACACGCCGTGCTCGGCGAGATCGAGGCATTGATCACAGGCGATTTCTTCGGCGATGCGCCGGCGCCCGTCAGCATCATCGTCAAGGCCGGCGAAGGCGTCCGCCAGCCTGGCTGGAATAGATGCACCGCATCGCTCAGCAAACCGGAGGATGCCGCTAAAATTCGTGACCGGCATGATGCCGGGAACCAGCGGCGCGTCGATGCCGGCCGCGGCAACGGCATCGCGGAACCGCAGATACGCCGAGTTATCAAAAAAGAATTGGGTGATGGCGCGGCTCGCGCCGGCATCGATTTTACGTTTCAGGTTGTCGAAGTCGAAAGTTGGGCTCGGCGCATCGGGATGTACCTCCGGATAAGCTGCGACCGAAATCTCGAAATCGGCCACCTTGCACAAACCGGCCACAAGGTCGCTGGCATACGCATAGCCGCCCGTTGCTGGACTGTAACTGCCAGCGCCGTCCGGCGGATCGCCGCGCAGCGCTACCAGATGTCGGATCCCAGTATCCCAATACTGGCGGGCAATATCGTCGACCTCGCCTCGTGTCGCGTCTACGCATGTGAGATGCGCGGCTGGCGTGAGTGCCGTCTCGCGCGCAATCCGCGTGACTGTGGCGTGGGTATGCTCGCGCGTCGTTCCACCGGCACCGTAGGTAACCGACACGAATGCTGGTTGCAGCGGCGCCAGACGGCAAACCGTATCCCACAACGCGCTCTCGGCTTCGGCGGTTTTCGGCGGAAAGAACTCGAAGCTCACCGAAATATTGTCCGATATATGTTGAGAGGGATGCGCCATTGTCCGTTCCGTTCCCTGTGCCGCGTCTTGTGCAGCAGAAGGTTGCCGTGACCGGACGACCGCGGCGGGCCGGCGAGATTTCCATATGGAAACGGTCAGCGGATCACCCTCCAGATCACGCACTTCGGTGACGTCGAGATCATTGTCGCGGCACCATGACTCGACTTCATCGCGGGCGAACCCGAGGCGGCGATGAGCGTGCTCGTCACGCAGTTCCTCCATCGAATGGGGTGCAAAGTCGACGATCAAAAAATGGCCGCCAGAGGCCAACGCACGCGCCGCCTCGGCAATCACCTCGGCAGGCCGGTCCGAGAAATGCAGAACCATATGGAGCACAATCAGGTCGAAGGATTCTTCGGACACCGGCAGTTGATACATGTCCGCCTGTCGTAATGTGTAGTGGGCGTAACGGAGGTCAGCCAGATTTGCGCGAGCAACCGCCAGCATTTCGCGGGAGGAATCAATACCCAGACCGTGTTTGGCATGGCCTTCGAGAAGTTGCAAAATACGGCCGGTGCCAGTGCCAATATCAAGTAACCGTTTCGCGCGTTTCGATGGTAGCATTTCGACAAGCGCCTGCTCGACTTCGGCCTCGTCGACATGAAGGGCGCGAATACGGTTCCAACTCTCCGCGTTTTTGCTGAAGTAACTGTTGGCCCGTTCGGCGCGCTCCTCTTTGATCACTTCAAGCCACTGCAAATCGCGCGCGACGGTGGTGTCGTCTTGGGAAACTTGGTCAACCAAGGTGCGCACCAACTCAGCACCGCGCCCCGTTGGGGGGATGTGGAAAAACGCCCAAGTGCCTTCTTGCACCCGGTCCAGCAGACCCGCTTCGCACAGCAATTTCAAATGGCGCGAGACCCGCGGCTGGCTTTGGCCGAGAATACGGGTGAGCTCGCTAGCGGTAAGCTCGCCGCACAAACACAAGGTGAGAATTCGCAACCGAGTCGGCTCTGCTACTGCGCGTAATCCTGTAAGAAGTTGATCCATCGAGATATACCGCTTCAGGCTAAGACCAAGATCAGGTTATCTTTTAACTTAAATATATAACAATGTATTTATATAACTGACTTTAAGGGGTAAATTAATCAACCCCAACCAATCGGACGCAGTGGTGTATTTTTGCAACATCTATTTCGCCATAACGTTTTATTCCGCATGTTTACTAGCGTTACAGAGGGACCTGTGGTAGCAAGAATGCTAGTGTTTGGTGTTGCAATGACCCGTTTCGCCGTGTGGATTAGCCCTCCATTAGTGTGGCGACGGCGAGGTGTGGCAGCAACGCAATAAGGTCATGCGTGCATTTGGCGCCATTGCACCAACGGGATGGGCAGTTTGATCGAGGGGTGTTGATGCCGTTCTACAAGCGCAGGTTTGGCCATATTATTGGCGTTGCATTGCTGGCTGGATTGTTGACCGCTTGCGCTTTCGCGCCGTCTGATGAATCCAGCACACCAGCCGACGAAGAAACCACAAACGATCCCCTTGAGCTACCCAACCGGTTTATCTTTGCGTTCAATATCGGCGTGGACCAACTTGTCCTCCAGCCGGCCGCGGTTACCTATCACGATCTGGTGCCCGACGAGCTCAAAGTGCCGATTAATAATTTCTTCACCAATTTGTTCATGCCTTTGAGCTGCCTCCACGCGATGCTTCAAGGCGACTTCGACCGAGCCGAACAGGCCGCAATGCGTTTCGTTGCCAGCGTGCCAGCATTACTTCTTAGCAACCCGGATCCTGACCGCGCACCAGTCCACGAAGACGCCGGACAAACGCTTGGTGCCTGGGGCACCGGCACGGGTCCTTACATCATGCTACCGGTCCTGGGACCGTCGAATCTCCGCGACACGTCGGGTACCATCGTCGATTTCTTCGTCGACCCCCTTGGTATCGTTGCCGGCACCGAGGTAGCTATCGGGCGCGGGATCGGTTCTGCCATCGTGTTACGCGCGGGCAACTTTGAGCAGGTGCGCGACCTACAGAGAAATTCAGTTGACCACTATGCCGCCGTGCGCAGTCTCTACGGCCAACGTCGCGAGTCTGAAATCAGGAACGGCGGTCTCAAACCCACGAAAGCGGCCCCGATGATCGGGCTTGAGCTCGACGCAGAACCGGCACTCAAGCAGCGTTCTTCCGCGACAACACGGTAAACGTCATGACCGGATTCCGGTGGACAACAACAATCGCTGGCCCTTTGATCGTGCTCGTCATTGCCGTTACGCCGGCGCACGCCAACCAGCATCTGGCGACTTCGTCTGAATTTATTCGCACTTTTGCCAATAGGGCAATCAACACCATGACGACCGAAGATCAAACAATGGAAATGCGGCGCGACGCGTTCCGCAGCCTATTTCGCGAGGGCTTCGCCATAAACGGTATCGCACGATTTGTTCTGGGCCGCTATTGGCGCCGTGCCTCAGAAGACGACCGCACCGAATATCTGGCCCTCTTCGAGGACGTGATCGTGAAAACTTGGGCCGACCAGTTTTCTTCCTATTCAGGCGAAACATTTTCGGTGCAAACTGCGGTCGACGTACCAAGCGCTTACGAAGCGGAAAACGTGGCCATTGTCCGCAGTTTATTTTTTAGTAATCCGCAAAGGCCGATTCGCATCGATTGGCGGGTGGCAAGCCGCGACAATGTTTATAAAATTACCGATGTCATGGTTGAAGGCGTTAGCATGGCCAACACCCATCGCGACGAATTCGCGTCGGTGATACGCAATAACAGCGGTCAGATCAACGCGCTGTTGGAGATCTTAAGAAAAAAGCGCGATAGCTAAACGCGCATCCACGTACCCTCTCAATAACCGTTTTCCGCTGGTTTTACGCCCGATCTTACGCCTGTAAGGACTTGTATTTGATCCGGTTCGGCTGATCCGCATCGGTGCCACGCCGGCGTTTGTAGTCAGCCGCATAAGCTTCGTAATTGCCCTCGAACCACACCACCTCGCTGTCGCCTTCGAAGGCCAAAATATGGGTAGCAATCCGGTCGAGAAACCAGCGGTCGTGGCTAACGACGATGGCGCAGCCAGCAAAATTTAGCAGCGCTTCTTCCAGTGCACGCAGGGTGTCCACATCGAGATCGTTTGTCGGCTCGTCGAGGAGTAGCACGTTGGCACCCGATTTCAACATCTTCGCCAAATGAACCCGGTTACGTTCACCACCGGACAGTTGCCCAACCTTTTTCTGTTGATCGGATCCGCGGAAATTGAACCCAGCCACATAAGCCCGGCTTTGCACTGTGTGCTTGTCCAATTCGATCACATCCAGGCCATCGGAAATCTCTTCCCAGACATTCTTATCGTTAGCCAGCGTATCCCGGCTTTGGTCCACATAGCCGAGCACCACCGTGTCGCCAATGGTCAGCATGCCGCCATCAGGTGGTTCCTGGCCCGTCACCATGTTGCAGAAGGTCGTTTTACCAGCACCGTTGGGACCTATAACGCCAACGATGGCGCCGGGTGGAACCTTGAGATTCAAATCCTCTATCAACATGCGGTCGTCGAACCCTTTGCGCAGATGTTGGGCCTCGATGACCAAATTGCCCAACCGGGTCCCAGCGGGGATGGTAATCTGCTGCTTGTCAGGTGCCCGATCGGCGCTGTCGGCAACCAATTTCTCGAACGCACTGACCCGTGCCTGGCTTTTTGCTTGGCGCGCGCGCGGGCTCTGGCGAATCCATTCTAGTTCCTGGCGAATGGTTCTTTGCCGCACCGTTTCCTCTTTTTCCTCCTGAGCAAGCCGCTGTCCCTTGGCTTCGAGCCAAGCCGAATAGTTGCCCTCGAAGGGGATACCCTTGCCGCGGTCGAGCTCGAGGATCCAGCCAGCGACATTATCGAGGAAGTAGCGGTCATGGGTCACCGCCACCACCGTGCCCGGATATTCGGCAAGAAAGCGCTCGAGCCAGGCGACAGATTCGGCGTCGAGGTGGTTGGTTGGCTCGTCGAGTAACAGCATGTCGGGGTTCGACAGTAGCAGCCGACACAGAGCGACCCGCCGACGCTCGCCTCCCGACAGGTTCGCGACGTCGGCATCGCTGGGCGGACAGCGTAAGGCATCCATAGCTATCTCGATGTAGCGGTCGAGTCCCCAGGCGTCGGCGGCTTCGATCTGATCCTGCAATTCGGCCTGTTCGGCAATCAGCGCATCCATTTCTTCGGGTGACAAATCCTCGCCGAAACGCATGCTCACCTCGTTGAAGCGGTCGAGTAGCACCTTGGTCTCGGTGACCCCCTCCATGACATTGCCCAAAACGTCCTTGGTTTCGTCGAGCTGGGGCTCCTGGTGCAAAAACCCGACATTGACGCCCTCGGCCGACCAGGCTTCGCCCTGAAACTCGGTATCGAGGCCGGCCATGATGCGCAACAGGGTCGACTTGCCGGACCCGTTCAGCCCGAGCACGCCAATTTTGGCGCCGGGATAGAAGCTTAGCCAGATATTCTCGATCACCGGCCGGTCGCCGGTATAGGCCTTGGTCAAACCCTTCATGACATAGACATACTGATGCGTGGCCATACACTAGGCTCCGTCGAATCGAGTTTTAGCTTGATGCCAGCACATAGGGCGAGTGCGGGCCAAATGCAATGCCCGCAACGGGACGGCAGCGCCTCTAGTGCCGACCGCCGAACCGCCAGCGGTGGATTTTGATGCTCTCGAACAATCCAGCACAGGTATAGGGCTCATCGGCCAGAAAGGTGTCGACGGCGGCGCGGTCGGGTAGCTCAAGGATAAATTCGCTACCGACCCATTCTTCGCCATCGTCAGACCAGAGCGGTCCGCGGGCGATAAACTTTTCCTGGTACCCGCGCTCGATGAAGTAGCGCCGGTGATCCTCCAGCAAACCGTCTCTTGTATCACTCATACCCGGCCTGCCGTGGCCGATCACCAGAAACCGCTGGTTGTTGTCGGGATCGCCATCGAACTCCCACATGGTGCGTTCCATCGCGTTGCGGCAACGGCGCACCAGAACGTCGGCATAAACCCCTGCCTTGTAATAGGGCTCTTCATAGGCAAACACCCGCGCCGCCTCGGCATCGGGCAGATCGAGCATGTGCATGCTGCCGGTGATCGCAGCGCCGTCGTCGGTCACCGTCGGCCCGCGGGCGATCATCGAGTTGGCATACTGGTCCATGAACGACCAGTGTTCCTCGACGATCGCCTTTCGCTCCGCTGCGGTACCCGGCTTGTCGCGGCAATAAAAGAAATATTCCACGCGAAAACCTATCAGGCGCTGACCTTGCCACTAGCGCGCGCCGCTTTTTGCTGCTCCACACCTTCCTTGCCAGCGTCGGTCTCGGCTTCCCAGGTGTTTTCGTGAGCCAGATGTTTGGCCTTGTCCCACTCATGCTGGGTGCCCTCTCCTATAAAGACGGTGAACACCTCGCACCCGTCGGGATATTCGTAAGGACCGTGCGGAGCGTCCCAACCGAACACATAATCACCAGGCCGCAAGTCCTTACCGGCGACGCACATGCGGCCGTCGAGGACGCAGATCGAATGCCAGCTCTTATGGCTGTGTTCGGGCTCGACATAGCCGGGCGGAAATTTCACCTTCATATCGACCCGCTTCATCACCGGATCGTAATTCATAATTTTGACCTTCACACCTGGTGGCAACGCGATCAACTCGTTGACGCCATCGCCTTCCTGCCATTCGACTTCATGGTCGTACAAAGCAACGAACTCATGACTTTCCTTGTTCGATGATTGGGCCTGGTCTGCCATGTTCCGGTCTCCCCGATATTGATTATTGCCTATTACGGTTAACGAATATCGAGCATAGCGCTCTGCCACTCGTTTTGTACATCGGTGTCGTCTTCGCCAGACTGATGGGTTGCATACAAACGCGCGAACTCGTCTGCCGTCACCAGACGCGATAGCGCCCACACTCCAACGCCGCGCACCACTGGCGCCGGGTCGCCGAGCAGCGATTTAACTATTGGTACCACTGCGCTATCACCGCTATTTCCTAGTGCGATCAACACGTTACGGACGAAGCGGTCGCGCCCCGAGCGCTTGATCGCGGTCTTAGAGAAACGTTCGCGGAAGGCACTATCGTCAAGCCGCGCCAGTTCGGCCAGGCGCGGCGCGGTAAGTTCTTCGCGCGGTTCCAGCTCCGGATCGACGCCGGCGCGAACGCGGGCGAATTTGTTCCACGGACACACCGCCAGGCAATCGTCGCAGCCGTAGATCCGGTTGCCTATCAGCGGCCGCAAGTCGCGGTCGATGGGGCCATCATGCTCGATGGTGAGATAGGAAATGCAACGCCGCGCGTCGAGTTGGTAAGGCTGAGGGAAAGCGTTGGTGGGGCACACGTCCAGGCAGCTCCGACAATTGCCACAATGGCCGCCGACGCCTTCGTCGGCGGGTAGGTCGAGTGTGGTGTAGACCTCGCCGAGGAACAACCACGAGCCATGCGCGCGCGATACCAGATTGGTATTCTTGCCCTGCCAACCGAGGCCAGCCTGTTGCGCCAACGGCTTTTCCATCACCGGTGCGGTGTCCACAAAAATCTTGACGCCGCAGCGATATTCCCCGCTGATCCAGCGCCCAAACGCGCGCAGCCGCTTTTTTACCACCTCGTGATAGTCGCGGCCACGAGCGTAGACCGAGATGTTTCCGGTCCCAGGCTGCGCCAGATTGGCCAGCGGGTCGCCATCGGGTGCGTAGGAGATAGCGAGCGCTACAACGCTGCGCACGTCGGGCCATAGCGCGCGTGGATCGCCACGCCGCCCGGCCTTGCCAGCCAGCCAACCCATATCGCCGTGATAGCCGCGGCTCAGATACTCGGCCAAATTCTGCCGGTTGGCGTCGGCGAGTTCGGCCGAAGCAAAACCGACCGCGTCGAACCCAGCCCCTAGGGCCTTATCGCGAATCTCGGCGCGGATCATTTCTGCCACTGGAGGCTGTGTCGCCGCGATGGCCAAGCCGTCACCCCCGCCCTCGGTACGGCGCCACTCCCTGATCGGGTAGCCACAGGCCGACCGGCGGCTCGCCGGTCTGGTAGAACACGTCGATGGGGATGCCGCCGCGCGGATACCAGTAACCGCCGATCCTGAGCCACACCGGCGCCAGCGTATCGACTAGCCGCTTGGCGATATCGAGCGTGCAGCCTTCGTGGAAGGCGCCATGGTTGCGGAACGAGCCAAGATAGAGCTTCAATGACTTGCTCTCGACGATCCAGTCGCCCGGCGCGTAATCGATCACTAGATGGGCAAAATCGGGCTGACCAGTAATCGGACACAGCGAGGTGAATTCGGGCGCGGTGAAGCGCACCAAATAAATTTTGCCCTTTTGCGGGTTGGCGACCCGCTCCAGCACTCCCTCGTCGGGTGATTGCGGCAGCTTGGCGTCGCCGCCCAGCTGGGTCAGGCCGGCATAAATGTCATCGGTCATTGCGCTCTCCCTTCGGCGCATTTCAGCAACATTGCGTCCCCATAGGAATAGAAACGGTAGCGTTGCGCAATGGCATGAGCGTAAGCGACGCGCATGTGGTCTGTGCCAGCAAAAGCACAGACCAGCATAAAGAGCGTCGAGCACGGCAGGTGGAAGTTTGTCAACAGCAAATCGACGGCGCGGAACCGGTAACCCGGGATTATGAATAGGCGCGTATCACCGGCAAAGGGATGGACTGTACCATCGTTGTCAGCGGCGCTTTCGAGCAGGCGCAGCGAGGTTGTACCGACTGCCACCACCTGCCGGCCACGTGCATGGGTGGCGTTGACGGCGTCAGCGGTCACCGCCGACATCTCGCCAATTTCGGCGTACATTTTGTGGTCTTCAACCTTATCCACGGTCACCGGCTGGAAGGTGCCCGCGCCGACATGCAGCGTTAGTGGTGCAGTTTCGACCCCCCTTTCAGCCAGTGCCGCCATGATCGCGGGCGTGAAGTGCAGCCCGGCTGTGGGGGCGGCCACCGCGCCGTCATGCGCGGCGAACATGGTCTGATAATCCACCCAATCCCGGTCGTCGGGTGCTTCAGGCCGCTTAATATAGGGTGGCAATGGCGCACTACCGTAGCGCTGCAGGGCATCGTGGAAGTCGGTGCCAACCAGATTGAAGCGCAGCAAAATCTCGCCGTGCTCGCGCTTTTTGGCCACCTCGGCGAAAAATCTGTCGCCGAAGTCGATGTGGTCGCCAACGGTGAGCCGCCGGGCCGGTTTAGCGAACGACGCCCACACGTCCGCGCCTTCCAGCATATGCAGGGTGACGCTCACCTTCTTTCCGCCCACCCATCCAGCCAACAGCGCCGGAATAACCCTCGTATCGTTAAACACCAGCAGGTCGCCAGGCTGCAACAGGCCGGGCAGATCGCGAATGGTCCGGTCGTGCAGCGCGTCCCCTGCGTCGAGCAGACGGGCGCTGTCGCGCGGCGCAGAGGGACGCTGGGCAATCAGCTCGCGCGGCAGCTCGAAATCAAAATCAGTGGTTCTCATCGCATCAGCTTTAATTGACAGGCGCAGCGGCAGGCGGCACAAGGCCCTGCGAACGAACGAAAATAGCCGCAAACCATGAACCAGACTCCGCCGACTACCCCAATCCAGGTTTCCAGCCGCTTTATGCTGATCGCGGTCGCATTCGTTACCTGCCTCATCGTCTCCAATATCACTGCGGTCAAACTGATCACCGTGGCCGATTTCATTCTACCCAGCGCCATTATCATTTTCCCGATCACCTACATCATCGGCGACGTTCTGACCGAAGTGTACGGCTATGCCAAGGCCCGGCGGGTAATCTGGTTGGGATTTGGGGCAAATTTGTTCGCTGTCGCCACCTTCGCCGTGGTCGGCGTGCTGCCTGCTGCCGGCTTCTGGGACGCGCAGGAGGCCTACGACACTATCCTTGGCGCCACGCCGCGCATCCTTGGTGCGTCGCTGGTCGCCTATCTGGTAGGTGAGTTCTCCAACGCCTACGTCCTTTCCCGCCTCAAGATCGCGACCGAGGGTCGTTTTCTGTGGGTTCGCACCATCGGCTCGACAGTGATCGGCCAGGGCCTCGATTCGACGATTTTTATCGTCATCGCCTTTAGCGGCATTTTGCCGGTCGAAGCGCTAATTATGACGATCGTGGTGCAGGCCACCGTCAAAATCGGCTACGAGGCACTCGCCACGCCACTGACCTATGTCGTCGTCGGCTGGCTCAAGCGCGCCGAAGGCATCGATACCTACGACCGCGACGCCCGCTTCAATCCTTTCGAATTAACCTGATAGCAGCATCCATAGCGACGCCGCACCGGTTTGCGAGCGCCGCCCTGCTAGCCACCGTATGGCTGGGTAGCAGCACCGGGGCGGCGCCCGACGATAACTACACGCTACAGTTTGAGAACGACCGTATCGCCGATCATCCGCCCGTCGGCCAAGGCCGGCTGGTTCACGCCGTTCTACGGCGTCAACGAGGATAGCTCCTGGTTCTATTTGGGCTGAGCGTCCTTACTCCACCGCTTCGGTGGCCAGTTTGCCGGTCTCACGCCAGCAATCGATTACCTCTTCGGCCTGCACCACCTGGCCGAACCAGCGGTCGATATTGACCAGGGTGGCATTGTGCATCTCTTCCGTCACGGTGCCAGTGCAATCGTCGGCAAAGACGATGTAATAGTCGTGGAAGAAGCCGTCGCGCGCCGTCGATTCGACGCAGCCATTGGTGATAGCGCCGGTCATAATTAGCGAGCGGATACCGTTCGAGCGCAGCACCATATCGAGATTAGTGCCGATGAAACCACCATAACGATGTTTATGGATGATCGGCTCGCCGGGGCACGGTTCGATACCGTCGTAGAAATCGCCACCCCAGCCGTCTTCCATGCACACCGGATACTCGATGAAGCGCCCTTTCCACTGGCGTAGCGACTGCTCCAGCCAGACGTCAGACATCAGGTTCATCTCGGCATTGTAGATGGTTTGGATGTAGACGATTAGGCAGCCGGCATCGCGCGCCTTGGCGATCAAATCGACCAGCCGCGGCACCATCGTCTGGATGCGTGTCAGATCAAAGCCTTCGGTGTCGAGCATACCGCCTTCGGCGCAGAAATCGTTCTGTACATCGACCACGATCACAGCGGTATGGGCCGGGTTGGTCTTGGCTTTCAGCGTAGTTAGCGCGCGCGCCAGTGTCTTATCGATGTTGGCACGCATAACCGGGGTAATCTTGTCCGGATTGCGGTTCGAAAGATTGGAAGTGTCGTCGGCCACGATGTCCTCCGCCTCGTTGTGGTGCCAAGCTTAACAGCATCAGGCTGCGGCAGGACAGGCTAGATCAATCGTGCCTCAAAGGCGATAAAAGCGCCGACCAGAACGCCCAGAACCAGCGTATCGAGCACTGGCAGGTGGGCCTTAGCCACGCCCACCCCCCCAGACTAGCGCAGCGGTCTCGCGCGGCGAATAAGCGTCGATAGCGTTGTGGTGGGGTTCGTCGGGCAACGTCATAAAACCAGTCTAGCCGCTTGCGCATAGCCAGTGAAAGTGCGCGACAAATGCTTTAGTTTAGTCTGGGTGAACAGGCGTAGCTGGCACCAACAGAAAAGATAAAGACGCAATGGCAAATTTTTACCAACCCGATTTGGGCGCCAACCCCGACGACCCGTTCGCCCGCGACGCCGACGGCAAGCTGGTGCGGCGCGGGTTCTGGCTCGACATGAGCGACCACTCGCTGGTACTGGCGATGACCCAGGGTATCGGAGCCGATATTACTAACGACCAAAAGCGCGCCCACCTGGACGATATTGGTCGGGAGTATCTGGTAGACCAAGTCTGTGTGCAGGAAATTATCCCGCCCGACGCGTAAGAGAAAAAGTAACTCATGGACGAAACGACACTGCGTAGCATTATCGCCCAACTGGTGCGGCCCACGAGCGAAGGCGCGGAAACCATCGCCACGGCAATAAACGAGGTCAACAGCACCATAACGGTGCGGGCGACCAAAACCCTGGCGCCTCGCGCGTCGATATTCACAATGGCAATTGCCGCAGCGCATCGGTCGAGGCCGCTAGCCTGGACGGGCTAATGGTTGTTAATCTGCTTTATTTCATCAAAAATCTACCCGACCTGTTCGGCCAGATCGCCAACTGGCTCAGACCCGATGGTCGCACCGTGTTCAGCATCCGCTCGCCGGGCTCGCTTAACGCCATGCCGTTTACCCAATGTGGGTTCCGCGTGCACCCACTGGAAAAAATTAAAGCTGCACTGCGCAAATCGGACCTCGGTAATGTCACATCCGCTTCCCATGATGAGGGCACGACGATGCTCGGCGAGCTGAAAATTCCCGTTGACGCAATCATCATGGAAACGCGATTACGCTAATATCACGCCGGTCACACCCCAGGAGGAGAACGCCATGGCAGCGGAAGCAGGCTATCAAATTGTCAACCCGGATTTCGCCGACTTCGTCGACACCGAAACACCACCGGAGCAACTGTGCACCGGGTACCTGTGGACTGAAGGGCCGGTGTGGTTCGCCGAGACCGAAACCCTGCTGTTCAGCGATATCCCCAACAACCGCATGATGGCCTGGCGCCGAGGCGAGGGCGCCAGCGAATACCTCAATCCAGCCGAATTTACCAACGGCCATTTCCGCGACCGCAACGGCCACCTGGTCAGTTGCGAGCATGGCGGGCGGCGCGTCATTCGCCGCTTCGAGGATGGCGCGGTGCAGGTGATCGCCGACAGCTACGAGGGTAAGCGCCTCAATTCGCCTAACGATCTTGTGGTGGCGTCCGACGACGCGGTGTGGTTTACCGACCCGCCCTATGGCATCGCCAGCAGCGTCGAGGGTTACAAGGCCAAAAGCGAGTTGGGTGCAAACTATGTGTTCCGCGCCGATGCGCACACCGGGGCGCTTACCATCGTCGCCGACGATTTCGACAAGCCCAACGGCCTCGCCTTCTCGCCCGGCGAAAAAACTCTCTATATCGCCGACAGCGGAGCCATCAAGGGCGCCGACGATCCGGGCTTTAACACCGACGCGCCACACCATATTCGCGCCTTCGACGTGGTCGATGGGCGCACGCTGGCTAACGGCCGCCTGTTTGTCGATATCGTACCCGGCGTGCCCGACGGCTTGCGCGTCGACAGCGAAGGCTATGTGTGGACCAGCGCCGCCGACGGCGTGCACTGCTACGCGCCTGACGGCGAACTCTACGGTAAGATCAGGCTACCCGAGGCGGTCGCCAACCTGTCCTTCGGCGGGCGTAACGGCACGTATATGTTTATCACTGCATCGACATCGGTCTACGGCGTAGCGACGGCCCGGCACGACGCGACGGTTGGGCACTAGTCGGGAATTCCAATCGGAAAATTGGTGGTGAACGCTGTCTCGAGCGAACCCACCTCTGTCGGAACTCCCTGTTTAACAAAGACTTTCATCGAGTTTGCAAGGCGCTTTCGTGGCTATTTGGATCTGCTGGGCTTTACCTCTGTGGACCATGCTTGCACACTGTGCAAACAACGTTATCAAAAACGTTGAATAAGAAAAAATGGCGCGGGGAGATCATCTTGTCAGATAACAATACAAACGGGCACGAGCAACACACCGCAGAAATCGGCTGTTTAGAGGGTGTTCGTGTGGTTGACCTTAGCCAATATGAGGCTGGGCCCTCATGCACGGAGGCTCTTGCTTGGCTTGGCGCGGAGGTTGTCAAGATCGAGCGGCCAGGGAACGGGGAGCCGGCCCGGTATGGGTACGCTCGGGTCGATGCCGATAAAGACAGTTGGTACTTTTGTCAGTTCAATGCCAATAAAAAATCGCTTACTCTGGATATCAAATCACCAGACGGGCTGACGCTCCTAAAGCAGCTCATAGAAAAAGCTGACATCTTTGTCGAAAATCTTTCACCCGGCACCATTGATCGCCTGGGTCTTGGATATGACGTCGCCGAAAAAATTAATCCGAAGCTGATTTACGCCCAGGTAAAAGGTTTTGGCGAAGGCGGCGAATACGAGAACTTTTTGTCCTACGACCCTATTGCTCAAGCGGTTGGCGGCATTCTAAGCGTTACCGGCGAGCGTGGCGGTCAACCGTGCAAGCCCGGACCTGGTATCGGCGACACCGGGACAGGCATGACGCTAACCATCAGTATTCTTTCTGCGCTATACCGCGCGGCCCGGACAGGCCAGGGTCAACGCGTGCAGGTCGCCATGCAAGATTCTTGCATGTCGTACATTCGACTGGCATGGGCATACACCCAGCATACGGGCAATGCTTGTGGCCGGCACGGCGCCAAGGGCGTCAACGGTACAACGGTGCCCCAAGGGGTCTTTCCAACGAAGGGCGACGGCCCCAATGATTTCGTCATCTTATATTGCCATCCTGGCGTGCCGGAACAGTTTCAGCGCCTGTTGGACATAATCGGCCGGCCCGATTTAAAGGGTGACCCGCGATTTATCTCGCAACAAGCCCGCGTCGAAAGAGAGGACGAGGTCAACGCGATAATTTCCGAATGGACTATGACTCGCACCAAGAAGGAGGCCATGGACATCATCGGCGAAGCAAAGATCCCAGTCGGCGACGTGCGGGATACTCAGGACCTTATGAACGATCCCGACTTTCAAAATCGGGGTCTGATACAGACTATAGACCATCCCACCCTGGGAACTATCAAGATGGTTGGGTGGCCAGTGAGGCATGATGGCGCCTTCGCGCGCATCAAGCCGGCCCCCCTTGTCGGTGAAAATGCCAGTGAAGTGCTTGGCAACTGGCTAGATCTTAGCCCGGAACAAATTTCGAAATATCAAAGTGATGGGGTCATCTAACAACACCGCCTCCCAGCAGCCAATCCCTATGGCTAGCGATTAAATGCCCCTCACCAAAAATAATAAAGGTACGAAATGTCGATGTTATCGGGATCAGAAATCTTAGCAAAATCCCTGAAAAACGAAGGGACTAAACATCTCTTCTTTTTAATGGGCGGCCCCATGATCGAAGCCGAGGGACTTTGCATAAAGGAGGGAATAAATCCCATAGATGTGCGCCACGAGCAGGCCGCCGCAATGATGGGAAATGCCTGGGGCCGGCTGACACAAAAACCAAGTGTTTGCATGGCGGCAAGCGGGCCCGGTGTCATAAATCTGTGCACCGGAATCGCCAACGCCTTTATCGATTGTGCGCCCATGGTAATTTGCGGCGGCGATAGTTCGGTTTCGACATACGGCCGTGGTGCGTTCCAGGATATCGACCAAATCGCGATCATGGAGCCGATGACCAAACATTCTGAGCGCGTTTACAAGTTATCGCGGATCCCCGAACAAGTTCATAATGCCTTCGAAATCGCGATGTCGGGAAAACCCGGTCCGGTCTATCTCGACTTTCCCGGAGACCTGCTGCACGAAAGCATCGATGAAGGCGAAATTAAGTGGGAGAAATCCGGCAAGCCGATACTGCAGCATCGGCCCCCTGCTGATCCGCTAAAAGTTAGGGAACTCACAAAAGCAATTCAAAATTCCCAGAAACCTCTTCTACTCACAGGCAGTGGTGTCATTTGGTCACGCGCCTGGGATGAACTAGCCAGCTTGGTTGAAACGACGGGTATCCCCTTTTTCACAACCCCTCAAGGCCGCGGCGTTTTACCCGACGATCACAAGTACTCATGGCTGACCATGCGCTCCATGGCATTCCGTGAGGCCGATTTAATTATCGTCGTTGGCACGCGTTTAAACTATATCGTCGGGCACGTCGCGCCCCCACGCTTTAACGCGTCAGCAAAAATCGCCAGAATAGATATCGATGCCGAAGACATTGCCTCATCGCCGCGGCACGTCGATATCGGTCTTGTCGGCGACTGCAAAGCAGTACTCCAGCAATTAATCGAGAACTTTCCGAAAGACGCCAACCCCCAACGCTTTGCCGACTGGCATGGCGAACTTGAGAATGGGGCTGCGGAAAAGCGCCAAAAACCCAGCTCTAACACACCTCCAGAAGGCGACCCTATCCACCCCTTGCAGCTGTGTGATGGGATCAAACACTTTTTGAACCGCGACGCCATCCTTGTCGTTGATGGTCAGGAAATTTTAAATTATGGGCGCCAATGGATCCCCACATTCGAACCCGGCCACCGACTTAACTCGGGTCCGTTTGGAACCATGGGCGTAGGACTACCCTTTGGCCTCGGTGCGAAGCTCGCCAAACCGGATAAACAAGTTGTCGTACTCCATGGCGACGGTTCCATGGACTTGAACGCCATGGAACTCGATACCGCCGTCCGTCACAACATTCCGGTTTTAGTGGTTATAAGCCTTAACGGGGGCTGGACCGCAGACCCGGACGGGGTCAAAGCCGGCCGCGACCTTGGCTATATGCGATATGAGAAGATCGCAGAGGCACTGGGCTGTTACGGAGAATATATCGACACCGTCGATGAAATTATTCCGGCCTTGAACCGAGCACAGGCCGAAGTCAACCGTGGCCGTGTGGCAGTCGTGAATGTTAAGACCGACTTCAGAGCGCGCGCCCAAACGGTCCGGTTCGCAAGTTATGCGACCTGACCATCAAATTCACGATACGCACAGATGGTTTTGACATGGAAGATGAAACTCAGAAACTGCCATTTTCTCCGAAGATCGACCGCACCTACCCGAAGCCAACACTGACTTTGCCGCCGGGGGCGTGCGACTGTCATTTCCATTTTATCGGCCCACAAAGCCAATTTCCCTTAAAGAACGGGCACGTATTCAGCCATTTGCAGTTTGAAGACACGACATTCCCCGATTGGGAAAAGATGCAAGCCGGACTTGGGCTAACCCGCGGTCTCCATGTCCAGTCGATGATGTACGAACGAAATTATGAAATAGCGGTCCACGCGCAGTGCCGGTATCCGGACAGACTTAGATCCGTCATTACGATGCCGTGGGATGAAATAACTGACAGGGAACTGCTGCTATTAACCGACCTTGGGATCGTCGGCGTGAGATTTTCATGGCGGACCGAAAAGAGTCTCAATACCAAAATGATAGACCGGCTATGCGATTTTGGCTGGTCGATCCATTACCTAGTTCGCACCGCCGACCTGCAAGAGGGCTGGGCACAAGCGATACTTAACACCCCGGGAAACTTCGTTTTGGAACACACCGGATATCCAACGGCGGAAAAGGGAGCTGATAGCGCTGAATTCGGTTTCGTTCTTAAAAGCCTCGACACCGGAAGATGCTGGGTAAAACTGTCGCCGCGCTTTTCTGCTGAAGAAGACTTCCCGTTCGCCGATACTTATCCGTTCATAACAAAGCTGACCGAAACAGCGCCAAACCGGTTGTTATGGGGTTCGGATTGGCCCCACCCGCAGTACTTCAAACCGATGCCCAATGACGTCGCTCTGCTGGACATGGTCCTGGGGTGGATACCAGACGAAAAAATTAGGTATCAGGTCTTTGTGGAAAATCCAGCCGAGCTGTTTAATTTTCCACCAGTTTAAAACTGAATACTTCAACGGGACGGGCTCTTTAGATCTTCAATTTTGGATCGAGCCAATCGCGCATACTATCGCCTAGAAGATTGAATGCAAAAACGGCCAGCGTAACAGCCAGACCTGGAAAAATAATCATCCAGGGCGCCGTTAGGTAATAGTCTGAGTTAACGCCGGCAAGCATCAAGCCCCAAGAGGGTGTCGGCTCGACCACGCCCAAACCAAGAAACGACAAACTCGCTTCCAACAAGATCGCCTGCCCGATATAGGCGGTGATAAGAATTAAATAGGGCGCAACGACGTTGGGGAGAATGTGCCGAAATATGATGCGGCGTTCGCTATAACCCGCCGCCTTTGCCGCATCTATGTACGCCAACGTAACAATACTTAATGCCGCCGAACGGATGACGCGCGCGCATTTGGGAATAAACGGAATTGAAATTGCGATGATGACATTGATATCGATACCAAATACGACGTTTTTCGGGACGATTGCGATAACGAGAATAGCTAATACGATGATGGGGAACGACAGCATGAGGTCAATAGCCCGCTGAATAAAGATATCAGCCCTTCCCCCCCAAAATGCCGACACACTGCCGATGATTGCTCCCAATGAGCAGCCAATAAACGCCGAGAAGAAACCAATAGACAGCGCGGTTCTGGCACCGAAGATAAGACGCGATAATATATCTCTGCCAAATGCATCCGCCCCCAATAAATGCTCACTCGATGGCTGGCCAGCACCGAGAGCTGGCGACGCCATAAAATCAACAGCTTCAGGATCATAAGGCGCGACGGTGGAGGCAAATATCGCCGCAAAGAACAAAGTTACGATGATAACAAGCCCGATCACACCCAAGGGCTGTTGAATTACAAAGTCAACGATAGTCCGCCTGCGTGTACCCGCAAACCCGGCTGCAAGACCGCCCGTCTCACCCGATCTAGCAAAATTTTCGGCTATTGCGGACGCAGCACCGGTTATCGCTGTCCGTGCCATTTTTTCTACCCGTTATATCTAATGCGTGGATCGAGAGTGGCATACAGCAGGTCCACTACGACATTGATCAACACGAAGCTTGTGGCGACCACAAGAACAAGACCCTGCAACATCGTCAGATCATTGAATTGCACTGCCTCGACAAATAGTTTGCCAATTCCATTTATATTGAAGACCTGTTCGGTCACCACCAACCCGCCGATCAGGAACGCAAACTCCAACCCAACAACTGTCACCGTGGGAAGTAGAGCATTTCGGAGACCGTGTTTGACGATCACAACGCGCTCGAACAGGCCTTTTGCCCTGGCGGTCCGAATGTAATCTTCCGACAAAACCTCCAAAATTGACGATCTAAGCATACGCGCCGTGACCGCAGCGTATCGGTATCCCACGCTCAACGCCGGCCAGAGGAGAGTGTAGAGATTCGCCAAAGGCTCCTCGAAAATACTCTTCGTGTCTAACGAGGGCAGCGTTCCGACAAACGCCAGTAGCGCCATTATGATGAGCATGCCGAACCAAAACGATGGAACAGCAAGCCCCCCTATAGTGACAATCCTTATTAAATAATCAAACCAACTGCCCCGGTATAAAGCGGCAAGGGTTCCAAGCGGGAATGCTATCAGCACCGATAAAATCGTTGCATAGGCAGCTAATTCGATTGATATACCAATACGTCCACCGATTTCGTGCATAACTGGCCGCTCGGTCACCAACGATATACCAAGATCGCCTTGCGGCAGGCCGACCATAAATTTTACGAACTGGATGGACAGAGGGTCCTCCAGGCCTAAACGCACTCTCTCCTTGTAGATCTGCTCTGGAGTTACGTCGCCAAACTCTCCCGTTAGCTTAACTTCGATAACATCTCCCGGTACCACTCGGACCAAAAAAAATACCAACATTGCGACAGCAATGAGTGTTGGAATAACTAGAAGCAGTCGATGAACCGTATATTGCAGCATCTAGATAGCGCTTCCTGTTTTAATACATGCAACCGAGTGATCGTCGCAAAACGCATTAAGCGCTGGTACGACGCCCTTACATTCATTAGATGCTTCGGGGCACCGCGTGGAAAAGACACATCCGCTGGGGGGATTAAGCGGCGAAGGGATATCGCCTTCGAGAATAGTACGCTTGCGGCGGCGCTCGATTTGCGGATCTGGGACCGGTGCGGCATCCAGCAATGCCTTTGTGTAAGGATGTTGCGGATTTTCATAAAGCGAATCCCCTTCTCCAACTTCCATCACTTTACCCAAATACATAACGATTACTCTATGGGAAATGTGACGAACAACGGCGAGGTCGTGCGCAATAAATACGTAAGCGAGCCGCAAATTTCGCTGCAAGTCTTCAAGCAGATTCATAATTTGCGCCTGCACCGAAACATCGAGTGCCGACACCGGTTCATCGCAGATGATCATCCTTGGCTCTAACGCGAGCGCGCGTGCAATTCCCACCCGCTGCCGCTGACCGCCTGACAACTCGTGCGGGTAGCGGTCGGCCATATATGGGTACAAGCCTACCTGGACGAGAAGTTCCGAAACCCGACTCAGTCGTGCTTTTTTTCCGTCTCTTAAGCCATGCACCTTCAGAGGTTCTCCAAGAATCTGACCTATCTTCATCCGCGGATTAAGAGACGAGAAGGGATCCTGAAAGATTACCTGCATATCTCGGCGCACAGCCGCAATGTTTCCTCCGTTGAGAAGGGTTCCGTCGAATTCTATCTGACCTTCTGTCGGATTATTTAAATGCAGGATCGCTCTTCCCGCGGATGTTTTTCCACATCCCGATTCCCCCACCAATCCGACAGTCTCGCCCGCACGGACATCAAACGAGATATCGTCGACGGCCTTAATATCTATTTTGTGGGTTTTCAAACCCTCGCGGATGGAAATTTTAAAGTATTGCTTTAATCCATCTACGCTCAGCAAAACATTTTCGCCGTGCTCAACGCGCCCTGCTGCTATAGCGGTTTCAGAGCCATATAAAGTTTCCGCGTTATCCAAAACATGGTCGGAAAGCCAACAAGCAACCGTGTGCCCACCATCGAGACCAGAAATTTGGCTTGTGGGGGGTTCCTTCTCACACGCCGCATCGACGATCGGACACCGGTCTCTAAATCGACATCCAGAAGGCGGCGCAAGAAGGTTGGGCGGCATTCCTTCAATTGTAGCCAGTCTACCGACGCGCGGCTTGTCCAATCGAGGAACGGACCGCATCAATCCGACCGTATAGGGGTGTGCTGGCGTTCTAAAAATCACCTCGGCCGGCCCCCGCTCGATTACCCTCGCGGCGTACATCACATTGACCCGGTCCGCGTAAGCCGCAACCACGCCCAAATTATGGGTTATCAATATGACCGCGATGCCCAAGCGCTCGGATATGTCTTTCAGCAATTCCAAAATTTGCGCCTGGATTGTCACATCCAATGCCGTCGTCGGCTCATCGGCAATTATCAGTTTCGGCTCACATGCCAGGCCGATCGCGATCATCGCCCGCTGCCTCATTCCGCCAGAGAATTGATGCGGATATTGACGCAGGCGCCTGGCAGCATCTGGAATGCCCACCATATTTAGCAGCTCTACCGCCCGCTGTTTAGCGTCCGCGCGTCCCATTTCAAGATGCGTAATCAGCGGCTCCGTAAGTTGGTCTCCAATTGTCAGAACGGGATTCAAACTTGTCATCGGCTCTTGGAAAATCATGGAAATATGGCGTCCCCGTAAGGCCCGCATTTCCGGTTCCGGCAACGTGCTTAGATCCAAGCCATCGAAATTTATTTTTTTGGCGTTAACATCTGCGGTTTTCTTGGGCAGCAATCTCATTAAGGAGAGAGCCGTGACCGATTTTCCGCAGCCGGATTCGCCCACGATGGCCAAAAATTCTCCACGGCGAACTTGAAAACTTACCCCATCGACAGCTCTGACAACGCCAGCTGCTGTGCGGAACTCAACGCCGAGATCCTCGACATCGAGCAGGACTTCATTTTCGGACATGATATTATCAGACATCACCCAAACGATCTTAACGCTATCTGGCAACCAAAAAGCCAGAGCAAGCTGCCCTAACCTCAGCTTCCAAATTTCTCTTTATGAATAATGAGTTAGCCAAAAAGGGCTGGCAGATATTCTACCAGCCCCCCTTTGACGTCCCTTACTCGTCGATCCACATTCCACGCCAATCGTTGTTGGCAGCGTGCGTAAAGGTGATGTGGTATCCCTTAATCTTAGAAAGCATTGGCACCGACCTGGCAAAATACCCGAGAGGAAGGAACCAGGCATCATCAAGAACCATATTCTCGATTTTAGCCGCCATCTTTTTCAGCTTTGCAGGATCCATTTCTGCGTTCATGGCCTTATACAGCTTGTCGACTTCCGGATTTTCCTTAAACGAGTAGTTCAGCGGATTAAAGCTGTAAGACTGGTACTTACTGAGCATCAACATCGGATGCGGCAAGAAGCTCGCATTCCAGTCGATCGTGGCATCGAAACCACCCTTGGTCCGCTTACTTTTGTATTTAGCCGTAGGATTGGTTTCCATTGTTGGCTTTAGGCCGCACTTTTTCCAGTTATCCATAAGCCAAATACCAATCTGGTCGTATGGATGGGCCACACCGCGATTGCTGTATCCAAACTCGAGCCCTTCGGCACCAGCTTCCTTGAGCAACTGACGCGCCTTGGCACGGCTTGCCTTGATGTCCGGCGAGAAGCCTATCTGTTTGTCGAGCTCGGAATCATCTTGAGCGAATTGCGTGCCGAACAACATGTAGCCGGTGCGCCGGGTCGTTACAGTAATTTTGGAAAGCGCATTAAGACCGGCATGCCTATCTAGGCACAAAGTCAAAGCATGCCGAATCCTTTTGTCCTTAAATTTCTCCAGACGAGAGTTCAGCGTAACCATCCAAACCGACAAGGTCGGCTTTTCGTGGAACGCAACCTTATTACCCATCCGTTTTTGCAGATTGGCTTTCTCCGGTGGCGAAACGCTGCGCATCTCCGCCATGATCTGTCCACCAATCATCGGTTCGGTGATGTTTTTGATTTTGTAAGCTATCGTGCCGTCGAGATAGACATCGTCAAAATGATAATCTTCGTACCTCTTGGCGACCCATTTTTTGCCCGGCTGATGCTCGACAAAACGGAAGGGCCCAGTGCCATTAATGTTCTTGTGATGCCAGTTGCCTTCTTTTTCGATATCGTGCTTGGCATAAATCGCGTTGTAAGGCGTCGCAAACAGATTAAGACCGAAAGCAAAAGGCTGGCTAAACTTCACCACAAACGTGAAGGGATCCGGCGCGGAAAAATGTGCGACTGAAGCAAAGTATGCCTTCCGCGGCGAGATAATGCCTTCTTTTGGCGCCTTTAGCCGGTTGAAGCTTGCAAGAACGTCGGCGGACGTCAGCGGGGTCCCATCGTGGAACTTGATTCCCTTGCGAATTTTAAACGTGTACGTGAGGTTGTCATCGGAGATTTTCCAACTCTCGGCGACGTCACCAGTGATTTTTGGAAAATTCTTCCAGTCGAAGGTTACAAGCAAGGAGTAGTGCTGTTCCGTACGATGCAGCGTTCCATAAGACCCGGAACCCTGCAGGTCATAGGTTGGAATTCCCGCTTTTACTCCATACTCAAAGGTGCCACCGCGCTTCGGCGTTTCGGCAATGGCTGACACAGACGCCATACCAACCGCAACACCGGCAACGACGATAGCTTTAAGAAATTTATCCATTACTATCTCCCCTTAGGTCATTACTTTATTTATTATTATACCTACTAGGCATATCCAAATAAAACTCGACGCAGCAATATATTTGTAGAGAAAATTTTCCGTTCGCCACAAATTACTTGTGCAGTCAAGCACGCTCAGGGCTAAATCACGCCCAATATCAGTTTGATACGTAGGCCACAGTTCCGCAAGAACCTTTTCGATCCCTTTTGCGTCGCGGGCATAATTGAAAAAAATTATCACCCTCCTTTGCATCCCAGACACAATTACAGGGTATTGAGGTATTTGGGAACTTTACCGGGGTTGCCACGTTCACTTGACGCAGTCGAGGAAAATTATGGTTTCTGGCGGGTCAAGCTGTCGCTAACGCACACTCCCACGCTTCGGATGAAGTGGACACGAAACCGTTTATAGGTCGATCGCTTGAGAAGGTGACGTTGGTGGTGGAAGGTGTATTGAGTAGCGGATGATCTCGGGCGGAAATCGATGGCACTTGAACGGTAGAAGTCGCATCGATAGAAGCTACACTACCGCATCGGTTCACTTAACGTGACAACGCCGACCTTCGATGGAGTACTGCGTGCGACGCTTATTCCGCCCGGTCAGCAGATCATCCGCCATTTGCGCCGCCTTGCGCGCCGAAACCAGGCAATTGGTGATTGAGACACCTTGCAGATAGTTTCCCGTCAAAATCAGGCCGGGTAACCTGCTGTTCGCGCTTTCTATGACCTCTCGCCGGTCCAAATGGCCAAGATCGTATTGCGGCAGACCGCGCGACCAGTGGCGCACCCGGGACAGAACCGGTAAGCCTTTGATCCCGAGCACGTCTGACAGCTCGTTATGCACTAGTCCAACTATCTCCTTGTCCGGCAAGCTGGCTAATGCGGGGTTGCGGGCACCACCGATATAGCAGGAAATCGAGACATATCCGTTCGGCGCGCGTCCCGCGAACATCGTCGAGCAGAACTGCGCGCCTGAAATCGCCCGGTCGTCATCTTTGGTACTCAGAAATCCCAAGCCGTCGAGCGGGTGAGAAACCTGCTCGCGCCGGTATCCCAGATAGACGACGCCGATAGGCGGTGCTGCGATCTCGCCAACAGCATTACAGGTTTCCGGTTCCAGGGTTTCCAGAAGCACAGCCGCAACATGGGGCTGAACGGCCAAAATAACCGATTGTGCTCTTATTTTACCGGAAAAGACGGTTTCCACTTCGAATCCGGACCCGAGAGGGGTGATCTTCTTGACCGTCGTCTCGGTGTGTATCCGCGCTCCGAGGAGCAGAGCCAGTTGATGCGGTAGCGTGCCCATCCCACCTGGCCATGAAAAAAGCCGCCCACTCGGCTGGCTTCCCCGTTTGGCGTTGAGGACGGCACGAGTTACGGAACCGTATTTCTGCTCAAATTCAACCAGCCTGGGAAACACTGCGCCGACCGAAAGCGCTTTGGAGTCGCCCATAAAAAGACCGGCAGCCAGGGGCTCCATTACCTTACGGGCGAATTCGTCGCCAAATCTGCGCCGGGTAAAATCGTAGAGCGTTTCGTCGGCGTCCGAATCACGGCGCGGACGCAAGACTTCACCCAGCATCGACAGGCGTGCGGGCAGGGATAGATAGTCCGCGAGGAAAAATCCTAAGG